>CAURVH010000002.1:0-331578 GCA_963528645.1 uncultured bacterium
AGTTACCTCCGAAATAAATCTTCATAATCTAAATCTAATACCTGCACAATCCTTTCTACCCATGGACTTTGAGGCATTCGTTGTTCCATCTTGTAGTGGCGTATTTTTTGATACAAACGATTCAATTCACTTGGATAGTGAAACTCTCCTGCAAACATTTTTCTGGTTAACTCAATCCAGCTAATATTTCTTTCAGCCAAAATAATGGACAAGTTCTCCCAAAATCGTTCAGCCATATTGCTTCTCCTTTAACTAGATAAATAATGTGTTTGTGCCATGTAAATCAATTGTTTCGTATCTCTTGGCAATAGAGCTCTAGCCTCTTCCAAATTCAGATTTGGATAAACTCTCTTATTTGAAACCGCAAGAGGAAGCCTGATGCATAGTTCAGGATTTTTTAATATCATTTCAATGAAATCCGTTAATCTTAGATTGTCACGGTTCTTAAATCGTAATAAATTGGGTGATAGAAACTCAAAACAATCTGAAGAATAGCTCATCATCTCAATTAATTTATCCTTTGTCATTTCAGAAATCGAATGACAAGACACCTCGATGCCATACTTTTGAAAGAAATCCAAAAGAAGTTGATTTCTTTGGCTATTTTTACTTAGATAGAGATCAATCATGGGAGACCTCCCAAAGATTCGGTTCCATTTGATATTCTGAGACGATTAAGGAATCTAATGAATTTGAGAAGTTAATCGATTTCTTGTCTTCATCATAAGCTTTTACAGTTACTTGGGTTGTAAGTATTCCCTCTTCTCCCTCGGCTCGATAGCCTTGTCCATATAAAACAAAAACAAGATTTTGATGATCATCTACAAAGGCATCAACCCCATTCTTTATGTCTTGACTTTCAAGGAATTCCATAACGTTTTGAAGATAGGACTCGTAAAATAGTGGGTAGTTGTGTTTTTTATGGTAATCATCTAAAAATGTTACTTCAAACTCACATGGATAATTGGGCATCAAAAATAATTGTTCATCCAGCTGTTTGATTTCTGCATCATGTAATTCTGTTTCTAATTCATCACAATCTAGTATTGATTCTTTATTTAATGCTTTCATCTTTTTCCTCAATTTCTTTTAATTTCTTTGCGATCGCGGCAATCACAGGAACGGTTACACTATTACCAGCTTGTTTATAGAGCTGACTATTACTAGAGACTTTTCTCGCAGCTTCAAAAGCCCAATCAGGAAAGCCCTGCAAGCGAAAACACTCTTTAGGAGTGATTCGTCGTATCCTCAGACGGTAAAATTGTCCATCTATCAAGACACCAGCTACATGATAAACTTGTTTATCTTCTCCTTCATAGCTACCCACTACTACTCCCATTTGACCACTAGTTGTTAACGTATTCGCTATACCTTTTCCAACTCTACCACGCCGATACTGAGAACTTGGTCTTTCCAAATTGATTGAATCTCCAATCTCTGCTTGAGCGTATCCTTTTTTAGTTGCTTCCCTGACTTTTAAAAATTGGATTGGTTCTGGAATCAGTATTTTGGGAATTTTATCTCCTCCTTGCATCGTAGTCAGTGTTGGAGATAAGCCCTCACTTCCATAGACGCGACCGGTCTCCTTAAAGCTAGTGGGTAAATCTCCAACAACGACAATGCCATGACGATCCTGAGTATTTAAAGTAAACATCGGCTCTTGATTTTCCTTAAAGCGTCTACCATTTTGTCTCTTGTCTAATCTGTCTGGTGTCATACAAGGAATCGCAATCTTAAATCCTTCTCCTTTCCCACGAACTAAGGTTGGCGCAAGACCTTCTGAATAATAAACTTTACCGCTCATTCCACTTTTTGATGGATTCAAATTTCCTAATGTTTTTAAAATCTCAGAGTTAGTTGCTTGACCTTCTCGTCTGAAAGGAAATAAGAGTCTGATACCTTTCTTTCTAGAATGTCCGATAATAAACACCCTCTCTCTGTTTTGGGGAACGCCAAAATCCTTACTGTTAAGCACCTGCCACTCAACATCAAACCCCAACTCATCAAGTGTGGTAAGGATTGTGGTGAACGTCCGTCCCTTATCGTGATTGAGTAGGCCTTTAACATTTTCAAGAAAAAGAAAACGTGGTTGGATTTGTTTGGCCGCCCGAGCAATTTCAAAGAACAAAGTTCCTCTAGTATCTTCAAATCCCAATCGTCTTCCTGCGATTGAAAATGCTTGACAAGGGAATCCCCCACAGATGATATCGACTTTCCCTCTAAGTTTTTTAAATTCATCATCTGAAACATTTCGTATGTCATGAAATTCTATTTCTCCTTCCGTTTGAAAAATGGATTTATAAGATTCTCTAGCAAATTTATCAATCTCACAAAATCCAATACATTCGTGTCCGACACTTTCCATTCCTAGTCGAAAACCACCGATACCTGAAAATAAATCAATAAATTTCATTTCTTGATTACCCCTTTCTGATCGACTATTAATGTCCAAAGAGTCAAACCACTTGAAATGAAAATGAGCATAACTAATATCCACTCGATTGGCGACATTTAACCACCTCCTTTTCTAACACGGTTATTCCAAACAGAATACAAGCCGTTAAACACAAATTCAGCAAGCACTTCCGCACGTCTAACAAAGCGGACATTATCTAGAGCATACTGATAGATTCTCTCAAAATCAGTCATAGCAATTTCACTGGCTGTTTCAGAAAAACCCTCTCGTCTAAATTGATCTTGTACCAATCCCCAAATATAATCTCGATCATATTTTGTGACCTTTTCTACTTTTCTTTTCAATATAGGTTGAGTATTCCTATCCTCCTCATCCTCAATAAATAAAGAATCAGTCTCACTATATTTAGTCTCACTAACTTCAGTCTCACTAGGGGCTGAATGTGAGACGGGGGCCGTTTCATTTTCAACCTGCCCTAGTCTTTTTTTAACACTAGGCCTGTTTGAATTACCTACTGGGGTAGAAGATAATTCCCCTAAATAAATCTTATTAGCTAGTCTTCCTTTCTCACTTGAAGACTGTTGAACTTCATCAATTAAGTCATATTCTTTAAGATTTTTTTTGATGGACAGTAATTTTGACTTCGAACAACCTAACAGCCTCATCAGTTTAGAATTAGAAAATACTAAATAGACCGCGCCTTCTTCATCTATCCAACCACGACTGAGAGATAATTCTAAACGATCTTTTAAAATAGAATAAGCCACCTTTACTTCTAGTTTCATATCCATATATTTCTCATCCTCAAAAAGAATTTTAGGTAATTTATAATACCGTTCTGAAGTTTGGTATTGATTTGCGGTAATTCGTTTCATAGCTCTCCTCCAAGTTCTTTGAGTATTAAATCGCCATTTGATTCCAAGCGAACCAAGCCACTTTTTTCTAATTCAGCCATAAGAGAGATGGCTTCAACAATGTCAATTCCCATTTCACGTACTAAAAATGAAATGACGATATAGCGTGATGATTGTAATTCTTTTGTCATTTTCCCTCCAGAAAATAAAAAAAGGAGAACAATATTCAACTGTTCTCCAAAATATTTTTATTAAAAAGAAAAACCCTGCCAAATTAATTTTTGGTAGGGTTTTTGGCAGGAAACTAAATTAATTTATCAGTTTCTAAAATGTGTTCACGATTCTAAAAGGCTGATACTATAGTATTCCGAATTCTAATTGGTATATGCCTCTTATTTAAGAGTAACTGAAGCTCCAGCTTCTTCCAATTTAGCTTTGATTTCTTCAGCTTCTGCAGTTGGAACGCCTTCTTTGATGACACCTGGTGCACCATCAACAAGTTCTTTAGCTTCTTTAAGGCCAAGACCAGTGATTTCACGTACAACTTTGATAACGCCAACTTTTTTGTCACCAGCAGCTGTCAACTCAACGTCAAATGAGTCTTTAGCAGCACCAGCGTCAGCAGCACCAGCTGCAGCAACAGCTACAGGAGCAGCTGCAGTTACACCAAATTCTTCTTCGATAGCTTTTACAAGGTCGTTCAATTCAAGGATTGAAGCTTCTTTAATTTCAGCAATAATGTTTTCAATGTTCAATGCCATTGTTATTTCCTCCAAATAAGTTTTTATTTTTATAATAATTTTTGTAGCTAGGCTACGCTGCGTAGCTTAAGATTAAGCTGCGTCTTCTTTGTTGTCTGCAACCGCTTTGACTGCAAGAGCAACGTTGCGCACTGGCGCTTGAAGTACAGAAAGGAGCATAGAAAGAAGTCCTTCGCGGTTTGGAAGAGTTGCAAGTGCAAGAATCTCTTCTTTTGATGCGACAGCGCCTTCGATTGCACCACCTTTGATTTCAAGTGCTTCAGCGTTTTTAGCAAAATCGTTCAAGATTTTCGCTGGTGCGATAACATCTTCGTTAGAAAATGCTACTGCAGATGGTCCAACAAATACTGATGCAAGATCTTCAAGACCAGCTTTTTCAGCTGCACGACGCAAGATTGAGTTTTTAATCACTTTATACTCAACTTCGCTTCCACGAAGCTCACGACGAAGAACTGTATCTTGCTCAACTGTCAAACCACGAGCGTCTACAACGACGATAGATGCAGCAGCTTTCATTTTTTCAGCTACTACGTCAACTAGTTCCGCTTTTTTAGCAATAATTGCTTCACTCATTAGTGTGTTCACCTCCGTAATTATTTTGCTTGGGGAATTTTTCCAAAAGAAAAACGCGCCCAAACCTAGACACGAAAGTACAATACGCTTCTTTTTACATGATACGTTTTGTCCTCGGTAGGATCTTTATGAGTCGAGCTCCCCTACTGTCTTAGGCAGTTTTTTCAAACCGTATATAAGTATAGCATAGACAAAAAAAGAATGCAAGATTTTTGCAAACTTTTTTTGAAATTTTTTTTAATCTCTACCGTCAAAACTTTGCCTTGCTTGACAACCTGTTCTCCTGCAATATAAACATCATCAACATCACTGGATTTGACCGCATAAACGAGGTGAGATAACATATTTTCCTGAGGTTGGAGA
Organism: uncultured bacterium; assembly: GCA_963528645.1. Lineage (GTDB taxonomy): Bacteria > Bacillota > Bacilli > Lactobacillales > Streptococcaceae > Streptococcus. The sequence continues at coordinate 4,968 of CAURVH010000002.1, forward strand.
TGGATTTTCCCTTGTGGTTGAATGACCAGAAAATCTGCTTGCTTGCCAACTTCCAGACTTCCAATCAGTTCTTGCATACCGAGAACCTTAGCACCTTCTATCGTCAGAGCTTTGAGGGCTATCTCGATAGGGAATTGACTGGCATCTTCACTCTTCATTTTCTGAAGAAGGGCTGCGGTTCGTCCTTCCTCAAACATATCTAGATTGTTATTGGAAGCAACTGAGTCTGTCGCAATTCCGACTGCTACTCCTGCTTTTTGCAGTTGGATGATTGGAGCAATCCCTGAGGCCAGTTTGAGGTTACTAATAGGATTGTGAGCGATGGCCACTTGAGAGGTTGCCAAACGTTCCATTTCTCTCTCGTTTAATTCGACCCCATGAGCAAAAACAGACGGATGATCTAAGTAACCCAGTTCTTCTAGAAAGGCGAAGGGACGTTTGCCGTAGCGTTTGAGGATAATTCCTGATTCCTCCTTAGTCTCCGCCACATGAATATGGATAGGAATGTCCAGCTCTTTTGCCATATCTAAGCTCGCTTCCAGCAAGTCTCTACTACAACTGTAGGGAGAATGTGGGGCTACCATAACCTTGAAATTTGGATTTTCATATCCTAAGATTTTCTCGATGATGGCACGTGTTCTGCTTATGGTCTCAGCAGTTGTTTCTGCCTCTGAAGAAAAAAGGGTAGGTGAGAAATAACAACGCATCTTGGAAGCCTTAACTGCCTGATAAATTTGCTCAATATCCACACCATTGGGATTATACATATCGTTGAAGGTTGTTGTCCCTGACTGGAGCATCTCCGTTAGAGCTTCTTTGACCGCCTTGGTAGTCATGTCGGGAGTAAATCCTGCTTCTGCTGGCCAGATATAGTCATTGAGCTATTCATGGAGATTGCTGTCATCCCGAATCCCTCTCAAACCTGTCATAGCAGAATGGGTGTGGCAATTGACCAAACCAGGCATGACCCAGGCTCCCTGATAGTCTATAATCTGCTCAGCTTGATCTATAATCTCTTGCTTCTCTTGACCAACATAGACGATTTGAGAGTCCTTAACGGCTAAGATACCATCCAAATAGACATGGAAATCTTGGTCACAAGTCACAATATTTACATGCTGATAGACTTTCATTGGTTTTCTCCTTCTAAGACCCTGATTTTTTCTAGCTATTGTAACAAAAAAGTCACCCGAAGGCAACCTTTTTTGTCCATAAGATTTCAAAATAGAAAGGATTATTCAGAGCTAAAAGCTGCTACTTTTTGCATTTGGTAATACTTGCCCTTTCTAGCCATGAGGTCCTGATGATTGCCATACTCAACAATATCACCATCTACCAAAACTAGAATCAAATCCGCATCCTGAATGGTTGACAAACGATGAGCAATGATAAAACTTGTGCGCCCCTTCATGAGTTTGGCAAAGGCATCCTGTACTAGCACCTCTGTCCGTGTATCGATGGAGGAAGTTGCCTCGTCTAAGATAAGAATCTTAGGGATAGCTAGAAAGACTCGGGCGATGGTCAAGAGCTGTGCTTGACCGACAGATAGAGATTCTCCTGCATTTTCCAAATTGGTATCATAGCCCTGTGGCAACTGTTGGATGAAAAAGTCTGCGTTGGCTGCTTTGGCAGCAGCAATCACTTGCTCCCGACTAGCATCAGGATTTCCAAAGGCAATATTGTCATGAATGGTTCCTTGCTTGAGCCAGGTTTCTTGGAGCACCATTCCAAACTGCTGTCTCAATGATGCTCGGGTATAATCATAAATGGATTGCCCATCTAACAAGATATCTCCCGAGTTAATAGGATAAAAACGCATGAGGAGATTGATGAGAGTTGACTTACCAGCACCTGTCGGACCAACGATGGCTACCTTGCTACCAGCTGGGATATCGATAGACAAATCCTTAATCAAGATCCTTTCAGGATTGTATCCAAAAGAAACATGCTTAAAGGAAATGGCTCCCTGTACTTGGTCACTGGTCAAGATTTCCTTACCTGTTTCAACAACCTCAGGACTTTCTAAGACAGCATAGACACGCTCTGCGCAGGCGAGAGCACTTTGCAACTCGGCTAGAACTGAAGAAATATCATTAAAGGGCTTGGTGTACTGTTGGACATAGTTCAAAAAAGTCACTAAACGCCCGATGGTCAAGGTGGACCCCATCATGATACGATAAGCTCCCACTCCAGCTAGAAGAGCATAAATGAGCGCATTGACAAAGCGAGTCGAAGGATTGACCGTTGATGAATAAAAGATGGCTGACTGAGAATAGCCTGCGTAGTTGGTATTCGCCTCATGCAGTCTTTGGATAAACTCTGTTTGAGCATTGAAGGACTGGATAATAGTCTGCTGGCTAAGCGATTCTTCAATCAACTGAGTCTGAATCCCCCTCGTCTCTGTTTGCTTCTGGAAGAGATGATAAGAACGTTTGGCAATAAAGCGTGAAATCACCATAGATAGTGGCGTTAACATCAAGACCAAAAGAGTCATAAGGAGATGAATTTGAAGCATAGCTAAAATACTAACCAAAATCATCAAGACACCAATGAAAAATTGGTTAAAAATCATGGTCAAACCAGCTGCCAACTGTTCTATGTCTGTGGTCACACGACTGACCATCTCTCCACTGCCCTGCCGATCCACAAAAGCAATCGGTAACCGATGGAGCTTATGAATGATTCGCTCTCGCAAGTCTTTGGTATAAGAGAAGATTAGACGATTATAAAGGAGAGGATTGACCCATTGTACCAGTGTATTTCCTATTACCACCAAGATCATCTGAATGAAAATCTGCCAAAAAACTGGTGAAGAATCAGCTACTAGGACCTGGTCAATGACCTGTCCAATCAGAATAGGTAGGTAAATTGATAAGCCAACTTGGACAATAGTTCCTAGAAAGGCCAGAAAAAGGAGGAAGGGATGGCTTGCTAAATCCTTAGCTAAACGCTTGAGCGTCTGGTTTGCAGTTTGTCGTTTCATGCTAGTCCTCCTTTCCATGTTGGGATGCATTAATTTCGCGATAAACTTGACTAGTCTTCATCAAATCCTCGTGCTTGCCAACAGCTAGGAGCTCACCTTTTTCCAAGAGGAGAATCTGGTCAGCCATCTGAAGTGTCGAAGTCCGTTGAGAAATCAAGATTAAGCTTGTATTTGGCAAATTTTCTCGGATAGCTTTCAAGAGCTTGGACTCGGTAATGGTGTCGAGGGCCGAGGTCGCATCATCTAGGATGAGAAATGGAGCTTGGCGCAAGACTGCACGTGCGATAGATAGCCTTTGTTTTTGTCCGCCTGAGAAATTTCGCCCTCCTGCCTCAACTAGGGCATCCAAAAGTCCTTCCTTTTCACTGACAAAATCCTTAGCTTGCGCAATCTCCAAGGCCTGCCAGAGTTGCTGGTCAGATACTTCTCGATTGAAACCCAATGTCAAGTTGGAACGAATAGTTCCTTTAAAGAGTTCGACCTTTTGGGGCACATAGGCAATCCAAGACCGCCACTGTTCAAGATTGAGAGGACTACATCCATCTCGATAAAGGTAAATGCTCCCCTGGTCTGCTGGATAAAGTCCAAGTAAGACTTGCACCAAGCTTGACTTACCAGAACCCGTTCCCCCAATGATACCAAGGATCTGTCCTTGCTTCATATCAAAGGAAATGTCTCTCAGAGAAGGCTGGGCTGCGTCAGGATAGGTAAAGGTCAACTCTTGGACATGTAAAACCTGATCGTTCACAACTTGCTTTTCTTCTAATTCTGAATGGATATCTTCGGGAGCCTCGGCAAAGACTTCCTCGATTCGCTTGGCGGAGATATAGGATTGGTTGAGGGAATTGATCAGCATGGCGAGCTTAACCAATTCCACCAAGATTTGCAAGAGATAATTGATGAGGGCAATGAGGGCACCTTGACTGAGTAAACCTCCTTGAATTGAAATATAGCCCTGCCAGATGATGACGAGAAGAGTTCCATTAACAATCAGATAGGTCAGAGGTGTTAATAAACTAGACCAGAAGCCTGTTTTTTCTTGCAATCTAGCATAAAGTTGGTTAAGGGTTTGAAAAATCTGTAACTCTCGTTTTTCCTGGCCAAAAGCACGAATAACTCGCATCCCTTGCAATTGCTGGCGCGTTTCCTGAACCAATTGGTCCGTTTTTTTTCTGAGACTGCTGTAGAGAGGATTGACAAGTCTAGATAACCCGACAATGACAATCGTCAAAATGACAACCATAACTAAAAACCAGAAAGTCAGCTCAGCCGAGATGCGATAGGCCATAAAGATAGCCCCCAAGACGATAATAGGCGCTCGCAAAAAGAGGCGCAGGAATTGATTGATCCCAGTCTGAATCTGGTAGGTATCAGAAGTCAAGCGGGTCACCAAGCTAGAAGTTGTCAAACGGTCTCTGCTATCCTTAGGTAAAGAAAGAATATGGCGATAGAGGTCGTTTGTCAATTCCTTGGCAAAACCTACCGCTGCCTTTGCTGAATAAAATTGAGCAATCAAGGCTACTAAAACGCCAATCACTGCAAAGATAAGGAGTAGGCCAATCTGGATCCAGAGGTGCCCTTGATCTGCCTGAGGTAAAGATTGGTCAACAATCCCAGCAATTACCATGGGGACCAAGAGTTCAAAAACAGCTTCTAGTAGCTTAAACAGGGGTGCCAAAATTGATTCTTTGATATAGGGTTTGAAGTAAGATAGTAAGTGTTTCATAAATCCCTTCTATTCTTATTCTGGAAATGAAGAAAGTGGGAAGCCCCACCCTCTCAGTTTTATTTGTTTAAGTAAGGTAATAGATAGCCATATCCTGCTTTTTCCATCTCATCCTTGGCTACAAAGCGCAAGGATGCAGAGTTAATACAGTAACGCAGGCCACCTAACTCCTGGGGTCCATCTGTGAAAACATGACCCAAGTGAGCATTTCCCGACCGAGAACGAACCTCGATTCGCTCCATCCCATGACTCAGATCTTTGTAGTAGTGAATCAACTCCTTGGAAATCGGACGACTAAAACTTGGCCAACCACAACCTGAGGCAAACTTATCCTTAGCAAAAAAGAGTGGCTCACCCGTCGTGATGTCTACATAAATCCCCTCTTCAAAGGTTTGGTCATAAGCATTACTAAACGGCGCTTCTGTAGCAGCTTCTTGCGTAACACGGTAGGATTCTTCAGTTAGGTTTTCCTTCAGCACCTCTTGACTAGGCTTTTCATAGTTGGCTGCGTCAATCAATGGCTTCTCAGCATCTGTCACATCGATATGACAGTAACCGGAAGGATTTTTCTTGAGATAGTCTTGGTGGTAATCTTCTGCCAAAATATAGTGGCGAAGTTTCTCCACCTCTACTGCAATCTTTCGACCCAGCATGCGCTCCTGCTCCTGCACCACTGTATAGATAGCTGGCAAGTCTGCATCATCCTGATAATAAATCCCCGTTCGATATTGGCGACCACGGTCATTTCCTTGTTGATTGATTGATAAGGGATCAATGACACGGAAATAATAAAGTAAAATCTCTCTTAGTGATACTGTATTCTCATCATAAATCACTTGAACCGTTTCTGCATGGTCTGTTTCCTTAAGTAGCTGATAATTGGTCGTTTCAACTTGCCCATTAGCGTAACCAACACTAGTTGCTAGCACTCCAGAAATACGTGAAAAATACTCTTCTAGCCCCCAAAAACAACCACCTGCTAGATAAATTTCTGACATCTTTATTTCTCCTTTATCAAGTTTTTAACTAGACTTCTTTTCAAAAAAAGGATAGGAAGCCCTCTGTTCGAGACTTTCCCCATCCTATCTTCTATTCTTTATTTTGCTTGGACACGGACACCTTGGGTATCAACTTTCAGGTCATGCAATTTTCCTTTGAAGGGTTGCTTTTGCAATTCAGCTTTAATCTTTGGCATCTTGTCATGAGAAGCCAAGACCATAACTGTTGGCCCTGCTCCAGAGAGATAGGTTGCATAGGCACCATTCTCTTTGGCTACTTGCTTAATCGTCGCAAATTCACGGACCAGACTTTGACGATAGCGCTCGTGGAAGAGGTCTCCCTCGATTGCTTGGCCAGCAGTCACCATGTCTCCTGCCAACAAAGCCGCAACAGCGACATTTGCGATAGAACTAGCTGCAACTGCTTCCTTGTAGGACAATTTTTTAGGCAGGACACCACGGCTGTCTCGAGTGCGTAATTCATAGTTTGGAATGTAAGCTAGGAAATCACACACTGGGAAGTCTGCCACAATAGCAGAGACTTTCCCTTCAACAGAACTCGCAATAACAAGATTTCCATAGATAGCTGGAGCCACATTGTCAGGATGTCCTTCAATCTTGGACGCCAGCTGCAATTTGTCATGGTCAGATAAGTTGAGCTTGCCCAGTTGATTAGCTAGTTCAATCCCAGCAACGATAACCGAGCTAGAAGAACCCAAACCACGCGCCAAGGGAACATCACTGGTCATTTTCAAACGTCTTGGTTGCAAGTCAGGCGCAATTTGTAAAGCAATCTTGAGTAAAAGGTTGCGCTCATCGTGGGGAATCCATTTGCCAATCTGATGTTCAATCAACCACTCATCTCGTTCTTCACAGACTTCAATTTGAAGATACTTGGTAACAGCTACACCGACCGAGTCAAAACCTGGCCCGATATTGGCACTGGTTGCAGGTACAATAATCTTCATCTTATTCTCCTAGCACCTTGAAGGTATTCAAGAGGTCAAATTCTGAAACTTTGGCCAACTCGGCTGAAACCTTCTCAAGTTGAGCTTTATTGATCTTATGAGTAATAATCACCACACGCGCCTTGTCACCCTCTTTTCCATCTTGAAGGATTTGCTTGAAGGAAATATCTTGAGCGTTGAAGATTTCAGCCAGTTTCAAGACCTGACCTTTTGAGTCTGGAGCCAAGATTGAGAAGTAGTAATTGGCTTTGACATCCTCAGGCTTAGCCAAGACCAAGTCACGACTATATTCGTTGAAGTCTTTACCGATGGTACCATCATTCAAGCGACGAACGATACGGACAATATCTGCTACAACACTTGTTGCAGTTGGTTTTTGACCAGCACCTGGTCCGTAGTACATAGACTCACCGATACCGATAGACTCTACAAAGACGGCGTTCATCACGCCATTTACGCTAGCAAGTGGGTGTGCTTTAGGCAGGAAGGTTGGAGTCACTTCTGCGGCAATACCTGAAGCAGTTTCTTCGATAGAACCAACCAATTTCACAACATAACCAAGGTCTTGGGCTACAGCCACATCTTCTGGTGTGATATTGCGGATCCCCTTGTGGGCTACATCGTCAAAAGCAACCTTCATCCCAAAGGCAAATTGGCTCAAAATGACCATCTTGTAGGCTGCATCAATCCCATCTACGTCATTTGTAGGGTCGCTTTCTGCAAATCCCAGTCTTTGAGCTTCAGCCAAAGCGTCATCATAAGACCAGCCTTCTTCGACCATCTTGGTCATCATGAAGTTAGAAGTTCCGTTAACCACGCCAAGGACACGAGTGATTTTGTCAGAAGCCAGCGAATTTGCCAACGTACGAAGAATTGGAATCCCACCAGCCACTGCTGCTTCGTAGTAGAGTGCTACATTGTGCTCTTTAGCGATTTCTAGCAATTCTGCGCCATGGACAGCCAAAAGGTCCTTGTTTGCAGTAACAACGTGTTTCCCAGCTTCTAAGGCACGAGTGATAAAGGTTTTAGCTGGTTCGATACGCCCCATCAATTCCACTACGATAGTAATGTCCTTGTCTGATAAAATATCGTCTACATTGGTTACAAAGTTAAAGTCATTCCCTGCTGCAAGTAAGCGGTTCTTCTCATCTTCATCCTTAACCAATACCTTGGCTACTTCAATCTCTGAATGAGCTGACTGGATGATTTTTTCTCCGTTTTCCTTTAGGAGGAATGGTACACCACTTGCAACGGTACCAAATCCAAGTAAAGCAATTTTAACTGTCATGTTTGTCTCCTCGAAATTTTCTAATATAGCCATTATAACAGAATTTTTCGAAAATTCCTATCCAAGAAAACCACTATTTATAGATAGAAAAGAAAAAACGAATCATGGGATTCGTCTTTTCTGATAAGTAAAAATTGATTTCTAAAAACTATGAATTAACTTTTTGAAGACCGAGCACAGCGTCGTGATTAATCAAGATGCGACCATACTCTTGTAAAACCGAACGACTGATATCACTGTCGTCTGCAAACTCACGCATACGAGCCAAGAGCCAGGCTGGATATGGACTAGGATGATTTTCAACATCGACTAAGATTGTCAAATAATAGTATCCATTCATCTTATAGAGTTCAGATGTTTCCATCTGGTAGTTAACCGTCTTTGAAAAAGCAACTAAGTCAGCAAGGCTTGCAAAGCGCAGGATATAGTAGATATAAGGTTCTTTCTTGCTCTCAGTTTCCTTGTCCGCCTGCTCTTGCTCTTCTTCTTTAGCTTCTACCTGTTCTAGAGACTGGATGGCCTCAATATCATCTTTGGTCTTTTCTGCAATACTCTTTTCCAATGTTTTGAGAAATTCGTCCGGCGACATTTGGGCCAATTCTTCCATATCTGGCAGATCCGTCAAATCTTCAAAATCTAGATTTTGGTCAATCTTAGACTTGGTCACAAAGACATCGACCTTATCAGGTTTTGGCGTCACACGAAAACTGAGCATGCCACTATCCAAGAAATTGTCGGGCATCTCTAACTCATCTAAAATAGCATAGAAAAACTCTTCGGTTTTTTCCTGAGGAACGAGAAAGTCTGCAATCTCCATTCCCCGATCCATCAAATCATCTAAAGTCATCGTGATTTTCAGTGTTGTATCACTAATTTGTTTCATCTTCATATCTAGTAACCTCATACTTTCAGTCTATCTATTATACTAGATTTTTAGGATTTTATCAAAAGAATGAAGCTGGAATGTGATATAATACTAGAGATAATGTTACATTTAAGAAAGAAAGTTCAATGAAAAATATAAAAGTTAATGCATTGGCTAGCTTGCTGGTCAATATCCTCAATATCGTTTTTCCGCTGATAACCAACCCTTATCTGACGCGGATTCTCAGCAAATCCAACTACGGTTACTTCAATACCGCTAATACCTGGGCCAGCTTTGTCATTCCACTAGCTGCCTTTGGTATTTACAACTACGGGATTCGTGCTATCAGTAAGGTTAAGGACGACAAGAATAAAATCAACTATGTCTTTTCTAAGCTGTTTTATATTTCTGTTTTCACATCTCTTCTGACGACTGGTATCTACTTCCTCTTTATCTTCTTTGACACCAGCATTGAGAACCTTAAAGTCCTTTACTACATCCTAGGAGCTCAGGCACTCTTCCAATTCCTCAATATCGAATGGATGAATGAGGCCTATGAAAACTATGCCTTTATCCTTTACAAGACATTGATTATTCGGATTACCATGCTGGTCGCCATCTTTGCCTTTGTCAAAACTGCTAATGATATTGTTCCCTACGCTATCGTCATGACAGCGACCACTATCCTCAACTACCTCCTTAGTTTTCTTTGGATCAAGAGAGAAGTTTCCTTTGTCAAAATTGGTTTCATCGAGTTAGCTAAGGCTTCTAAACCACTCTTTACTATGCTTCTCTTGGCAAATGCCAATATGCTTTATACCTTGCTAGATAGAATGTTTATCACCAAGGGACCAGATGAAAACTATATTTCTTATTATACAATTGCCTATAGCATCGTTATGCTGATTGCAGGTGTCTTAAGTGGAGCTATCAGTGTCAGCATTCCACGTCTCGGCTACTACCTCGGGAAAAAGGATTACAATTCTTATAATTATCTTGTAAATCAAGCGGCATCCTTATTCTATTTCCTTATGATTCCAACTAGTTTTGGGATTATGATTTTGGGAAAGTACGCAACGGTTATCTACTCTTCTGAAAAGTATCTTGAGGCAGGCATCGTGACCAGCGTCTTCGCCTTTCGAACCATTATCTGGGCTATTGAATTGATTCTTGGTAAGCAAATTATCTTTATCAATGACCACGAGAACCGCTTGACTGCTTTCTACTTTGCTGGTGGTGGAGCAAATCTCCTCTTCAACTGTATCTTGTATATCAATAATATTTTTGCCCCTGAGTATTATATTGCTACTACCATTATTGCCGAAGCCATCGTTGTTCTCTTAGAAATTCATTTTATTAAGAAACATCAACTAATTAATTTAAAAGAAATCTTTATGACCTTAACACGTTATGGTCTCATATCCCTTGGATTTATCCCGATCTTCTATATTTTCAAGATGATTTTCCAAATCAGTTCCTATACAGTGAACCTCAACATGATCCTCATGGTTCTTTCTACCATAGCTACTTGTGGAATCTACTATCTCTTGACGCTTTTTATCGCCAAAGACAAAACATTACACTATGCACTGAACCTAGTACTAGCTAAGATCAAAAGAAACTAAAAGAACACCCTACTGATAAACGCTCGTTTATCAGTAGGGTGTTTCTTTTATTCTTTTTCTTTCTTGCCAGAAGTATTGGCTTCTAGATTTGAATCTTGTTTTGGCTGTTCAGCAATGGAGGAACTAGCTTCTTGCTTCTTTTCTGACTGATCTACTTCGCCATTGACAGTAGCAACAGCCTGTCTCCAAATGCCTTCCTCGTTTACCTTATAACCATCCGGTGTGGTAGCATTTTTCAACAAGGAACCATCTGTTTGGAAATAGTACCAATTACCATCAAGTCGTTTCCAACCGGTCTGCATAGCTCCTGAGTCATCAAAGTAATAATGATCATCATTTACTTTATGAAGGCCAACCAACATGATGCCATCTTCAGGATTGAGATAATACCAGATTCCTTTATCCTTTATCCAACCGGTTTTCATAGATCCATTTGATTCAAAGTAACGGTAATGATTATCAAACCATTTCCAGCCTATCTGCATGGCACCTGATGCACTAAAGTAATATTGCTTACCATCTACTTGTTGGAAACCGACCAGCATGATACCTTCCTGATCTTCAAGATAATACCATGTTCCTTGATCCTTCAACCAACCAGTCTTCATAGCCCCTGAGTCAGCGTAGTAATGCCAGTGTTTATCAAGCCATTGCCAGCCTGTTTGCATGGCACCGCTGGTATTCAAATAGTAGCGCGTACCATTGATTTCTTGTTTCCCGGTTTGCATAATACCATCTTGATTTAGGTAATACCATTTCTCATTATCCTTAATCCAGCCAGTTTTCATAGCTCCTGAGTTCGCATAGTAATACCAATTGTTCTCTAGCCATTTCCAGCCCGTTTGCATGGCACCGCTGGTATTCAAATAGTAGCGCGTACCATTGATTTCTTGTTTTCCAGTGAGCATGATACCATCTTTGTCCAGATAATACCAAGTATCCTGATCCTTGATCCATCCAGTTTTCATAGCTCCTGAACTTGCAAAATAGTTCCAGTAACCATCAACAAAGGCCCAGCCTGTTTGCATGACACCTTCTTGATTAAAGTAATATGTGCTTCCATTGATATTCTTTTTACCAATGGTCTTTAGACCATCCTCATCATAGAAATACCAATCTGAATCAATCTTTTGCCAAGTTAAAGGTTTACCTGCTGTTTGGAGTGCACCACTTTCGCTAAAGAACATTTTCTTGCCATTAAAGACTTGATATCCTGTTAGCATCTTACCATCTTCTGCAAAGAGATATTTCTTCCCTCCAATTTCAGAAAGCTCACTAAATCGTCTAGCGCCATTTGATTGGATATAATACCAATGACCATCCAGCTTGAACCAACCTCCAGTTTGCATTTTACCATTTGGGTTCAAATAGTAGTCATTTCCCTTGGCATTTTCTCCCCAATCGTCATTAAGGTGAAGCCAGCGACCTGCTTGCATTCGCCCTTTTCCATTAAAGAAGTAAGTGGCTCCGCCAATCTCTTTCCAACCGATAGCCATTTCCCCGTCAGCCAAGCGATATTTCCAGTAGCCACCTTCTTGATACCATTTTTCGTCAACTACAGGGATGTCCGGGAAGAGATTAGAAACATTGGCAAATCCGCTATCACTAATATCAAAAACGGTAGCATCTTGAGTTTGACTAGAAGCTCTGAGAACTTGAATATTTTTCTTTTGGAGATATTCTCTGGTTGAAGCAACATTAATATCACCACCAGTTGTCTGAATAATCATCTTTGGAGATAGGTTTTCAAGAAAATTAATCGTATTTGAAATTGTCGCATCATAATGATGATTCCATTTCATCATATCAACCTTGCCGATAACTGGGCCTAACTTATCTTCCGCTCCTTCGGCATTATCCAAATCTCCACCAAGGTAGATTCTCTTTCCTGCCACAGTCACCACTGAAACGATAGAGTTGGAGTTATCATCTAGAACTTTTTTCAGATTCCCCTCAGCATCATATTCATTCTTATAATTATAGAGTTGGATATCCATATCACCTAATTTAAAGTGACTATCCTCGTCTGTAATATTCTGAATAAGAGTAACTCCTCGTTTGTGTGCGGTTCTCAAAGCATTATCATAATTGAAAAGATTATCCCAGAGTCCCCAGTGTGAGGTAATCCGTTCATCTGAATATTTTTTTAAATAAAACTTATCAACTTGATAACGATTGAGTATTTCATCTGCTCCGCCGATATGGTCACTATGTACATGGGTTCCCAAAATAAAATCTAATTTTTTAACACCAATCTGATCAAGATGGCGAATCAAACGGTCTTCCAAGACTTGATAATTTCTCATGGAAATTCCCCAGCGGCTTGGATAGCGTGGGTCACTCCCATCAGGAAAGTCATAATCTTCCCCCATATCAATCAAGGCATAATGACCATTGCTTTCCAGAAGGATAGCATCACTCCCGGATTTTGCTTTAGTATTTATGAAATGGATACGATTACCTGAACCAACAGTAATGGTGTCTGCATTAACTTGTTGTGATAAACCAATCAACACAAAAAGGAAAGCAAATAAACTATAACTGACTGATTTAACTAATCTTTTATTCTTCATCTTGAACACTCCTTTCTCGATGAAAACAATCTCTTACTAATCAATCCAATAATTCTTATCAGTTCCTGGAACCTGCTGTTCAACAGGTGGTGGAGTCATATAGTCTGCTCCAAATTCGTAGACAAGAATTTCATGGTATTTTCTCGGAGCCTTCACTACGATGTTTTCGTATGGCATATCAATCAGATCATAGAGCCATTCTTTTTTGATTCCCTCTGGAAAGCTTGGATCAAATATCGTACAGGTAAGATCTGTAGCTTGATTTACACTATATTTCAAAGCAAGGTTCTCTAATTTTTGATTCCAAGTTTGTGGAGAGCTTAGACGAAAAATAGCTGATCCAATATAACGAGGCAGATTTTTAAGTCCACCATTCTCAGACTTGATCCCTTTAAAATTCAAAGAAGAAAGGCGGACAAAGTGTTTATAGAGCTTCATTTTCTTACAATCACTTTCCTCCGTCACGACACCATCGTATGGAAAAATATCAACGCAAGTTCCCAATACGACTGTCGGGTCCAGAAGATTGGCGTCTCTACGTGTTCTAATGTCATGAACACGCATATAACTGTACGGATAGCCTTTTGTTTCTCTAAATGAAATCAATTTGTAGTAGGGATGATTCTCATTTTTTAAAACCTGATAAAGCTTTTCAAATTCATCTCGCGCCAAAGAAATATCCGTATCATCATCCCAAGGGATAAATCCTTTATGGCGTACAGCTCCTAGTAAGGTTCCAAAATCAATAAAATATTTAATCTGATGCTGTTCACATAGTTCATGTAGATACTTTAAAATATCCAACTCCACTTGTTTTATTTCTTCAAGACTTAAAACTCTCTCAGACATACGTTTTATTCTCCTAATTTTGACTAATTTTTTAAACGATTTTTAACTGCGATTTGCTTACTTAGAACTTTTAGTGATTTTCCACAGTTTGAAATCATGGTGAGATACTCTTTGTTCAAGAGGGGGCAATTGCATGTAATCTCCATAGTCAGAAGTCAAAATTTCATGGTAATGTTTTGGAATCATAAATTCCTTGCCTTCAAACGTTCCCACAATCACTTGTTCTAACCACTCACGTTTCCAAACTGGCTTATTCATATCCTTATAAATCAAATAATCAACTTGCTCGTAGTCAGCAACTGCTCTAGATTTAGCAAGTTCATCAATTTGCTCAACATACTTATTCGTATTTGTGAAATAGAAAATGACAACAGAAATATAACGAATCAAAGAATTCAGTAGACTCTTTGTATTTGTAATTCCTTTAAAAGTATAACAACTCAATTGACGTTTCTTTATCAGTTTCGTCATCTTATTTTTAAAATCTGCGTTATCTTCGTAACCATCCACAGGGAAAATGTCTACATAGATTCCCATATTGGAATCGATGCGAACATCTTCTTCTAGCAAGTAGGTATGGTTATCCTGCACTTTCATGAAGGGATAGACGTAGTTGAGATTATTTTTATAAGACATGACCTCATAGCGTTCATCAGGGTTAGCGATAAGGTAATCTTGTAGTTTCTCATAGTCTTCTCTTAGCATGCAGATGTCCATATCATCATCCCAAGGAATGAAACCTTTATGGCGAACCGCACCAATTAGACTTCCATAAGCTAGGAAATACTTAACACCAATTTTCTGACAAACTTCATGAATGTACTCCATGATTCCTAGTTCCATCTGTTGAATTTCACTGACATCTGTTACTTCCTGATACCGAATTCCTTCATCCCGTTTGCAAACCACTAGTCCATAACCGATTGCCAACCAAAAGATGATATTGATAAAGTTGGTAGAGTACATAATCTGACTCTCAAACAACTGACCAAACAAGATACCGAAGAAGAGGATCATAATCAATTTGTCAGTATTTTTCTTGGAAACAATCAAATAAGTTAAAAAACGCTTGATTACATAACCCAATATAAGAAGGAAGGATACTAATCCTAGAACTCCCGAACTGACAAATATAGTCACAAAAATGTTATGGAAATTCCCACCGATAAGGGAATTTTGAATCTCAAATTTACTGAAATATTCTGTGTAATAATCTGGGACATTCCGTACACCGTAACCAAAAATTGGTTTGGCACTTCCCATCTTGATGGCATTTTTCCAAATATAGGTCCTACCACTTGGTGTTGTTTCAATTAAATGGAGTTCACCAGTCTTCTTGGTAACAGACGAATCTGTCTCAGCGTAGGATTGTCCTTTGTTTAAGTCAAAAACAGTCGCAGTTTCAGATGAGATATAAATTGAAGTTACATAACTCAATCCAATATTAGTTGCAGAAACTAGTAAACCAACAACAATAAAAGTGAGGAATCGTTTAACGATACTTCCTCGTGTAGCAAAGAAACTATAAAGTCCAATCATGAGGAGTAAAGAAAGTAATGCCCCTCTACTTTGCATAGTAGCAAAGTAGACTAATTGAATCACATTGTTCAGTTTAAGATATACAGAATATTTACTTCCTTTATGAATCAGATACATAGCCAAAATAATGCTAATATATGAAAATATCGCGCTAGCATTAGGATTGACAATCCCCCACAGACGTCCATTCATGACACCATAGTAATAAGATTGCTCTCCAATCTTAAATAGGATAAGGACTCTACTTACCAATAAACCAAATGCAAAGATTGCGGAAGAGAAAGAAATGATTTGAACTGTATAGGCAATCCAGTCAAATAATTTTTTGAGTTGCCCCGATTGTAACATGGTAAATAATAAAACATAGGTTACCATAAAAAGTATTTCAATCACATTCCCAATCAAATGTCCAGAGCGATTGAATACTGCCGATAGCAGATGACTCCCAGATAACAAGCCAAATAAGACCAAAAACTTTCGATCTACTGTAATCTGTTTCCACTTAAACAACAATGTGTAGCAAATATAAAGTACAACAATCGCTGACAAACCCTTATAGATGGGATTTGCTACCTTATAAACCAGTGAACTCATACTTAAAATCGAAATGAAAACAAACAGATATGCAATCCATAATTTTGATTTTTCAAAGTATTCATCCATTTTTGAAAAATTCATTTTCAACTCCTTCTCATGATATTAGTTTTTTAATCCAACAATTTTCTTATATAGCCATGGAGAAAAGACAAGTGAAAGGATCGCTACCTTGCGAAAAGTAGTGAAATAAGCGTCCTTCCATATTTCGCGTCGATGCCGAACAATCCAAGTCCTCAGCTCGGCTTTCTCCTTTTGATACTCTTCACGTGAAGTAAAGATAATTTTATCGTAAACTGTGATGTACGACCAACATTCTCTATTTTTCAATTCGTATTTTAAATTAGGAAAAGCTTGCGATACTTGAGCTATAATCTTCTTATAAACTTCTATCGTATCAAATACATGCTGATTAACAGACGTTGTAGCACTTCCCTCACGATGATCATAATAATAAATTGGTTTGTCAATAAATACGCTACTGCATCTTGTCTTTAACAACAATTCTGTCAAAAACAAGGCATCTTCAGCTAGATGATAGCTTGTATTAAATTTTTCATCCGCCAGCAGGTCTCTCTTAAACAGTTTTGCGACAGGAAAAAATGACGTTCTAGTAGTCATCAGTAATTCCTTCATGGTTTCTTCTGTTGACCAGATTTCTTTTTTTCCAGAATGAGGAGGTAAATCTGTCATAATTCCATTTTTAATATGGTGCAGAGGAGCGATTGTAAATCCTACGGACTCCTCATCATCAACTGCACCAATCAAGATTTCCAGATAATCTTTCGTAACGAAATCATCGCTATCAATAAAGGTGATCCAAGCACCAGTCGCCAGCTTGATTCCCGTATTTCTCGCATTTGAGACTCCAGCATTTTCTAGATGATGAACCTTGATATTCTCATGCTGAGAGGCTAAATTGTCACAGATAACTCCACTGGAATCAGTGGAGCCATCATTGATCAGAATTAGTTCAAAATTGGCATAAGTTTGTTGAAGAATCGACTCCACACATCTCTCCAGATAAGCTTCTACATTGTAGACTGGAACGATAACGCTAATTTTTTCTCCCATCATGCTCCGTACTCTCCCTTGTACTCTGTGTAACTCTTGTCCATGTCTGCTATAATGGCATCATGATGTGGCACTTGCTTGTCTGCTGGTGGTGGTGTCATATAATCCCCAAAAGCAGTGCTAAGATAGGCATCATAGCCGACTGGGATGGGCATTTCAGTTCCTTCAAATGGCAAGAAGAGATTATCTTCAAAGGATGCGATTGGGTACTTGTTTCTCATGTAGCCAGGACCTGAGCATAATTCCGTGATTCCATCACTCTCAACTAGACTGTACTTGGTCATTTCTTTCTCAGCTTTTTTCCAAATGCGATAACGTAGAGATTTTGGCGTCAAACCGAGTAAAATGCGACTTCCCCATTTCATGACTGCACCATGCTTTTCTGGGACAGTTTGGGCGCAAAAGAGTGAATAGATCAAGGCCCAGCGAACCTGTTTCTTACGCTCAGCTGGATTTTTAGGATAATAATCCAAAGGCAAAACATCCAAGGCCAAACCATGTGGCAAATCCAAATCCTGTTGATAAGGCTTGATACAGGTCGTTTCCTTATCACGAATAGTAATAAAAAGGTTACGGTCTACAAAATCCTTGTGACTTTTTGATAAGAAATAGCGCTCATCTGCATAACGTGGCCATAATTCAACTAATTTTTCATAGTCCTTGCGAGGCATGAAAAAATCTAGATCATCATCCCAAGGAATGAAGCCCTTGTTGCGAAGGGCACCGATAGCCCCTCCACCACAGAGATAGCACAACAAGTCATGTTCTTTACAAAATGCGACGAAATATTCAGCCATTTCCAGACTACGAGCCTGAATCGCTTTCAAATCACTCATGTCTCTCCTCTTCTGTCCAATAACGAGTTATATCGTTTTATTATACCATAAAAAAGCCTTAAAAATCCATCAGATACCGTAAAAAATCAAAGCCCAATCCACTCTTTTCACTAGCGAATGAAGCTTTGATTTTCATTTATCTACCTCTTATCTCATTCCCATTTGGGCGAGTTTAGTCCGATATTTGTTTTGGTCGACAAGTAGACCTTGTCCTCCGTAGACATCATATGCATCCACCCAATCGCCAAGTTCTGGCACTGTCAATCTTTCAATACCGTTCTGTGCGCCTTCGATAACTGACAAACCATTAGTCAGCAGGAAGGTATAAGGTAGATTGGTTGAGGTCATTCCAAAGACCTTTCCAAGTGCCTCTGATCCTGTAAAGAGTTTGGTTGGATCTTTGATTTGCTCAAGAACAGCTGACATGACTTGCTGCTGACGTTTGGTACGACCATAGTCTCCTTCATCATCATCACGGAAGCGAGCGTAATTGAGCAAGGTCGAGCCATTCATCTGCTGTTTCCCAACTTTAATAGTTTGAGTTGGTGATTCCGTTTCTGTTGCATGTAGGTCATCTCCAACTGTAGCTTCTGTTAGAGGTTGGCCATTTAACGTTGAAAACTTAGCGTCTATAGTCACTCCATCAGGAAATAGTGTATCAATAGCAGTTGCGAAGGCCTGAAAATCCACTAGAGCATAGTACTTAATGTCCAAATCAAAGTTATCTTTTAAAACCTTGCGAACCATTTCTGCTCCTTTTTGCCCCTCCTGCTCCCCAAGTTCATAGGCCACGTTGAGTTTATTATCCGTTTGTTTCTTGCCATTCACAATCTGACTGTAGCCATCAATATAGACTAGGTTGTCACGCATGAAGCTGACTAGCTTGATTTTCTTATCCGAACCACTAACATTCAACACCATAATCGTGTCTGTGCGAGTTTCTGCACTATTTTGACCAATCCGACCATCTGTCCCCATGATTAGGATATTCACCCCGTCTTTAGTATCTTGACCATTAAACACCTGTACTTGTGCCGCTTTTGCATCAGTTGGCTTATTGCTAGTAGATACCGACTGGAAACCTCGAAGGAACATAATAATCATGCCCGCAGCCACACAGGTTACCAACAGTAAAAGCCAAATTAGAACTCGTTTAAAAAATCTTCTTGGTTTCTTCTTTTTCACTTTTGGAAGAGAGGAAAATTTCTGATGTCTATTCGAGCGACTTTGATTGGAATACTGTGGAATCCCAATGTCCTTCCCTAGATTTTTTCCCCTTTCAACTTCATTAGAGGAAAATCCACCGTCCATTTTTCTTTTTAAATAGTCAAATTCTCTCTTTTCTCTGTCATTTAGGTAATGAATATTCTTAAAAAGGTAGTCATAGCGTAACTGCTCATGATGACTTAAAGGGCTTTCTTTGCTCATAGGTTCTCCTTTCCTAGATCCCTTATGGTGAAAATAGGGTAGGTTCCCAGTATCTTGTACTGGATTCCAATTGCTCCTAGTTCTTGTCTGGCAAAATGAACCAGCTCTTTATCACTATACTCTACATCGATAATGAAAAAGTATTCTCCCAAGGCTGTTTTCAAAGGGCGGCTTTCTATCTTGGTTAGATCAATCCCTCTCCAAGCAAAGGTCGAAAGTGCCTTGTAAAGAGCACCAGGTAGGTTGTCTGGTAAGGTCAAGGCCAAACTCATTTTTTCAGCTTGCGAGTTCAAAGGAATCATCGGTATCTCTGCTCCTAACACCCAAAAACGTGTGAAATTGGCTTCCATTTCCTGAATATCCTCAGCAATCAATTCCAAGCCATATTCTTCAGCCGAATTTTTAGGGGCAATAGCCGCAAAAGGTTGGTCTGGATGTTCAGCAATAAAGCGAGCTGCATAGGCTGTGCTTGCCGTCACTTCAAGTTGGGCTTCTGGATAATGCGCCTCTATGAATTTCTTTCCCTGAGCTAGAGCCTGCGGATGAGAAAAGATTTTCTCAATTTTTGACTGACCAGGAACTGCCATCAGCTGCTGATGAATGGGTTGAACAATTTCTGCAACAGCCTGAATATCCGCCTGATGAAACAGATAGTCCAAGCTTTCATGCACACTCCCCTCAATGGAGTTTTCAACTGGTACCACAGAATAGTCCACCAAGCCCTGTTCATAGGCCTTAATAACATCTGTGATATTGGCAAAAGCCTGCAATTCCTCTTTGGGAAAGGCCGTCTGCACAACATGATGCGAAAAAGATCCCTTGGGACCTAGATAGGCAATTTTCATCTCAATTCCTCTATAATTTCCTCTGGGCTTAACTTGGTCACATCCAGAATCCGACTGGCTACTTCCTCATACCAAGCCTGTCTTTCTTGAAAAATACTGGCTAGTTCTTCCTTGCTATTATTTAGAAAAAGCGGGCGCTGATTGTCCTTGTCAGCTGCGATACGTTGGTAGAGGGTTTCAAAATCTGCTTTTAGGTAGATGTTATCAGGATTGGTTTTGAGCAAGTCACGATTTCTCTGAGAAATGATAATTCCTCCGCCAGTTGACACAACGTGATCCGTTTTTAGTAAGTCAGCTAGGACTTCTGACTCTACTTGACGAAAGGCCACTTCTCCCTTTTCAGCGAAAAAATCCGCAATGGACATGCCTAAACGTTCCTCGATTAAGGCATCCATATCGATGTAGTCTGGGTCCAATCCTCTAGCGATTGTCGACTTACCAGCTCCCATAAATCCGAGTAATACCTTAGCCATGAATCAAGGTCTCCAAATCATCAAAGAAGCTAGGATAGCTGGTATTGATGGCTTCGGCACGATCAAGCTCCACTTCTCCATCTTTTACTAAGAGGGCTGCAATGGAAGTCATCATTCCGATACGGTGGTCACCAAACGTATTGACTCTAGCGCCATGAAGTCTTGATTTCCCTTTGATAATCATCCCGTCTGCTGTAGGAGTGATGTCCGCCCCCATGCTATTTAAAGCATCTGCCACTACCTGAATGCGGTCTGTTTCCTTGACCTTTAGTTCTTCAGCATCCTTAATGACCGTTACACCATGCGCTTGGGTCGCGAGAAGAGAAATAATGGGCAATTCATCAATCAAGCGTGGAATCAAGGCACCATCAATCTCTGTTCCTTTCAAGTCTGAAGACTCGACAGTCAGCGTTGCTGATTTAGCGACTGAGTCAATTTCAGTTACTTCTAATTTTCCACCCATGGCGCGAATGACATCAATAATACCTGTACGCGTTTCATTGATGCCCACATTCTGCAGCACCACACGAGAATCTGGCACAATCAAACCTGCGACCAACCAAAAGGCTGCACTGGAAATATCTCCTGGCACAACTACCTTTTGTCCGGTAAGTTTTTGTGGTCCTTGGACTGTAATTTTCTTGCCATCCACACTTAAATGACCACCAAATTGCTGAAGCATATCTTCGGTGTGGTTACGAGTACATTCTTTCTCGATAATAACGGACTCCCCCTGAGCCTGTATGGCTGCAAACATCAAGGCGGACTTGACTTGGGCAGAGGCGATTGGCAACTCATAGTGAATAGGTGTAAGGTTTTTCGTCCCTTTTAGGCGAAGAGGAGGCAGGTCTCGCTCGGTTTGCCCTGCAATGCTAACGCCCATTTTTTTCAGAGGAAGGGTCACACGATCCATAGGACGTTTAGAAAGACTATCATCTCCGAACATTTCTACTTCGAAGTCTGCACCAGCAAGGACACCTGAGATCAGGCGAATCGAGGTTCCAGAATTCCCCATATCAAGGGCATTTTGCGGAGCTTTTAAGCCATCCATTCCAACACCTTGAATAGTAATAACCCCATCTTTGTCCTCAATTTCAACACCAAGGTCACGAAAAACCTGCATGGTTGAGAGCACATCCTCTCCACGCAGAATATCATAAACCTTGGTCTCGCCCTCAGCCAAACTTCCAAAAATAATCGAACGGTGGCTGATAGACTTATCACCTGGAACCCGGATATTGCCATGTAAGTGGCGAATGTTTGTTTTTAGTTTCATAGTTGACCTCATACTTGCAATACTTTTTCTTATTTTATCACAAAAAAGCCAGAAATTCCTGAAATTTCTGACTTTTATACAGATAAAATACTATTTCAATAATTCTGAAACAGGTTCAAAGACAATTTTTTCAATGTCTGAAAGGTAAATGGACAATTGTTGCTGTTTGGCAAAGAAATCTGACAAAAGAGCGTTCTCTTGGATTTGCTTGCTGAAAGACTGCATCTTTTCTTGGAAAGAGGCGTCTGGCATTTGTCCTGTTTGCGCCATGACTTGGATTTCTTGTTGGAAAGCAAGGTAGTCTACAAAAATCTTGCTGGCTTGATTATCTGCTTGGATGGCATCTTTGGCTGCTTTGACCGCCTTGTATTCTGGTAATTCGCGTAACCCGCGACTGAGTTCATTTGCACTATCGTAAATATTTGACATGATTTTCTCCTTATTTGATGACGACTGTGTAGTCCGTATTTTCTGTAATTAAGCGTTCAGCTCGTTCCAAATCTTGAGCATTTTTAAAGGAAATTTGTAGAATCCCGTGAACATCCTCCCGGTTTTCTTCGTTGATGTGAATGTTGACCAAGGAAGTCCCACGTAGCAATTCCAAAATCCGCAAGATGACATCTTCTTCATCGGGAACGTCGACATAGAGGTCGTAAGAGCTATCCACACCTCCACGCTTATGGATTTCCATAGCCTGCCGTTGCTCACGCGCCTGATTGAAAAAGTTCCAGATTTGCTCCTCATCTCCCTTAGTCATGGCTTGTCCAATCTCATCTAAGCGCTCCTTGAAATCCTCAATTCGATCCAGAATAGTTTCTCGATTGGACAAGAGACCTGAAAGTAGATCTTTCATTTCCTCAAGTGTGTCAGGACTTGTCAGTCTCAAAGGTGTAAAGATATAGTAGGCATTTTCAAAGAGATTAACATCCGCAGAGGCAGCCCCTGTCTTGTGGCTACCTGCCATTGGATGGGCCCCGACAAAGCGAACAGGCTTGCCAGCTAAATATTCCTCCGCTGCTTCCACAATGGCTGACTTGGTTGAGCCCGCATCCGAGATAATGACGCCTTCCTTCAAGTCTAAATCTGCCAGCTCCTTAATAAAAGCAATGGTCTGCTTGATTGGCAAGGTCAGAATGATGACATCTGCCAGAGGAGCGAAACTGGCAAAATCATCCGTCGCACGGTCTATCATGCCTTTTTTCAAAGCAATGTCTCTCGAAGCCTGGCTACGATTGTAACCTAAAATTTCATAATCTGGATGATCGCGCTTGATACCGAGCGCCATTGAAGCACCAATCAAACCGAGACCTGCGATATAGATTGTTTTTGCCATAGGAACTCCTTAATAGTTCTTTGTATATTCTCGGTGGTTAGCTACCGCTTCTTTTAATTCCTCAAGATTATCTGATGAGAATTTTTCAAGGATTTCTTGTGCTAGAACCGTTGCTACAACGGCTTCCATGACTACACCTGCTGCTGGAAGAGCGGTCGGATCACTTCTCTCCACGGTTGCCTTGTACGGTTCGTGGGTTTCGATATCCACACTCATGAGAGGTTTGTAGAGTGTGGGAATGGGTTTCATGACACCACGGATAACGATGGGCTGACCATTAGTCATACCACCTTCGAAACCACCTAGATTATTGGTACGACGAGTATAGCCGTCTTCTTTAGACCAGAGAATTTCATCCATAACTTGGCTACCTTTACGGTAACCAGCTTCAAATCCAAGACCAAATTCCACCCCTTTAAAAGCATTGATAGAAACAACTGCTTGGGCCAATCGCGCATCCAATTTTCTGTCCCATTGGACATAGGAACCAAGACCAACTGGAACGCCTCCGACGACTGTCTCCACAACCCCACCGATGGTATCACCGTCACGTTTGATTTGGTCAATGTAGTCCTTGATTTCCTGTTCCCGTTCTTGGTTGACAATAGAAACTTCAGACTGGGCAGCTCGTTGCTTGATTTCAGCGACGGTTAGATTTTCAGGTACATCGATTTCCTTGCCACCAAAAACCACAACGTGGTTGGCAATCTCCATATCAAGCTCAGCCAATAGGCGTTTGGCTACTGCTCCAACTGCTACTCGCATGGTTGTTTCACGAGCTGATGAACGTTCCAAGGAATTTCTCAAATCATCAAAACGGTACTTGATGCCCCCTACCAAGTCGGCGTGACCTGGACGAGGATGGGTGATTTTCCGCTTGCTTTTAAGGCGGTCTTCGATATCCTCAGCAGACATGATATCCAACCATTTTTGGTGGTCTTTATTGATGACATCCATGGTAATAGGAGCCCCTGTCGTCTTCCCGTGACGAACGCCTGAGGTAAAGACAACCTGGTCACTCTCAATCTTCATACGACCACCACGACCGTAGCCACCCTGACGGCGTTTAAGGTCTCCATTAATATCCTCAGCTGTCAAAGGAAGTCCAGCTGGAATTCCCTCAATGATAGCCGTTAGACGGGGGCCGTGTGATTCTCCTGCAGTTAAATATCTCATACGTTCTCCTTATTTTACCAAGTAGTCTTTCATCTCTTCCAGAGAAACTGGGTGAATGGTCGCTGAACCAAGCTCTGGCACCAAGACCAATTTCAAGGTGTTGCCACGCGCTTTCTTGTCATGAGTCAAAGCCTGATAAAGCTTGTCAACATCCCATTTTTCATAGTCAACAGGTAAGCCAAATTTCTGACACATCTCTGTAATGGACTGAGTTATGCCAGCTGGCATAAGGCCTTTTTCCTCAGCAACCTTGGCAATCTGTACCATTCCCATAGCCACAGCCTCACCATGCATGACCTTGCCGTAACCAGCTGTTGCTTCAATGGCGTGGCCAATAGTGTGTCCAAAGTTGAGGTAAAGCCGAACACCATTGTCCAACTCATCTTCGACCACCATCTTGCGCTTCACCTGACAAGAATGTTCAATCAAGGTCTCTGCATGTTCCAGAACGCTCTCAACAGAGCCATCCAGTTCTGTTAAGAGAGCCCACAGTTCTGGATCCTCAATCAAGCCGTACTTGATAACCTCACCCATCCCTTCAATCAACTCTCTTTTCCCGAGTGTTTCAAGGACAAGCGGGTCAATCAGAACCCCATCTGGTTGGGCAAAAGTTCCCACCATATTTTTAGCAAATGGAGTATTGACCCCCGTCTTTCCACCGATAGAAGAATCAACCTGAGCAGTCAAACTAGTCGGAATCTGAACAAAGTGAATGCCCCGCATATAGGTAGAGGCCACAAAACCAGCCAGGTCTCCAACGACACCACCACCAAGAGCCACGATCCCATCGCTACGAGTCAAACCTTGCTTAACTAGAAATTCATAGACCTTCTGAACAGTGGTTAAATTTTTTCGTTCTTCGCCTTCTAAAAAGTCAAAAACAGCTACCTGAAAACCAGCATCTTCTAGGCTGAGTTTAACCTTCTCTGC
Source organism: uncultured bacterium (assembly GCA_963528645.1). Classification (GTDB taxonomy): domain Bacteria; phylum Bacillota; class Bacilli; order Lactobacillales; family Streptococcaceae; genus Streptococcus. Next base: position 30,347 of record CAURVH010000002.1, read on the forward strand.
ATAGAGAGAAGCTACATGGTTGTCGGTTACAATGACCACTTTTTGCGGTTGCCAGAGTTCTCGCAACCATTGACCAGCCTGGGCCAGACAACCTTTTTCAATCTGAATATCATAAGGATGATGCGGAATATCGATTCTGATTTTCATAGTAGGGTCTCCTTTTCACTATTTATATTTTTCTGTTAAGGACTGCCAAATCTCGTCTGTCGGCATTTCTTTACCTGTCCACAGTTGAAAAGCTTCTGCAGCTTGATAGAGTAACATTCCAAGACCATTAACGGCTGGATTGCCCTGACTTCTAGCCCATTTCAAAAATGGCGTCTCAAAAGGTTGGTAAATGATATCTGCAACCAAGAGAGTTTCTGGCAAATTGATGCTTTCAGGAACTGGGGACGACTGCCCATCCATTCCTACACTAGTCGCATTGACGAGCAGGTCCGACTCAGCAATCCTTGATTGCAGTTCAGAAACATCTTCTAAAGCATACAAGTCCACTTTAAAGCCTGTTTGCTCCTGTAACTTGTCCAGATAAGGTCTTGTTTTTTCGATAGAACTTGAGCGAACAAAGACTGAAATCTGACTGACGCCATCCAAAATAGCTTGAGCCAAAATGGACTTGGCCGCACCACCTGCTCCCAGAATGGTCATTTTCTTATCCGAGATTGTAAAAGAAGGCAAGCTCTTAAAGAATCCCTTGCCATCTGTATTATATCCAATTAACGTTCCGTCTTGATTAACAACTGTATTGACTGCCCCAATCAAACGAGCCTCATCACTCAACTCATCCAGATAAGGAATCACTTGCTCCTTGTAAGGCATAGACAGGTTGATCCCAAACATCTGGTAACGGCGAATATTGGCAACTGTTTCTGCCAAATCACCCGCTTCAATCTCCCAAGCCACATAGGCACCATTCGTAGCTGTCGCCTCAAAGGCCCTATTGTGGATGAAGGGTGAAATAGAGTGTTTGATGGGATTGGCAACAACTGCAGCTAAACGTGTATAGCCATCAAGCTTCATCCAAAATCTCCCTGATTTTCTTCATGTTTGATAGAGAAATCTGACCTGGGGCACTCGCTTCATCTAGACTAGCGAATGACCAACTTGAACCCGTCACATCTGAAGTGATACGCGAAACCTTACCAATTTTCCCCATGGAAATAGTCACGTACTCTTGCTCAGGATTGAGTGTCTTGAAACCTCGCGTATAATTCATCAGATCCAAAACATCCTGAGCTGTATTTGCCATTACTGATACCTTCACTACTTTTGGAGTCAAGCTGGTCAATTCAGACAAGATTTCCATCATGTTTTCAGGTGTTTCTTGGAAATTGTGATAACTCAAGACCAGATTTGGAAAATCCAACATCTCCTCAAAAACATCCTTGTGGCTGAAATACTCAAAATCCACATAATCCGGCTGATAGAGTTGGGTGACTTCTTTGATGATTTGAACATACTCTTCAGAAGAAAGTTCGATTTCTCCTCCCTCAGCGCGAGTTCGAAGGGTAAAGACCAGTTCGCGTCCTGCAAATTTTTCAAAGATAGCAGGTGCTACCTGTAAAATAGCGTCCTTTGCAAGAAAGTCCGCACGCCACTCAATGATATCGGCATCTTCATACCTAGTGGCATCCAGTTCTTGCGCTTCTTCTAAACTTCTTGGCATTACTGAGACGACTAATTTCATTTACTAACCTTCATACTAATCACCTTGAGGTAATTACTGCTTTCATCTTTTTTATTATAGGCAAAGTCTGCAGGAAGACCATATTGGTTTAAAATCTGATACCTTCTTCCTGCAAAACCTTTATCAATTTGTTCTGTAAATTTCTGGCGGGAAACATTGGCAGCATTAGTACTGGCAATGATAATCCCTCCCGGATTTAAAATCTCTAGGCTCTGGGAAATCAACTTGTGACAATCCTTCGCCACAGAGAATGTTTGTTTTTTATTGCGGGCAAAGCTCGGCGGATCAAGGACAATCACATCGTAGGTCAAACCTTTTCGCTTGGCATACTTAAAGTATTCAAAGACATCCATAACGATAAAGCGATGATTGTCTAGGCTGAGTCCATTTGCCTGAAAATGGGCTTCTGACAACTCTCTGGACCGTTTGGCCAAGTCGACAGAAGTCGTCTCACTCGCACCTCCCATGGCTGCAGCAACAGAAAAAGCAGCCGTATAGGAAAACATATTGAGCAAGGATTTGCCCATGGCTAGATCGTCAACCAGACTCCCACGAACCTCATGCTGGTCTAGGAAAATCCCTGTCATCAAGCCATCATTCATAAAGACTTGATAGAGTACCCCATTCTCAAGAACAGTAAAGTAATCTGGCGCTTCCTCACCATAAACATAGGCAGACTCGTAGTCTAGACCTTTAAAACGAATCTTCTCATAAGCCCCCAAGACGTCAGGAAAAACTTCCTTAAAAGCCTTTACTATCAGCTCACGAATCTGGTAAACAAAGGAGTTGTACCAAGAAAAGACAGCATAATCTTCATAGAGATCAACAGTCAGACCACCAAAACCATCTCCCTCTTGATTAAAAAGGCGAAAAGCAGTAGTCAAGTCATCTTGATAATAAGGCTTTCTAGCTTTCTTGGCCTTACGAAACAGAATTTCAAAAAAGGCTTGATTGAAACGAACCTTTTCCTTGCTGATGAACCAACCGATTCCCTTATTCTGCTGAGAAAGATAGGCGCTCCCTAAAAACTTTCCATCTTGACTAAGAACTTCTACTGCCTGATCCGTCAGATCAATATCTCTTAAATCACTTGCTTCCAAAAGAACTAGACCCTTAGCTAGCTTTTTTTCAACACGTCTGCTGACCCTAATTCTATTCATAGCTACTATTATAGCAAATTTTATGACAATTCTCAAAAAAGAAACCGTTTGTCCATATGTACTTTAGTTTACTAAGTGTCATTTTTGTTAAAATAAGTTTGGTCATGTCATTCTTTATCCTAAACCCTCTTTTCCCAGCAATGAAAAGAAGGCGGACAAGCTCTAAAAATAGACAATTTCAGAAATGAGTATAGAAAGTTGCGCAAACGTTTGCCTAGTTCTGGACTTTATGGTAGAATATAACACAACATTGATAAGCAAGAGGAAAAACAATGCAAAATCAGACACTTATGCAATACTTTGAGTGGTATCTGCCCCACGACGGCCAACACTGGACGAGATTGGCAGATGACGCAGAACACCTAGCAAATCTTGGTATCAGTCATGTCTGGATGCCACCTGCCTTCAAGGCAACCAATGAAAAAGATGTTGGCTATGGCGTTTATGATCTTTTTGACCTAGGTGAATTTAACCAAAAAGGGACTGTCCGCACCAAGTATGGGTTTAAAGAAGACTATCTTCAAACGATTCAGACTCTCAAGGAGCATGGAATCCAACCTATGGCTGATGTGGTGCTCAATCACAAGGCCGCTGCTGATCATATGGAAGCCTTTCAGGTTATTGAAGTGGACCCTGAGGATCGTACCGTTCAACTAAGCGAGCCCTTTACTATCAATGGCTGGACTCACTTTACTTTCGATGGTCGCCAAGATACCTACAATGACTTCCACTGGCACTGGTACCATTTTACAGGGACAGACTACGATGCCAAACGCCGTAAGTCTGGCATTTACCTGATCCAGGGGGACAACAAGGGCTGGGCCAACGAGGAATTGGTTGATAACGAAAACGGTAACTACGACTATCTTATGTATGCCGACCTAGACTTTAAGCATCCCGAAGTCATCCAAAACATCTATGACTGGGCTGACTGGTTCATGGAAACGACTGGTGTAGCTGGTTTCCGCTTGGATGCCGTTAAACACATCGACTCCTTCTTTATGGGCAATTTCATCCGTGATATGAAGGAAAAATACGGCGAAGATTTCTACGTTTTTGGGGAATTTTGGAATCCAGACAAGGAAGCCAATCTAGACTATCTCGAGAAAACAGAGGAACGTTTTGACCTTGTCGATGTTCGCCTCCACCAAAACCTCTTTGAAGCTAGTCGGGCTGGAGCAAATTACGACCTTCGTAACATTTTCACTGATAGCTTGGTTGAACTCAAGCCTGACAAGGCTGTCACTTTCGTTGACAATCATGATACTCAACGAGGACAAGCCCTTGAGTCTACTGTTGAAGAATGGTTCAAGCCAGCAGCCTATGCGCTTGTTCTTTTACGTCAAGATGGACTTCCATGTGTTTTTTACGGAGACTACTACGGTATCTCAGGAAAATACGCCCAACAAGATTTCAGAGAAGTTCTTGACCGTCTCCTAGCCATCCGAAAAGATTTGGCCTACGGAGAGCAAACAGACTACTTTGACGATGCCAACTGTATCGGATGGGTTCGTTCAGGCGCTGAAAACCAATCCCCAATCGCTGTCCTTATCTCAAATGACCAAGAAAACAGCAAGTCTATGTTTGTCGGTCAAGAATGGGCTGACCAAACCTTTGTTGACCTCCTTGAAAATCATCCAGCACAAGTTACGATCGATGCTGACGGTTATGGAGAATTTCCGGTCTCAGCTAGATCCGTAAGTGTCTGGGCAATAAAATAATCCTATCAGTTACAAGCCAGATCCAACCGGATTTGGCTTTTTTGTATTCACAAAAAGACCTACCCAAATGGATAGATCTTTATTGTCTTATAATTTACCTGCTACTGCCTCCAAGAGTTCTTGGATTTTCGCTTGGTTGCTTCCTCCTGCCATGGCCATGTCTGGTTTACCACCACCACGTCCATCGACGATTGGAGCCAATTCTTTAACCAAGTTACCCGCGTGAATGTCTTTGGTCTTGCTTGCAACAAGGATATTGACCTTGTCACCGATAGCGGCAACTAGGACAAGCAAGTCAGAGTAGTCTTTTTGTTTCCAGTTATCCGCAAAGGTACGAAGGGCACCTGCGTCTGATACAGAAACCTGGCTTGCAATGTAACGGTGGCCGTTAACTTCCTTCACGTCCTTGAAGACATCACCTGCCGCTGCAGCTGCAGCTTTTTCCTTCAATTCTGCATTTTCTTTTTGCAATTGACGGAGTTGCTCCTGAAGACCTTCAACCTTGTGAGGAACTTCTTTGAGTTGAGGTGCTTTCAAGGTTGCTGCTACTGCTTTCAAAGCGTCTTCTTGTTCACGGTAGGCTTCAAAGGCTTCTTTACCAGTCACTGCCAAGATACGGCGAGTTCCTGATCCGATTCCTTCTTCTTTGACAATCTTGAAGAGACCAATTTCAGAAGTGTTGCCAACGTGGGTACCACCACAGAGCTCGATAGAGTAGTCACCAATGGTCACAACACGAACTTCTTTACCGTATTTCTCACCAAAGAGGGCCATAGCTCCCATTTCTTTAGCAGTGTCAATATCTGTCTCAACAGTTTCTACAGCAATTGCTTCCCAGATTTTTTCGTTGACTTGCTGTTCAATCGCACGCAATTCTTCAGGAGTTACGGCTTGGAAATGCGTGAAGTCAAAGCGAAGGAATTCTACTTCGTTCAGAGATCCTGCTTGTGTCGCATGGTGACCAAGGATATTGTGAAGGGCAGCGTGAAGCAAGTGAGTCGCCGTGTGGTTCTTCATCACACGAAGACGACGATTGGTGTCGATGCTAAGTGTGTATTCTTGGTTCAAAGCAAGTGGTGCATGAACTTCAACTGTATGAAGTGGTTGTCCATTTGGAGCTTTTTGAACATCTGTCACAGTAGCCACGACATTTCCTGCAGCATCCAAGATTTGACCATGGTCCGCAACTTGTCCACCCATTTCAGCGTAGAATGGAGTCTCTGCAAAGATCAGAGAGGCGGTTCCTTCAGATACAGCTTCTACTTCTGCATTGTCAGCCACGATAGCAACCAATTTAGAAGGCAATTGACTAGCATTGTAGTTGAAGACACTTTCCACTGTAATGTTTTGGAGGGTTTCATTTTGCATTCCCATTGAGCCACCCTTAACAGCAGACGCACGCGCACGTTCTTGCTGCTCCTTCATGGCTGCTTCAAAACCTTCACGGTCGACAGTCATACCGGCTTCTTCAGCGATTTCTTCTGTCAATTCAACTGGGAATCCGTAAGTGTCGTAGAGTTTGAAGACATCTTTCCCAGCGATAACGCTTTGACCTTTCGCTTTCAAGTCAGCTACGATGGTTTCCGCAAAGTGTTGACCTGAATGAAGGGTACGGGCAAATGACTCTTCCTCGCTCTTAACAATTTTCTCGATAAAGTCGCGCTTCTCAAGTACTTCTGGGTAGTAGCTTTCCATGATTTTCCCAACAGTTGGAACGAGTTTGTAAAGGAAAGGCTCGTTGATACCCAATTTTTGACCATGCATAGACGCGCGACGGAGGAGACGGCGAAGGACATAACCACGACCTTCATTTCCTGGAAGGGCACCATCACCAATGGCAAATGAAAGGGAACGAATGTGGTCAGCGATAACCTTGAAGCTCATGTTGTCGCCGTCTTGGTCATAAACCTTACCAGACAATTTCTCAACTTCACGAATGATCGGCATGAAGAGGTCAGTTTCAAAGTTTGTCTTAGCCCCTTGGATAACTGCCACCAAACGCTCCAAACCAGCGCCCGTATCAATATTCTTGTGTGGCAATTCCTTGTACTCACTACGAGGTACAGCTGGATCAGCGTTAAATTGTGACAATACAATGTTCCAGATTTCGATATAACGGTCGTTTTCAATATCTTCTGCAAGCAGGCGAAGACCGATATTTTCTGGGTCAAATGCTTCTCCACGGTCAAAGAAGATTTCTGTATCTGGTCCAGAAGGTCCTGCACCGATTTCCCAGAAGTTGTCCTCAATTGGAATCAAGTGACTTGGATCCACTCCCACTTCGATCCAGCGGTTGTAAGAATCTTTATCGTCTGGATAGTAAGTCATGTAGAGTTTTTCAGCTGGGAAGTCAAACCACTCAGGGCTTGTCAAGAGTTCATAGGCCCAAGTGATGGCTTCGTCACGGAAGTAATCACCGATAGAGAAGTTTCCCAACATTTCAAACATAGTATGGTGACGCGCAGTCTTTCCTACGTTTTCGATATCATTGGTACGGATTGCTTTTTGCGCATTGGTAATACGTGGATTTTCAGGAATAATAGTTCCGTCAAAGTATTTCTTAAGGGTTGCTACCCCAGAGTTGATCCACAAAAGTGTAGGGTCATTTACTGGAACCAAGCTGACTGATGGTTCTACAGAGTGGCCTTTGGTCGCCCAGAAATCAAGCCACATTTGGCGTACTTGAGCACTAGATAGTTGTTTCATAATATCTCCTTATTACTTGTTTAATTTGATTGACTTTCCAGCATCTCCACATAGTCAATCGCGACACAAAGGGAAATGACCAGGTCTGCATAAGAGTCTTCATAGACGGTTACGGTGTAAGTTGAGGTTAAATGGAAAATCTCTTTCCGAATCTCGGCGACAAGCTGATCACGATCATCTAGCAATTTGAAATTCAAATCCCAAATATTGCCTTCGATACGAAGTCCCAGATTATCAAACTCATACTTATCCCGCCAGAAGGTCAACTTCTTACGAATGACGAAATTGGAACCGTTTCGTAGCTGAATAGTAAAGCGAGGAAGCAAGGTGAAAAATTCTTTACTAATCTCACTAACTTGTTCACCATAGGCGTCATAGATGGTAAAGGTCTTAGGAATTTGAAAAAAAGATCCCTCCACCTGATAGTTTACTACTCCTCTATCATCCTTGATATCAAAGCGTTCGCCTCCAAGACGAAACTTTTGTTTCACGAGAAATGTCTTCATAAACACCTCCAAAAATCAAAAGACAAGCTCACATCACGAAGGGCGAAAAACCGCGGTACCACCTTCATTCAATGAACTTGTCATTCTCAAAATCTTATGCAATTGTGTGATTGAGTAGCATGACTTCCTAGCTTAGATGGCTCGCAGCACCGCCATTTCTCTGGGCTAAGACAACAGAAAATCAATTCTCAACTTTCTTATTATATCGTTTTTTTAAGCTTGCGTCAACTGGAAATCATCTCCATTGAATCAGATCAATTCCCTACATCTCCAATTACTTTTTCAGGATATATTTTTTCTTACTACCATTTTTCTTTTTATCCCAAGTTTTCGAATTGCTATACATAAATACGAAAATATTTGCAAATATAAAGTAACCTATCACCAAATGTATGGAATCAGTTGTTAGGTATTGTCGATCCAAGCCGTCCTTTAAATGGAATAGTATAATTGTTTCGTTAACAATCAAAAAGGTTGGCCAATAACTTTTTTTGAAAAAAGTAGACAGTTTCATTATTTGTTTCCGCTTTCTGTAAGGTTAAGCTTAGTATACTACTAGGCAAGAAAATAAGCAACTATCATAGAAAAACATACAGTTATAAAAATTGCCTTCTATTTTATAAAAAACGAACCAGCTTGACTGATTCGTTTCGTGACTGCTAACTCCTACTTCCGATACATTTTAAACTGTAGGAAGAGGTCGCTATATTTGCCTGTCCATTTATGGTCAAATTTCTCATAAACTTCTAGGTTTTTCATGGTATCAGCGTCTGGATAGAAGGACTTATCTTCTTTTGTCTCCTCTGAGAGCAGTTCCTTGGCTGTGTTATTTGGTGTTGCATAGCCTACATACTCAGCATTTTTCAGAGCATTGTCGGGTTTCAACATAAAGTTGATAAAGGCGTAGGCTGCATCTTGGTTTTTAACGGTTTTTGGAATGACCATGTTGTCAAACCAGAGATTGCTGGCCTCAGTCGGAACGACATACTTGAGGTTAGGATTTTTCTCCAACATCTGGCTGGCTTCCCCAGAGAAGGTCACGCCGATAGCAGCATTGTTCTGAATCATGTAACCCTTCATTTCGTCAGCCACGATAGCCTTAATATTTGGAGTCAGTTTATATAGTTTGTCTACTGTCTCTTCCAACTGCTGTGGATCCTTTGAGTTGAGGCTATAACCGAGCGAATTAAGCCCGATTCCCAGCACCTCACGCGCCCCATCAAAGAGCATGATGGAATCCTTGTATTCTGGTTTCCAGAGGTCATCCCAATGCTCAGGCGCCTCATCTACCATGGTTTCATTGTAGACAATTCCCAAGGTCCCCCAGAAGTAAGGGATGGAGAATTTATTGCCTGGATCAAAAGACTGGTTGAGGAACTCAGGTCCGATATTTTCGATTCCTTCAATTTTTGAATAATCGAGTGGAACCAAGAGATCCTCATCCTTCATCTTGTTGATCATGTACTCACTTGGGATGGCGATATCGTAGGTCGTTCCACCTTGCTTGATCTTGGTATACATGGCTTCGTTGGAGTCAAAGGTCTCATACTGAACTTGAATCCCTGTTTCTTCGGTAAATTGCTCCAAGAGTTCTGGATCGATATAGTCTCCCCAGTTGTAGATAACCAGTTTTTGACTATCTCGGCTATTGATTTTATTGTCTAGATGAGTCGCAATCCCCCACAAGACGAGGATAATTGCTACAATTCCAGCTAAAAATGAATAGAGTTTTTTCATGCTTGCTCCTCCTTCTCACGTGAGATAAAGTAATATCCAACAACTAGGATAATACTAAAGAGAAAGACAAGGGCAGACAGGGCATTAATCTCTAGCGAAATTCCCTTACGAGCACGAGAGTAAATCTCAACTGACAGGGTTGAAAAGCCATTTCCTGTTACAAAGAAGGTCACGGCAAAGTCATCCAGCGAATAGGTAAAGGCCATGAAATAACCTGCAATGATAGACGGAGTCAGATAAGGGAGCATGATTTCCTTAAACATCTGAAATTGACTAGCTCCAAGGTCATAAGCCGCATGAATCATGTCGTCATTCATCTCCTTGAGACGAGGCAAAACCATCAAGACCACGATAGGGATGGAGAAGGCCACGTGACTAGATAGAACCGTCAAAAAGCCAAGTGAAAACTTAAGCTGGGTAAAGAGAATCAAGAAGCTGGCACCAATCATAACGTCAGGCGCAACCATGAGGATATTATTGAGTGATAAAAAGGCTTCTTGGTATTTCTTACGAGACTGGTAGATGTATATAGCACCGAAAGTCCCGATAATGGTCGCTATCAAGGCTGATAAAAAGGCCAAGAAAAAGGTTTGGGTGAGGATCAACATGAGGCGACCATCACCAAACATGGTTTTAAAATGGCTCAAACTAAAGCCGGTAAAACTGTTCATATCATCCCCTGCATTAAATGCATAGCCAATCAAGTAAAAAATTGGCAAATAAAGGATGATAAAGACAAAGGCTAGGTAGAGATTGGCAAATTTTTTCATCGTTCTCTCCTTTCCTTGGTCACCCACATGGTGATGAACATGGTTAGGATGAGGATCACACCAATGGTTGAACCCATACCGTAGTTGTCATTGGTTAGAAAGTTCTGCTCAATAGCCGTTCCCAGCGTGATAACGCGGTTCCCACCAATCAAACGTGTCAGCATGAAGAGGCTCAAGCTAGGAATAAAGACGGACTGAACCCCACTTCGCACACCGTTCATCGATAAAGGGAAGATGACATGGCGGAAAGTTTCCCACTTGGTCGCACCGAGGTCATAGCTGGCATTGATAAGATTGTTGTCCATATCGTCCAAGACATTGAAAATCGGCAAAATCATAAAGGGAAGCTCGATGTAGCTTGCGACAAAGATAAAGGAGAAATCCGTAAAGAGCAACTGTTGCGAACCGATTCCGATAAATTCCAAAAATTGGTTAATAGAGCCATTTTGACCAAAAATCCCGATAAAAGCATAGGCCTTGAGGAGCAGGTTAATCCATGTCGGTAGGATAATCAGCATAAGCCAGAGTTGACGGTGCTTAAGACGGGTCAAAAAGAGGGCTGTTGGATAGCTGATGAGCAGTGTTACCAAGGTCACAATCCCCGCATAAAGCACAGAGTTGAAACTCATTTTGAGATAGGTCAGATTTTGTGACGCAAAGTAGGATTTATAGTTTTCTAAACTAAACTGCCCTTCAATGTTGAAAAAGGATTGACCGAAAATCAAGACCAAGGGTGCGAGAACAAAGAGGGCAATCCAAAGCATGTAGGGCACTACAAAGAGTTTAGAGGTTGTTTTCTTCATCTCTCTCCTCCTCGATCGCGTTAATCAGACCTGCTTCTTGCTCTTCGATTTCTACGTACTCCTCGATACGAGCATCGAATTCTTCTTCGGTTTCGTTGAGACGCATGATGTGGATATCTTCTGGTTCAAAGTCCAGACCGATTTCCTCACCCACAATGGCCTTACGAGTCGAGTGGATCATCCATTCGTTTCCTAGTTCGTCATAGGCGATAATCTCATAGTGAACTCCACGGAAAAGCTGGGTATCAACCTTAACTTGGAGCTTGCCTTCCTCAGGGAGGGTAATGCGCAAGTCCTCTGGACGAATGACAACCTCAACAGGTTCATTTGGCTTCATCCCTCCATCGACCGCTTCAAAGCGTTTGCCATTGAACTCGACCAAGTAGTCCTCAATCATGGTTCCTGGCAAGATGTTGGACTCACCAATAAAGGTGGCAACAAAGTGGTTGATTGGCTCATCATAGATGTCCACAGGTGTTCCCGACTGGACAATCTCACCATCATTCATAACGAAAATCCAGTCACTCATGGCCAAGGCTTCCTCCTGATCGTGAGTGACAAAGACAAAGGTAATCCCCAATCGTTGTTGCAGTTCACGCAGTTCGTACTGCATATCTGTTCGCAACTTCAAGTCCAGCGCTGATAAAGGCTCGTCCAGCAAGACCACACGGGGTTGGTTGATGATGGCACGGGCAATGGCCACACGCTGACGTTGTCCTCCAGATAGCTTGCGGATGGAACGTTTTTCATAACCTTCCAACTGAACCATCTTAAGAACTTCCGCTACGCGTTGTTCGATTTCTTTCTTGTCGATTTTACGCAAGCGAAGCGGAAAGGCAACATTTTCAAACACATTCATATGTGGAAACAAGGCATAGGATTGGAAGACGGTATGGACATCTCGTTTGTTGGTTGGGATGTCATTGATACGGACACCGTCCAGCAAAATATCCCCTGTCGTCGCATCTAGCAAACCTGCAATGATGTTTAGGATAGTTGATTTCCCTGAACCAGATGCGCCCAGAAGAGTATAAAATTTCCCCTCTTCCAACTCAAAGTTGATGTCTTTGAGAACCTTGGTGTTGCTGTCTTCAAAAACTTTAGAGACGTTTTTGAATTCGATAATTGGTTTTTTCAATTGTCATAAATTCCTTCTTTTTCATAAATTAACAGATCAGGGCTCTGTCAGGCCGCTACTACCTCTTGCAGGGAGTAAAACCACCTGCATACATCTTCGCTACCGATAGGCTTTCACCCCCTTTCCATTGACATAGCAGCAGCTATTCTGGCGAAACCTTACTCCTTCTCACCCAAGATTCGGACTTCTCTTTCAAGGGTGACACCTGAGTGTTCCTTGACTTTTTCGATAACAGATTGGATCAAGTCCTCGTAGTCTTTAGCCGTTCCGTCAGCAACATTGATCATAAAACCGGCATGCTTTTCAGATACTTCAACACCACCGATACGATAGCCTTTCAGACCAGCCTCTGAAATTAACTGTCCTGCAAAATGCCCCACTGGACGCTTAAAGACCGAACCACATGATGGGTATTCTAGAGGTTGTTTGAGTTCACGTAGGTGCGTCAAGCGATCCATTTCCTGCTTGATGACCTGGTGATTTCCTGGAGCAAGGGCAAATTTAGCCGACAAGACAATAGCCCCAGAATCCTGAATAGCTGAATGGCGGTAACCAAAAGCCAATTCCTTGGCTGACAAGGTCTCGATTTCCCCTTCCTTGGTCAAAATTTGACAAGACTGCAAGATATGAGCAATCTCACCTCCGTATGCACCTGCATTCATAAAGACAGCTCCACCGATGCTTCCTGGAATGCCACAGGCAAACTCAAAACCAGTCAAACTATGACGAAGGGCAATACGTGTTGTTTCAATCAAGTTCGCTCCAGCTTCTGCTTCGATGGTATAGCCATCAACCGAAACGTTATTAAGCTTATCACATAAGATGACAAAACCACGGATTCCACCTTCACGAACGATGATATTGCTGGCATTTCCTAGCACCATCCAAGGAATATTCTCCTGATTGGCAAATTGGACGACACGCGCCATCTCATAGCGATTGCGTGGCAAAACCAGATAATCTGCTCGACCTCCTACCTTGGTATAGGTATAGGTCTTCAAGGGTTCCTTGAAACGAATATCGATTCCTTCTAGGATTTCAAGTATTTTTTCTTTTACTGACATGTCACTCATCCCTTTTCAAAATTCATTCCATTATACCATTTTTAGAGACATTTGACGACCTCAAAATTACTATTGATAATTCAACTCATTTTTTTCAAATTATGGATACGGTTGTCAATGTGAATGGGAGACTATAGAAAAACACCCCAAGAGTTAGATGAATGATACCTAACTTTCAGGATGCTGTTTTAAAAAATTTTTTATATTGAATCTATCTACACTTGAAGCAATCAATAAGCCCCTTCTAAAAGCGAATGCCGAAATGGATACTAATCGAGTGGCGACTTTTTCCAGCTTTGGCGGTAAAATTTAGGACTCACAGAGAAAAAGTTCTTAAAGACTTTTGAAAAGACTAGTTGGTTCTGATAGCCGACTTCCAAGGTAATTTCTTTTATAGTGTCAGTTAAGAGTGTTCTTGCCTTTAGCAGGCGTGTTTCAAGGAGAAATTGCTGAGGAGATTTATGGTAAAGTTTCTTAAACTGACGAAACAAGGTGCTACGACTGAGTCCGACCTGAGATGCCAAGTCTTGAATGGAAATGTCTTGTTGGTACTGTTGTAGCAAAATTAGCGCAGCTTTTTCAACAGGGTGTTGAGCGACATTCAGCGGTATTTCTGCTGGAAATTCTTCCTGCAAGTAGTAAAGGAAGGTATAAATTTGCATCTGGTACCAGCTTTCTTTTTGCCTACTTTCTGCAGTTTTGTGACATATATCTTGAATAATTTCCCTGCTTTGAAAATAACTATCGAAATGGCAAACAGACTCATAAAAAACTTGTGTGTTTTGGAGATAGTCGCTTAATTTGTCTCCAGAAAATCCCAGCCAGTAGGTGATCCAAGGATCTTCTTGATTTGCCCAATAACGCACTTTTTGGCCTTTTCTTAGGATAAAACCATCATTTTTCTCCAAAGAGTAAGTCTGCCCATCAACTTGCAGATACCCTTTCCCCTCACAAATCCAGTGGATGACAAAATCCTGAAAAACAGTATAGTCATAAAAAGGAAGGCTAGAATAATCATCAATCCCACATTCTTCAAGGTAAAATTCCTTAGATGTTTCTTTAAAATAGTGCCATAGTTTCATAAATGCTTTCTCCTTGCAACATAAGTGCATATTTCTTCATCATGAACTCCTAGAAAAGGGACAAACTCTGGTTTATAATGAGGCAAGAAAGGAGAACAAATGAAAAAATCGTATCAATCTAGTATGGTAGGGCTCAACCTCAGTAATCAAATTGTTTCCATCACCATAACAGGTGACTTCATGATTCTTTTTATGAGTCAGATTTTAAATTTTAGTGATTTGCAAAATAGCTGGCTTATCACAATGCTACCAATTATAGCCCTTGTCCGCATTCCCTTGTCTTATCTGATGCGGAGGAAAAATCTCCTTGACCTGATGCGGTGGAGTATACTGTCTAAACTGTGTTTGCTAGGGATATTAGTAGTGATTCCCTACGAAAGTGTGACTTTTTCTATCTATGCTCTTTTTCTGGTTCTATATCAGATAGCCGTGGAGTTGGGCTTTGGTCTGGCTTGGAATCCCTTAATATTATTATTAACAGAAGAGAAAGTCCGCGCAAAATTTCTCAGTTACTTAGGTTTGTTTCAGCTGGTCACGAGCTTTTATACCCTTCTTATTTCCTTTTTCATCGGAAAAGAACTGACTGCACTTCATTATCGTTGGTTACTGGTGATTGCTCTTGCTAGTCTGTTCATGCAGTTTATCCTTTTGAAACAGTTACAAACAGACTATAGCTTGTTTCAAAATCATCAAGTAACAAGGCAGATGGACTGGCAGGTTTTGAAAAAACAGCTCTGGCACCATGTCCGTGTCCTACTTTTGGATAGTTTGATTTTATATGTAACCTTAACGATGAATGTCCTCTATATGGTACAGGTATTGCACCTTTCCGCCAACCTCGTGTCTCTATATTCGAGTATGAGTTTGCTGGGGAACGTCCTAGCCTTTGCTCTTGCAGGTCCTTGTTTTGAAAAGAGACGTTCTCTGTTTTTCACAATCTTACTGTTGGTAACGGGATGCGAGATTCTTTTGATCTTCTTTCTTCCCCACGATGCTATATCCTATACAATCTTTTGGAGCATAGGTTGGGGATTATTAAATGGGGCTGTGGGAGCTCTATGGGGACTCTACATTTCTCTAGTCAAACACCAGGCAGCAAGTCCTAGCCCCTTTACAATTTGGAATATTTATCAGGGGATTGCCTATCTTGTTAGCGTACTTGTCTTTTATCTCTCTGGTAACTTGGTGCACCTAGCTAGTTCCAGCTCAGGGCTGGATCCGTATCGTCTGGTCTTGATTGCCTGCCTAAGCATCTGCATTATGGTTTGTTTACGGATGCTGTATAGAAGAAAAATAGGTCTCAAGTGACGATTGTCGCTTGAGCCTATTTTATCATCGTATGATAAACTCCGATTGTAGGATAATGGTCCGTTTTTCGTCAGAGAGAGCTTGCTTGAAGCTTTCCTGACCGAGTTGGTAGGATTTGTTATCAATGGTAGGAATCCCCAGTACCTCTCCTGTCAGTTGCTTTTCTTGGCCAATCAGCAAAGGTAATTAAAGATTTTTCTCATGATAATAGCGAACCACACCAGTTGCTACATCATCTCCGTTGCTGAAAATACAGTCTAAATCTTGCTCTAGTAGGCTATCCCCTTGCTCATAAGCATCCTCTCCCGTGGAAATGCCATCCAAAATCAGAGGTTCCTTTTTTTCACCAAAAACTTCCTTGTAGGCTTCCATAGTGAGACGGTAGGTGGAACTTTTTAGGTCTTTTCGGGTAAATAGCAGAGCAATTTTACTTTTCCCCTGGTCTTTAATCCAATTAAAGGCTGTCTTGCAAGCATGGGTGCGGCTCACATAAACGCTACTCAGATTGGGGTCCTGCACTTCTTCACAACAGACAATATTGCCATACTTAGCGTAGGAAGCAATGGTTTCTAAGTCTACACTGCGAGAGGTGAAAATAAGACTGTCAAAGGCCCTTCCTCGAAGCTGCTCCAGATAATATTTTTCCAAGTCTATATCATAACGAGAAGGTAGAATGAGCAAGGTATAGTTATGATCCATAGCTGCATCCAAAAGCCCGTTCAGTAACTGACTAAAATAAGGGTGCAGGGTCGTATTGGGAATAACTACACCGACCCGACGAGTCGAACCTGAACTTAACTCCTGAGCTAGAATGTTGGGGCGGTAGTCCAGTTCCTCCATGACTTGCAGGATTTTCTGACGAGCCTCCTCGGATACATGAGGATGGTTGTTGATGACGCGTGACACACTAGAAACTGAGTAGCCAGTCAGTTTGGCAATTTTTCGAATATTTGTCATTGTTTGCTTTCTATAGGAGGATTGACATCCTCCAAACACGTGATTAATGGATTTTTTTGAGATATTTACGAATGCCGTAGCCGACACCATGTTCATCATTGCTGCGTGTTACCTTATAAGCCAGCTCTTTGATGTCAGGAAAGGCGTTGCCCATTACAATTGGATAGCCCATCATCTCAAACATTGGGATATCGTTGTGCCCATCACCAAAGGCAGCGGTCTGGCTCTTATCTAAACCTTCTTTTTTGAGAATATAAGCAATACCTTTTGATTTTTTAGCAGTTTTGCTGGTAATTTCTAGATGATATTGACCAGATCGGAGAATGCTGACCTCTCCCAAGTCTAGGGCTTGCAAGTATTTCTCCAGTGCCAATAAATCGTCATTATCTAGGGCAATCATCATTATCTTGAAGGTATTGTCCTTGGCTGCTAGAAAATCAGCCTCGTTTGTAAGTGTTGGTGCCTGACGCGTGATGTTGAACTCTAGACGAATCCCTTCATCTATTCTATCACAATACCAGTTCGTCATATCATAATAGCTGACGCTAATTTGTGGAAAATGCTGGCGCACTGCCTGTAAGATAGTTTGTGCTGTCTTTCTAGGGAGAATATCTATATGAAGGGGCTTGACCTTTCCATCCACAATCTGATAAATCAAACCACCGTTAAAACCTACTTGAGGGCCAGTCAGCTGAAGTGCTTCGATAGCCTCTCTCATTTCCATTGGAGCTCGAGCAGAAACCAGAGTCAGCGGAATCTGAGCATCGCGGATAGCCTTGCTATTCTCGCTAGAAACGCGGCCCTCAGAATTGAGAAGTGTGCCGTCCATATCTGAAAAAATACGTTTGATGGTCATAATGTTGTCCTCTTTTCTTCTTTGTCCGCTAGCGTGTGATAGGTCGGTTTAAATGCGCATTCCCAACCTTTGATACCATTGTACATTCTGGAACGCGTTCCATGTCAAGAGAAAAATGAAAAATTTTTAAAATTTTTTTCGAGCACAGATAAAGTTGATATGGGCTTGATTGATAACAGCATCCCCTTGGCTTAATTGAAGATTTTATCAAACAAGTTTTTCATTTCTTGAAAAGCTGGCTGTCCCTTGGTAAATTGGTGTTAAACAGAAAGATAGGCTTGTCTTCCAGATAATACAATTGGCTCTAAATAGCAAAAAACTGAAATAACAGAGTTAAGAGAGAACAATAAAAAGAGGTCACCCCTCTTTTTATGATTTTTTCCAAAATGTAGATTTTGTCAGCCAGATAAAGGCCAGTACTTCTACAAGAAGAATGACCTCGACTACAAGCGGATTTGCAATCCATCCCACTTGAGATAAGGCTGGAGCCAAGTCAAACAAGGCATGCAAACCATAGGCAGCAACGAGGTAGATCCATTTCTTTTGGCTAACACTTTGGCAAACCCAGATGGAAAGGCCGATTTGGAGAACTAAGGCAAGCACACGCTCAACTCCTAGTAAATAAACCTGCCATACAGAAAGAGACTGAACCGTTTCGAGGGTAGCCTTTGGAAGGAGATTGGCTACATCAGTATTTGAAGACTGGATGAGTGAAAAGAGGATCAACAAACTGATTAAGCTTCCCATCCCAAGATAGAGCAACTCCAAACCTCCATGTCCCAAGCCGTAAGCCAAAGCGTCTTTCTCTTCTAGACTTCTCTTTTTCTCCAACCATTTAAAAAAGACAAGGCGGGCAGTTTCCTCAAAAAGGGCAGCCATAGCAATCGCATAAAGAACATATAGGAAAGGTTGCTCCTGCATGAGCGCAATGGTTCCGTCTTTTTGTGGATGAAGTACCAGAAGGTGAACCATCTTCTCTAACACTTGAGAAGAAACAAAAAATGCGATTGCCCCCAAGCCCATCACTGCAAGAGAGATTTTAAACCGTTTTTTGGCATACCAAGTCCCACTTACTAGAATGAGAACCAAAGCGATCATGGTAAGGATAATATGTAGTGTCATCTTTTTCTCCTATTCTGACTTATCAATGTCTTTCTTCATCTCGTCAACGTTAAATTTGGCAAATAAATACTGGCGATCTTGGACTGGAAAACGTTGGTCCAACTGGTCGACTGCCCCAACCTCAATCATTCCTTCTTTGATAACAAAGTCCATCACATGCCCACCAAAGGTCAAATCATCTGAGATAAAATGCAAATGGTAGCCTGCAACACTCACCCCATGGAAAATCTCCGGTGTCCAAAATCCAACAATGGTTCCTGATACATTTTCACGGCTATACTCAGGCTGGTGAGTCGCGACATCAGCAAACTTGGTATCAGGTGTGGATTTAGGAATCATCCGTACGTGCATGTGGGCGAATTCCCCATGAATCTTGATGGAGCGAAAGAGATTTTCCCCATCATAGTAGGACTCAATCCGCTTTTCTAATTCCTTATCCGTCATCTCAAAACGCTGGCGGAAAATCACTTCTGCCTGATGGGGGACCACTGCTGCATATGGGATAAGGGCATCAGGTGCGACTTCTACAATTTCAGGTTGCTCCCCTGACCCTTTGGCTTGATAAGCCTTGCCATCAAGGACAATCAACTCCCCATCAATCGAATCAAGGGTTCCTAAACCAAGGTCGCCATGTTCCAGCAATTCTCCTACTGTCATGGTTCCGCCATAGAGACCTGCCATTAGGGCACCTAGAGTATTGTATTGAAATAATTTAACCGGTTCCTGCACTTTTCTATCCATTCTCTTTCTTATCTTCTGTTCAATGAATCATCATACTTTCTAAGTATACCACATTTGCTCCTAGTTGTGAAAGGGGGAATGCTTTTCCCATTGCAAAGGAGGCAAAAAAAAGGTACAATGTAACAAAATCAAGGGAGGTCTGGAATGAAGAAAGAAAGTAAATACCAAGCAGTCGTTTCCTTTCTCAAAAAAGGGATCGAATCAGGAAAATTCCCAACTGGTAGCAGACTTCCCTCTATCCGTCAACTGAGCCAAGACTTCCACTGTAGCAAGGACACTATCCAACGAGCCCTACTGGAATTACGCCATGAACAATACCTCTATGCCAAGCCCCAAAGTGGCTACTATGTTCTAGAACAGGGGCAACATCAGGACTTGGAAATCGAAGTCCCTGACGAACATGCCAGTGCCTATGACGATTTCAGACTCTGCGTCAATGAAACCCTGATAGGCCGAGAAAACTACCTCTTCAACTACTATGACAACCAAGAAGGCCTTGAGGAACTGAGACAATCTGTCCATCAACTCCTCTTTAATCAAGCCCTCTACTGCAAACCGGACCAACTGGTTCTAACATCTGGTACCCAGCAAGCTCTCTTTATCCTTTCTCAGATTGACTTTCCGAGCGAGGGAGCTGAGATTTTGGTCGAACAGCCGACCTACCACCGGATGAATCGCCTCTTGGTCGCTCAAGGATTAGCCTACCAGACCATTGAACGCCGTATTGATGGCATTGACCTTGAAGAACTGAAAGAACAGTTCAAATCTGGCAAAATCAAGTTTTTCTATACCATTCCTCGCTTCCACTATCCCCTAGGTCATTCCTATTCTGATCAGGAAAAAAGGGCTATTCTGGATCTAGCAAACCAGTATGGTATTTACATCGTAGAGGATGACTATCTAGGGGATTTAGACCCTAAAAAAGGGCAAACCTTCCACTATCTGGATACAGAGGATCGGGTCATTTATATCAAATCCTTCTCAACCAGTCTCTTTCCAGCCCTTCGTATTACCGCTCTCATTCTCCCAAATACCCTAAAAGAGGCCTTTGTTTCCTATAAAAATATCCTGGACTATGACAGCAATCTCATCATGCAAAAGGCTCTTTCTCTTTACATCGATAGCCAGTTATTTGAAAAAAATCGACTGGCTCGACTGACCCTTCAAGAGAACTATCAGATTCGGATTAAGGAAGTACTTGAAAAAAACATCTGCCCCTTGCCCTACTATCCTCTGCATGATGGCCTTCTGCTTGATTTGAGAAACTATCCTAAAATTGCCAGTTTGAAACACAGCTCACTCAAACTAGACTTTTTTGAGAAAGCTTATTTGGACGCCTGCCCTTATCAGTTTGCCAAAGTCACTCTTGAAAATCTAGAAGAGCTATTAGAATACATAAAAGCAGAATTGGATTAAAGTCCAACTCTGCTTTTTCTTATTGTTCAACTTCTGTTAGTTTTGCTGCCTTTTCAAGATAAGTTTGATAGGTTCCGTCATCTTTCAGTTTTTGGATAACCTTATCTACTACTGCTTTCAAGTCTGATTGATCCTTCTTGATAGCAACGGCATTGGCTTCGCCATCTTTCATCGTCAAGTTAACAGATGCAACGACAAGGTCTGAGTTTTTACCTGCGTAGCTAAGAGCAACTGGTTCATCCATATGAACAGCATCCACTTTTCCAGCCTGCAACTCATTGACTGCTTCCCCCATATTGGTCAAAGATGTCAACTGGGCATTTGGTAATTGTTCCTTGACCATGGTTTCTGGTACAGTTCCCTTTTGAGCTGCGATATTGGCACTTGCGAGGCTTGTAAGATCCTTGTATTTGTCTAAATCGGCTTTTCTAACCAAGAAGCTCATTTTGTTTTCATAGTAAGGGATTGAAAAGTCAAAGACTTCCTTTCTCTCATCTGTAGCACTAATACCAGCAATAGCTAAGTCAGCCTTTCCAGTTTGAAGACTGGTCAAGACATTGTCAAAACTCATGCTAGAGATTTCAAGTTTAACCCCGAGCTCATCCGCAATCGCTTGAGCCATATCAATATCTGCCCCAACCACTTGGTTTTTACCATCTACCAAGGATTGGAATTCAAACGGTGCATAGTCTGGGCTGGTCGCCACAACTAGCTTCCCTTTTTGTTTGATAGCCTCCACAGCAGACTGGGAACTATCCGTACTGGATTGACAAGCTACTAAAATCATGCTGGCAAGCATACTACACACCACTAACATCCATTTCTTAAACTTCATAAATAAACGACCTTCCTGCTATTTCTGAATAATTATAACCTATTTGAAAACACTTGTCAACATTTTCAGAATTTTCATTTCAAAAAATTCCTTTTTATTCAAAAATAAAGACTAATCTGAGTTGATTAGCCTTTTTAGTGCATATTTAATCCGTTTCTTAGAGTTCGACAATCTTACCTGTTTCAAAGTAAACAACCCATTCACAGATATTTTTTGCGTAGTCTCCGATACGTTCCAAGAAAGAAATGACCTGGAAGTAATCACGGCCTGTAACAATAGCTTCAGGATTTTTCCTAATTTCTTCTGTAGCCAAATCTCGTATGCTATCAAAGTAATGGTTGATTTTTTCATCCATAGCCGCTACTTCGTAGGCTTGATCCACAGAACCGTTGAGATAGAGATCTAGAGCTGCTTCAACGAAGTTTTTCACATCGCGTCCCATCTTTTTGATTTCTTCTTCAACAGAAGGGATACGTTGCTCCCCCTTCATACGAATGGTCGCCTCAGCGATAGACACTGCATGATCTCCCATGCGTTCCACGTCTGACACTGCCTTGAGAACGGTCAAGACGGTACGAAGATCTTGCGAAACAGGTTGTTGGAGGGCTATCATTTCAAATGATTTCTTTTCCAACTTCACTTCGTATTCATTTACTTCTGCATCGTCTTCGATGACTTCTTTTGCCAAATCACGGTCATGCGTGACAAAAGCACGCACTGTACGATTGATCTGCGAGAGCACTTCTTGTCCCATAGCATAGAACTGGTTGTGCAATTTCTCCAGATCTTCTTCAAATTGAGATCGTAACATCTTTCAACTCCTTATCCAAATTTTCCTGTAATATAATCTTCTGTTTCCTTGTTTTGAGGGGAAAGGAACATCTTCTTCGTATCGTTAAACTCGATTAAATCCCCATCTAAGAAAAATCCCGTCTTATCAGAGATACGAGAAGCCTGCTGCATGGAACGCGTTACCAATAGCATGGTGTATTTATCCTTTAGACCATACAAGGTTTCCTCAATCTTACCAGCCGAGATAGGATCCAAGGCTGAAGTTGGTTCGTCCAAGAGGATGATTTTCGGACTGGTCGCCAAAACACGAGCAACACAGACACGTTGCTGTTGACCTCCTGAGAGACCAATGGCCGAATCATGCAAACGGTCCTTGACCTCATCCCAGATAGACGCACGTTGCAAAGCTTTTTCTACTGCTTCATCAAGGACTTGCTTGTCCTTAACTCCATTGATACGTAGCCCATAGACAACATTTTCGTAGATAGACATAGGGAAGGGATTGGGCTGTTGAAAGACCATGCCGATTTCCTTACGCAATTCAACCGTATCGGTACGGGGGCTGTAGATATTGTGACCATTATAGACCACTGATCCCGTTGTTGTCACTTCAGGATTTAGATCGCCCATGCGGTTGATGGCTTTGAGCAGGGTGGACTTTCCTGATCCAGAAGGACCAATCAAGGCTGTTATTTCCTTAGGTTGGAAAGAAAGGGAAACACTATTCAAGGCCTTCTTTTTATTGTAATAAACGGACAGGTCTGACACCTGTAAAATCGCTTCTGACATACCGTTTCCTTTCTAACCAAAGTGTCCCGTTACATAGTCATTGGTAGACTGTAGCTTGGCATTTTGGAAAATATTGGATGTCTTATCATACTCAATCAAATCACCCAAGTAGAAAAATCCAGTGTAGTCACTTGCACGCGCAGCCTGTTGCATACTGTGGGTAACGATGATGATGGTAAAGTCCTTCTTCAATTCCAACATGGTTTCTTCCAGTTGGGCTGTCGCAATCGGATCCAAGGCTGAAGCAGGCTCATCCATCAAGAGGATATCTGGCTTGACAGAGATGGCACGAGCGATACAGAGACGTTGCTGCTGACCACCAGAAAGCATCAAGGCTGATTTGTGGAGGTCGTCTTTGACCTGATCCCAAAGGGCAGCCTGTCTTAGAGAGGTTTCTACAATTTCATCAAGTACTTTCTTGTCCTTAACACCTGCACGTTCATGAGCAAAAGTGATGTTGCGATAGATAGACTTGGCAAATGGATTTGGACGTTGGAAGACCATTCCGATATGCTTGCGCATCTCATAGACATTGATTTCTGGACGGTTAACGTCAATCCCTCGGTAGAGGATTTGACCTGTTACCTTGGCAATATCAATGGTATCATTCATCCGATTGAGACTGCGAAGGTAGGTAGATTTCCCTGATCCAGATGGACCAATCAAGGCCGTAATTTTATTTTTTTCAAATTGCATATCGATGCCCTTGATGGATTCATTTTTACCATAGTAAACATGTAAATCCTTGGTAGAGAGGGCCACTTTTTCTTCAGGAAAGGTGATGATATGCTTTTCATCCCAGTTATATTTTGACATGGCTTCTCCTTTAGGCAGCGGTTAATTTCTTGTGTAAATAGCTTCCGAGTTTGCGTGCTCCAAAGTTAAAAATCAAGATAAAGATGAGGAGCACGGCGGCAGAACCAGCAGATACAATGGTCGCATCAGGAATGGTTCCTTCGCTATTGACTTTCCAGATGTGGACAGCCAAGGTTTCTGCTTGACGGAAGATTGAGATAGGACTGGTAACACTAAGGATGTTCCAGTTAGACCAGTCAAGGGCTGGAGCGGATTGTCCTGCCGTATAGATAAGAGCGGCGGCCTCACCAAAGATACGGCCAGATGCCAAGACAACACCCGTTACGATACCTGGAAGAGCTTCTGGAATGACGACATGGACTACAGTCTCCCAACGAGAGATACCAAGAGCAAGACCAGCCTCACGTTGTGTATGGTGAACGTGTTTTAAACTGTCCTCAACATTTCGAGTCATCTGAGGAAGGTTAAAGACCGTCAAGGCCAAGGCACCTGAAATGATTGAAAATCCATACTCAAACTGGACGACAAAGATCAAGTAACCAAAGAGACCCACAACAACTGATGGTAGAGAAGACAAAATCTCAATACAGGTACGAATAAAATTGGTCACAGGTCCTTTTTTGGCATACTCAGCGAGGAAAACGCCAGCTCCCATAGACAGGGGAACAGAAATGATCAAGGTAATGACCAAAAGGAAGAAGGAATTGTAGAGCTGAATCCCGATACCCCCACCTGCTTGATAAGAGGAGGATTTCCCAGTCAAGAAGGACCAAGAGATATGCGGTAACCCTCTCACCAAGATATAGAGAATCAAAGATGCCAAGATGGCCACGATGATACCCGCGATGGTATAGAGGACAGCTGTTGCAAGTTTATCTAATTTCTTAGCGTGCATAGTTTTTCTTTCCTCTTTCTTTCGTAATCAATTTAATCACACTGTTAAAGGCCAAACTCATCAAGAGTAAGACTAAGGCCAGTGACCAGAGAACGTTATTATCAACCGTTCCCATGACGGTATTTCCGATACCCATAGTCAATACAGATGTCAAGGTCGCAGCTGGTGTTGTTAACGAGGTTGGGATAACTGCTGAGTTTCCGACCACCATCTGAATAGCAAGGGCTTCACCGAAGGCACGCGCCATCCCAAAGACCACTGCAGTGAAAATACCTGAACGTGCTGCTTTCAAGGTCACACGCCAGATGGTTTGCCAACGAGTGGCTCCCATAGCCAAACTGGCTTCACGGTAATGACGAGGAACAGCACGCAAGCTGTCTGTTGTCATAAAGGTTACAGTTGGTAGGATCATGACAAAGAGAACGAAAATCCCTGACAAGATCCCAAAACCAGTTCCACCAAAGACGCTACGAACAAAAGGCACCACAACTTGCAAACCGATAAATCCATAGACGACTGAAGGAATACCGACGAGGAGTTCAATGGCCGGTTGCAAAATCTTTGCACCCTTTGGTGAGACTTCTGTCATAAAGACTGCAGCTCCGATAGCGAAGGGTGTTGCGATGAGGGCTGATAAAATCGTCACAATAAAGGAACCCAAAATCATTGGAAGGGCACCAAATTGTTTCCCTGAAGGATTCCAAGTTTGTCCAAAAAGGAAATCAAAGATGTTGACCCCATTGACAAAGAAAGTTGATAAGCCTTTTTGGGCTACAAAAATCAAAATCATCGCCACAATGATGACAATCAAAGAAAGGCAAGTGAAGGTCAAACCTTTACCGAACTTCTCAAGGCGAGAGTTCTTTGAAGGAGAGAGTAATTTTTTAGATAATTCTTCTTGATTCATTATTGACCTCCTTCTACTGCTGTAACGGTACCTGAAGCATCCTTTTGGACTTTCATTTCATTGATAGAGATATATCCCATGCCCTTAACAATTCCATTTTGGGCTTCATCTGAGAGGACGAAATTCAGGAATTCAGCTGCCAACTCATTTGGCTGACCAAGTGTGTACATATGTTCATAAGACCACAAAGGCCAGTTGTTGGTCGTTACATTTTCAGACGTAGGCTCATACCCATTCAGTTTCATACTTTTCACTGAGTCATCTACATAGGCAAAAGCAAGGTAAGAAATGGCTCCAGGGGTTTGGGATACAATAGACTTGACCATCCCGTTAGAATCCTGTTCTTGGCTCTGCATAGCTGCCTGACCATTCATTACGACATTATCAAAGGTTGCTCGGGAACCCGAACTTGCTGCTCGGTTGATGATCGAAATCGCCAGGTCTTTGCCCCCAACTTCTTTCCAGTTGGTCACTTCACCTGTAAAGATTTTGCGAAGTTGCTCGGTTGTCAGATTTTCAACAGCCACTTCTTTGTTTACAATCACTGCAAGACCAGCTACCGCAACCTTATGGTCTACTAGAGCCGAAGCATCAATTCCATCTTTTTCCTCGGCAAAAACATCAGAGTTGCCGATGTCTACTGCTCCTGACTGCACTTGGGAAAGTCCTGTTCCCGAACCTCCACCTTGAACGTTGACTGTTTTTCCAATGTTTCTTGAACCAAATTCGTCTGCTGCTGCTTCGACAAGAGGCTGAAGGGCAGTTGAACCGACGGCTGTCATGGTTTCTCCACGATCAATCCAGCTTGCACATCCCGCTAGAGAACCTGCAAGCAAAAGTGTCGCAAGAGATAGAACGAGCTTTTTTCTTTTTTTCACTGTTTTTCTCCTTGAACATAATGATGAATGTTCTGATTTCTTTCAGTTCCTGTCATGTCAATCAGTGATGATAAGATTTGGTTTACGATTTATAGACTGGAAGCCCCCTTGAGAACCAGTCAGTTCATCACATAATATAAGTAAAAATGAAAGACTGTCAGAAAAAACTCATACTTCCAATATAACATAGAAAATCTTCTTTGACTAGCTTTTTCACTTGAATCTAAGGCCTTTTGGATAATAATTTTTCAAAATATTTCCAGTAACTTTTGCAAAGCCCAGACCGTTTCCCTGAACAAGGACTTGATACCAGCCATTTGGTAGACTTTCAGCTAACTGAACTGTTTCCCCAGCCACATATTTTACAAAGTCCTCATCCTTGATTTCGACCCTTTGTTTCACCTGACTTGGTTTTAAGGCTAATCCCAGAGCAAAGCTTGGTTCGAAGCGTTTCTTCTTAAAAGTTCCCAGATGAAGTCCATTTCGGGCAATTTTAAGTTTCCCTAAATCAGGTAACATCTCTGGCAAGAGATAGAGTTGATCTCCAAAAGTCTGTAAGATACCAGTTAGATTGACCTGTAAGTGTTTTTGGGCAAATTCTTGCCACAAGTTCTGCTGTTCGCGACTGAGATTGGTCTTGCTGGCTTTGAATTTGGCTACTGGATTTTCTCCCTTGAACTGCAAATGGGCAACAAACTGACCTTCTCCCTTAAAATGGTGAGGGTACATCCGAGCCGTTTCAGGAAGATCAATTCCTGCTACCATGCCATTCACATGTTCGACTGGAAGCAGTTCAAAATCATAAGCATCTAGTAGCCAGCGAACGATCTCTTCGTTTTCCTCTGGCGCCCAGGTACAGGTTGAATAAACCAGACGGCCACCTTCTGCAAGCATGGTGACTGCATCTTCTAAAATCTCTCTTTGGAGGCTGGCACATTGGCTCGGATAGTCGAGGTTCCAATAGTCCATGGCATCTGGTTGTTTACGGAACATCCCTTCACCCGAGCAAGGGGCATCAAGGACAATCACATCAAAATAGCCTTTAAACACCTTAGCTAAGCGGTCCGCAGACTCATTGGTCACGACTACGTTTGTCGCTCCAAACCGCTCCATATTTTCCACTAAAATCTTAGCCCGCTTGCTTGAAATTTCATTGGAAACAAGGACACCCTGATTAGCCAGATAAGCTGCTAGTTGAGTGGATTTTCCACCTGGTGCTGCCGCCAAGTCCAAGACCTTCATACCAGGACTTGGTTGAGCTACCTGGGCCACCATTTGGGCTGCAGGCTCTTGCGAATAAACGAAACCGGTCACGTGCTCTGGAGATTTCCCAGAAACTTTACCATAATACCCCCAAGGTGTATGGGGAATGGCATCAGCAAACGACAACTGACTTTCTTTTAAGGGATTGACCCGAAAAGCCGAAACCGCTTCCTGCTTAAAAGAGGCAAGAAAATCTCTTGCCTCATCTTCTAGTATCGCTTCGTATTTTTCAACAAATCCTTCTGGAAATTGCATTTAGTTTTCTTTCCTTTCGTAGATATGAGACTGAATCTCTTCTTGCATCTCGATTGGCACCATCATGACAGGCTGACGCGTTTTAAAATCGGCAGCTTCACCTAATACCGTAAGAAGGCGATAACCCAGACTTTCCCCTAAGATACTGGCCGCAGCGTAATCCCATGGCTGCAAGTAGGTAATATAAGTCAGAAGACGACCCGATAAAACCTTGGCAAAACTAATGGCCGCACTACCATAGACACGGACTCCCAACGCTGCTCGGCCCAAATCAGCCAAGCCCCACTCATTGGTTTCAAACATAGCTGAGTTACCAGCCACTAAAAATTCTTGAAGAGGTTTCTTTTTAAATGTTGGTAAGGGCTCATTATTACGACATGGAGGAAAGACACCACCACCATGGTAACAATCCCCTTTCATGACATCATAAATGATACCGAATTTCCCAACCCCATTTTCAAAGTAGGCCAACATCACGGCAAAATCTTCCTTCTGAGCGACAAAGTTATTGGTACCGTCAATGGGATCAATCACCCAAACAGTGCCCTCTTGAACCGAAGCTCGCAAACAGCCCTCTTCCGCACAAATCAAGTCTTCTGGATAAGATGCTAAAATTCTACGAACCAAGAGTTCCTGAACTTCCTTATCCAAACGCGTCACCAAGTCTGTAGGGGAAGACTTTCGCTCAACCTGCAAATCTTCTTTCATGTGAGCCAAAATATAGTCAGCAGCTTCCTGCACAATCTGTTTGGCAAATTCAAATTTAGTTTCCAAGAGAAATCTTCCCTTCTCTTTTTTCTTTTGCTAATTGAACTGCATGATAGAAGGAATAACCGCTAGCCGTCTCAAATTCGCGACCTAAGCGCTTTTCTTCGCTTTTGCTCGGAACTACGGATTTAAATTCCTTATAGGAATCTAGCAGTTTTTTTGCTTCTACCTTATCTTCATAGGCAGCTTCAACATCATTAAAAAAAGAAAGCACTGAAGCAAGTTCTTCAGTGCTCCACGACAAATCTAGTGGGTAACTATACTGTTTGTTCATCTATCCAATACCAGCTCTCAATGTTGCTTCTTTCAATTCTTGTTTACGGTAACTACGAGGGAGAAAAGCACGAATCTCATCTTCATTAAAACCGATCTGCATGCGTTTGGTATCTATAATAATTGGGCGACGCAAAAGACTAGGATATTGCTCAATCAACTGAAGCAACTCCGATACTGAAATACTCTCTACATCAATATCCAATTTTTGAAAAATTTTTGAACGAGTTGAAATGATGTCATCAGTACCATTTTCGGTCAAGGAAAGAATATGTTGTAATTCTTTTCTTGTTAAAGGACTGGTCATAATATTGTGCTCCTCAAAAGGAACTTTATGCGTCTCTAACCAGGCCTTTGCCTTACGACATGATGTACAGCTCGGTGATAAAAATAGTGTAATCATGCTTTTCTCTTCTTTATCTATACTTTGCTATTCTTATTATACAAAAAAATAAAGCGCTTGACTAGCAATTTCTAGAAAAAAGCATATTTTTTTCTAGAAAAATAGACTGTATGCGAACGAATTACTCAATTCCAATGAAGTTAATTCACTCCTCGTAAGAATTTTTAACTTCATCTCTGTTTTATCAATACAACACATTAAAGTATTCTACGACTTTTCAAATAAAGAAAACCAAAGAAACTTTCATAGAGTCCAAAGAAGAGAAGGAAAGCATGGAGAAAGAAAGTCTCTGGCAAAATCCAAATAACGGGATCCTTTGCTGGATCAAAAAGCCAGGTATCGTCTCCCACAAAGAGAATCTGATGGAAAAGGGTAAAGAATTGCTCAAAACCAATCAACACTCCTACAAGCCCAATGAATAGAGGTAATAGCACTAGAATCAGGATACTTTTACGATATAGAGGGAGAAAACCCTTTTTTACAATCTTTCTAACAAAGAAATAGAAACTCGGCAGTGTCACTAGGGCAACTAACTGTACCAAGTGAAAGAGATTCTTCACCACCGCAAAATGGTGCAGACCAGCTGCTGACGAACGAAAATCCGGCATCTCTAAGACCTGACTAAAGGGATTGGTCAGGTAATTCATCAAGATATGAAAGTTGTACTGAATGGTTTCTGGCTTTAGATAGACTCGATTCGCTAAGTTCAGCCACTGAATCTCCATGGGATAGAAAATCCAAGCCAGATAAATGGTTAAGAGGATAGACAGGGAGAGAAGAAAGAGCATACTTCCCCAAAAGGTCAGTTTAGTTTTCATCAAAATTCCACTCCGCAAGACTAGAAACTACATGAGTTGGTGCGATTGGCAGGTCCGCCACTTCTTCTGCTTTGGTAAA
Organism: uncultured bacterium; assembly: GCA_963528645.1. Lineage (GTDB taxonomy): Bacteria > Bacillota > Bacilli > Lactobacillales > Streptococcaceae > Streptococcus. The sequence continues at coordinate 60,892 of CAURVH010000002.1, forward strand.
GCCTGTTGTCACCAAGAGCGTTGGAATGCCATTGTCAATCCCTGCTCGAATATCTGTCAGGTAGTTGTCCCCAACCATAAGCAATTCTTCTCTTTTCAAACCTAAGTGCTCAACCGCCTTGTCCATGATGATAGCATTTGGTTTTCCGATATAAACTGGTTTCACTCGTGTTGCCACTTCAAGAAGTGTAATTAGTGAACCAGCACCAGGCAAGAGACCACGTTCCGTCGGAATATTGAGGTCTGGATTGGTTCCGATAAAGTGAGCCCCCTTTTGAATAGCTAGAGTTGCTGTCGCAAATTTTTCATAGTCGACTTGCCAGTCCAGTCCAACGACCACATAGGCAGGATTTTCCTTGTCTTCCACATAACCAGCAGCCTGAATGGCATCCTTGAGCCCCGCTTCACCGATGACATAGACTGTCTTCTCCAGTCCCAAGTCATTCATATAGTCGATGGTTGCCAAAGTCGCTGTATAGACAGTTGATAGAGGAGTATTAATGTTAAAATTTTGAGCCAACATCTCTTTAACACTCTCAGGAGTTCGGGTTGTATTATTAGTCACAAAGAGATAGGGAATTTCTCGCTTTTGCAGTTCATGCACAAAAGCCTCACCCGCGGGAATTCGGTCTTTCCCCTTGTAAATGGTTCCGTCTAAATCAATTAAATAACCTTTATAAGCCATATAGTCCTTTCTAATTGCCTTCAATTTCTTGCCATGTAATCATAGCTTGGGCATTGATCTCGCCATCACTGATGATCTGATGCTTGCTTTCTAGTCCCTTGAGTTCATATGCTGAAGCAATCATACCACCTGGTCGCACTTCTTTGACATATTTGAGATTGATTTCCTTTGGAATATACTTGGTCAAAAAGTCTGCTCCCATGACCTCAAAAATCCAGTCTAGGTATTTACTATTATTAACATGACCATTCATATCCAAGTCGTAAAAACGAACATGGTAGCCTTTACTGATTGGATCTTCTAGATTTGCGTACTTTGGCCCACGGATCAGTTTTTTATCAAACTCAGACTGGTAAGGAGCAACAATCTCCGGTTCGACAGCATGGACTTTCCGACTGTCTCTGTCCATGAGAACAAAGGTTGCTACCATGCGAATGATTTCTTGGCCTGCTTCATCGTAGAGGGTGAAGCGACGATAGCAAAAGAGACGATTATAGCTCAAAGCTTCCGTTTCAATCGTAATCTCCTCAGCAAAGCGAGGCAAGCGAACCACGTCAATCGCATAGTCTGTAATAATCCAGACCAGATTGTAACGTTCTAACATATCCTTGTCGCTAACTCCCAATTCAATCGACTGCATACCTGATACTTGCAGGGACAGCAAAATCACATCTGGAAGTTTGATATGACCGTTCATGTCCGCCATATCAAAAGGAATTTTCATTTTCATTTGATAAGTTAAGCCCATTGTTCTACTCCAAAATAAATCGTTCTGCTACAGTGTCTCCTAAAAAGAGACCTCTCTTTGTCATTCGGACACGATCTCCATCTATCTGCATGAGGCCTTGTTGAACCAAGTCTCTGATGATTTCGCCATAAAGTCCATCAAAGGACCGTCCAAATTTTTCCTCAAATCGTGTCATGGAAACCCCGGATTTTTTCCGGAGTCCTAGGAACATTTCTTCTTCCATCTGCTCCCTTTGACTCAGGTGTTCTTCTGTAATCCGAGCATTCCCTGCCTCTACTGCATTGAGATAGTGGCGGATAGGACCGTGGTTTTTATAACGCACCCCGTCCACATAACCTGAAGCACCCGCACCAATACCATAATACTCAGCATTGTCCCAGTACATGAGATTGTGGCGACTTTCAAAGCTAGGTTTAGAGAAATTGGAAATCTCATAATGCTCAAAACCAGCTCGCTCCAGTTCTGCGATGATGTACTCAAACATCTCCGCTTCTAACTCTTCCTTGGGTAGGGGCAATTTCCCTCGTCGCATGCGGTTCATAAAGACCGTATGATTCTCCAAAATCAAGCTATAAAGGCTCATATGAGGAATATCAAGCGAGATAGCCTTAGCTACATTGTCCTTGACCTGAGCCATAGTTTGACCTGGAAGAGCATAGATTAGATCGATGGAGATATTGTCAAAACCAGCCAATTTGAGGCGGTCGATATTTTCATAAATATCCTTTTCCAAATGACTGCGCCCAATCTTTTTCAGCATTTTGTCATCAAAGGTCTGCACACCCAAGGAAACACGATTGACTGACGACTGTTTCAAAACCACAATCTTATCTGCGTCCAAGTCGCCTGGATTAGCTTCAATGGTCAACTCTTCCAAGACAGACAAGTCTAGATTTTTAGTCAAGCCATCCAAGAGCACTTCTAATTGCGGAGCTGACAAAGCCGTTGGCGTCCCACCTCCGATGTAGAGGGTTCGCAATTTTTGGATATCATAAGAACGAAACTCTTCTAGTAGATGCTCCAAATAACTATCTACTGGTTGATTCTTGATAAATACTTTTGAAAAGTCACAATAATAACAAATCTGTGTGCAAAAGGGAATATGCACGTAAGCGGACATTGGTTTTTTCTGCATAGTATTTATTATACCACAAAGACAGGCTTGCAGATAAAAATCACCATCTCCAAGAACTAGAGATGGTGATACTTTATACTTCAGTAATATCGATGATGATTTCTTCTTGGTCTTCAGCGACGTCTGGAGTTGCTGACTGTTCTTGCCATTGCTCCTTGAGATTGTTAAAGGTTTCCTTCGATGCTTCCGTCGCTTGTCGAGCACAGTTTTTGGCTTGGTCAAGGACGCTATCAAAAGTGATTTCACCAGATTCTACTTGTTCCTTTGTTTTCAGAACAAAGTCCCTTGCCTGTTCCTTCACTTCAGTTAGTTTCTCACAAACCTGCTCTCTAGCATATTCTGGATCTTCTCTCAAATCATCTAGAAAATCCTGAGCTTGACTACAAACTTGTTTACCCTTGTCACTGGTCAAAAACAAAGCAAGAGCTGCACCTGAAACTGTTCCTAAAAGGATAGAGGATAGTTTTCCCATAAGATTTCTCCTTTTTTATTTTTTGAAAATTTTACTTGCGAAACGAAGAGCTGACAAGCCTGCACCTGTCTTAATGGTCTTTGAACCAGCTGATGAAGCTTTTTTACCTAAGACACGCGCATGTTGATTGAGGTCAGATACTGATTCTGACAAGTCAGCCACCGCCGTAAAGAGTGGATCAATCGTCGCAACTTTGATATTGATATCGTCTGCTAACACATTGACCTTAACCAACAATTCATTGGTCTGATGCAAGGTAACGTTCACATCTGAGCTCAATGTTTTGATGGTTTTCTCTGTCTCATCAATCATACGACCTGCTTTTTGAATCGTGATTGTCAAATAGACTAAACAGACTATCAAAGCAATCGCAACAAGAATATATGCAACTTCTAACATTTATTTTTCCTCCTCTGTATGATAGAAAGGGGCTTTCTTTCGATTTTGATAAAGTATGATAAAAATACCAAGTCCGATAAGGATAACTGATAACCATTGAGAGACTCGCAAACCAAAGAACATGAGACTATCCGTCCGCATCCCTTCGATAATCATACGACCAAAGCCATACCAAATCAAGTAGAAAGCAGTAATATGACCACGTCTGATTCCCTTTAATTTTCGTCTAAAAATCAGAATCAAAGCAAATCCAATCAGATTCCAAACCGACTCATATAGGAAGGTCGGTTGACGGTAGCTCCCCTCAATGTACATCTGGTCACGGATAAAGCCCGGCAAATAATCCAGACTATCTACCGCTGCACCGTAGGCTTCTTGGTTAAAGAAGTTTCCCCAGCGTCCTAAACTTTGCGCAACCATGACGCTCGGAGCTGCAATATCTAAGAAATCCCAAGTATTGATCAGCTTTCTATCCGCAAAGATATAAAGGACAATAGCCCCTGCTATCAAACCTCCGTAAATGGCCAAACCACCATTCCAAATGGCGATGATTTCACCTGGATTTTGCAGATAATAATCTAAGCGAAAGAGTACGTAGTATAGTCTAGCACCTAAAATAGCTACTGGAAAAGCAATCAGGATAAAATCCAAAATATCATCTGATAGAATTTTCTTTTTAGGAGCTTCTTTCATGGCAAGATAAACTGCTAAAACCAAACCAGCTACAATACACAAAGCATACCAACGAATGGAAAAAGGACCGATTTCAAATGCAACTGGATTAATCATGTTTCACCTCATTTTGAGCGATCAGATTTGTCAAACGTTCTTCAAATAAACGTGTCGCATCAAAGCCCATTTCCTTAGCACGATAGTTCATTGCTGCCGCCTCAATAACAACAGAGATATTGCGTCCTGTTTTTACTGGGATGCGGATACGTGGAATCGTTACACCAGAAACTTCGAGTTCTTCGGCATTGTTTCCTAGACGATCAAAAGTCTTATGGGTATCGTAATTTTCCAAATAGACTGCCAGCTGAACTTGTGAAGAATCTTTTACAGCGCTTGCTCCGTAGAGACTCATCACATCGATAATCCCCACTCCACGAATCTCAAGCAAATGCTTTAAAATTTCAGCGGGCTCTCCCCAAAGGGTCATTTCATCCTTAGCAAAGATATCCACACGGTCATCTGCTACCAAACGGTGTCCGCGTTTCACAAGCTCGAGACCTGTCTCACTCTTACCGATTCCACTATCCCCTTGGATCAAGACACCCATGCCATAGATGTCCATCAAGACACCATGCACGCTCGTACGTTCAGCCAAACGGGAATCAAGGTAGCTAGATAACTCTCCAGATAAACGACTAGTTGATGTTCGACTGGTTAAAATCGCAATCTTACATTCTCTAGCGGCTTTCAACATTTCTTCTGGCACTACCAAGCCACGCGCAACGATGACAGCAGGTGTTTCAGGTAGAAACATTTTCTTCAGAACTTGATAACGGTTATGGGCAGGCATGGCAACCAAATAGGACCACTCCTTCATCCCTAACAGTTGAATCCGTTCTGGAGTATAGTAATCAAAATAGCCCGTCATTTCAAGACCAGGTCTCATAATGTCCGCAGTATTGATTTCCTTTTCAAGTAACTCGCCTTCACCATAGACAATATCTAATCTGAGCTTTTCAATTATTTCTCTTACTAAAACCGACATAATTTCCTCCTTCAATCAAGTTCTTCTTACTATTATATCAGATTGTAGGAGGAAGTTTTCTTTTTTTGCAGGATTTACAGTATTTATTTAAAAATAAAAAGACTAGACAAGTCTAGCCTTTCATTTCTAATTAGAATTTTTTACGTTTACGAGCTGCTTCTGATTTACGTTTACGTTTTACAGAAGGTTTTTCATAGAATTCACGTTTGCGTGTTTCTTGAAGAGTACCAGCTTTAGTAACCGCACGTTTGAAACGACGAAGTGCATCGTCAAGAGATTCATTCTTACGTACTACTGTTTTAGACATTTTTTTCACTCCCTTCAAGTTCAAGATCTATTCTATTTTACACGCAAAATGAATAAATGTCAAGGAAAAAACTGCTATAAACTTATATTATCTTCACTTTCTTCCCTAGAAAGAACCAAATTGTTACAATAGATACCATGATACCTAAAAGAAAGTTATTTAAAATCTGAACTGTCAAGAATTTTCTCCGCTCTCCACTTACAATGAGAGCTTGGTGGTTGTTAAGCGATATCAATTCAAGATCTCAAAAACCACTTACCCAAAAGAGCAAATGGTTCCTAATTTTATTTTTCAAGCAAGCTGAGCGCTGCTGCATCTGCGATAATAGTCACATCAGGGTGGTTTTGGAGGCTACTTGCTGGTAGACTTTCAGTTACTGGGCCTGATACTGTTCCAGCAATGGCTTCTGCTTTTGACTCACCGTAAGCAAAGAGAATAATTGACTTGGCATCTAAGATGTTTTTAATTCCCATTGAAATGGCTTGAGTTGGGACGTCTTCAATCTTGTCAAAGAAGCGAGCATTGGCTTCGATAGTAGATTGATCAAGTTCTACTAGATGCGTTTGACTGTCAAATGCAGTACCTGGTTCGTTAAATCCGATATGACCATTGCGACCGATTCCCAAGATTTGCAAATCAACTGGATGGTCAGCCAAAATTTGGTTGTAGCGTTCAACTTCAGCTTCAGCATTGTCCTTAATCCCACGGGGTAAGAAGCTTTCTTTAAATGGTTTTTGGTTGAATAAGTGTTCTTGCATAAAGTAACGGTAAGACTGTGGATTATCTCCATCAAGCCCTACATACTCATCGAGGTTTACACTGGTTAGATTTGAAAAATCAAGGTCACTCTCAACGGTTTCCTTGTAAAATTCAAGCGGGCTACTTCCTGTCGCAAGTCCTAGAGTCTGAGCACCATTGGCCAATTTTTCCTTCAAAATCTCAAAAGCAACTTTTCCACCTTCAACTTGATTCTCAACTTTTATAACTTTCATTTCATATCCTCCATGTTTCTATATTGATTATATGGTATAGACCAATTTTTGTCAAGTGAAAACGATTTAATTTCTAAAAAAAGAGCGTCCAAACTTGAAACATGTTATAATGGATAGGATTAGAACTTAGAAAGAATGATGAAAAAAATGAATACAGCTGATTTTGATTTCCACTTGCCTGAGGAATTGATTGCACAAACACCACTTGAAAAACGAGATGCCTCCAAGCTCCTCATCGTAAACCGGGAAACGGAAGAATTTCAGGATAAGCACTTCCACTCCATTATTGATATGTTGGAACCAGGTGATGCCCTTGTCATGAACGACACCCGTGTTCTTCCAGCCCGCCTCTATGGTCAAAAGGAAGAAACAGGTGGCCACGTGGAGCTTCTCCTTCTTAAAAATACTGCCGGTGATGAGTGGGAAGTCCTAGCCAAACCTGCCAAACGCCTCAAGGTCGGAACTCGCGTCAGCTTTGGAGATGGTCGTCTCAGCGCTGTCGTTACGGAAGAATTGACCCACGGAGGACGCATTGTCCGCTTTGAATATCAAGGAATTTTCCTAGAAGTTTTGGAAAGTCTAGGTGAAATGCCACTGCCACCTTATATCCATGAAAAACTGGATGATCGTGAACGTTATCAAACGGTCTACGCTAAAGAAAGTGGCTCTGCTGCTGCACCGACTGCTGGCCTCCACTTCACCAAAGAACTGCTAGCAGAAATCCAAGCCAAGGGTGTCCATCTAGTCTATCTCACTCTACACGTCGGACTCGGAACTTTCCGACCCGTTTCTGTTGACAATCTGGACGAACATGAAATGCACTCAGAGTTCTACCAACTTTCTGATGAAGCAGCAGCCACCCTTCGATCTGTCAAGGAAAATGGAGGCCGTGTCATCGCTGTTGGAACCACTTCTATCCGCACACTGGAAACCATCGGTTCCAAGTTTGATGGGCAAATCCAAGCAGATTCTGGCTGGACCAATATCTTTATCAAACCTGGATACGAATGGAAGGTTGTCGATGCCTTCTCAACCAACTTCCATCTGCCAAAATCAACTCTCGTCATGCTAGTTTCTGCCTTTGCAGGTCGTGACTTAGTCTTAGATGCTTACCAGCACGCTATTCAAGAACACTACCGTTTCTTCAGTTTCGGTGATGCCATGTTTATCTATTAAAAATAGCTCCGCCATTCTTTAGGAAATTTTATTCCTAAGAGATGACAGGGCTATTTCTGTTTAAAGTGTAATTTCTGGGGACTCAGAAGTCAGATGAACCAGTTTGCCTTGAACACCAAAGTAGTCTTTTACCAAGTCCTGTAATTCTTCCATGGCAACCCGAGCACGCGCCGCCTGTTCACCATTGATCGCTTCAATGACCAAGACAGCATTCTTCGTCTCTTCCGTCAACATGGTTCTCTGTGCCTCTCTCCAGTTGAGACAGCGACAAACCGCTCCCTCATCATCATAATAGATGATTTCTTCAGGTAAAGCAGGCGCATCGTTTTCAGCTCCTAGTGGAAAGAAAGGTTCACCTCCCTTAGCCTGACCAAGATGAAGATTGCCTACAATCTTGTTCACATCTTCGCCACCACAGGGAACCGCATAAGATAGAGAGACACTATTATAGATGTCTACTAAGGGATTGATGGGATTAAACTCTCTTCCCTGACTGACCCGCTTAAGTAGGGCTTCAATCGAAGAACGAGCACCTTTTTTCGTTTTGAACTTGCTGAAAGCCTGACGCCATTCTTGAATGACATCATTCTGAGTAAAATTCTCATCCGAAATGAAATCCTCAGCTCGTTTAGCTCCCTTATCTAGCAAGGTTTTGAAATAGGGATCCTTGCTTTCATCAACTGTATTATCTAATCCCTTTACTACTAAAACGCTAATCTGTGCTTCTGGAAACAAGCTCCAAAATTCATTTTCAACGATAACTTTCATCTTTCACCTCTCATTAAGAATAATTTCTTTTCTGGCCTTTTTTGACCATATCCCAATCACTTGTAATATTTTTTCTAACCCGAATTAGTAGGCTCTCCAGTTCCCTGGCCTCTTCCCTGGAAAATCCTTTTAGGGCAGAATTCTCTGAATAGTGATGTTCAGCAAGGATAAAAGGATAAAGTGCCTCTCCTTTTTCAGTGATAAACCACTCCTTATTTTTCCGATTATCCACAGCTGCTCTTTGCTCTATCAATCCCTTTTCTTCCAGTTTTTTTACTGAACGAGCAACTGTCGAACGGTCAACCTTCAGTAAATCCGACAAGGCTTCTTGAATGATTCCTGGATTCTCCTTGATTCGTACTAAATAAAGATATTGCCCACGAGCTAGGTCTATATCACGAAATTCGATATTGGCAATAGAGTCCAAGGCACGTGCTATAATTCCGATTTCGCGTAATAACGACATGCTCCCTCCTCTCGTATCTATGATGATAGAATAGCACATTTTTATTGTAAATGCAACAAAAAGACACTTTGAAAACAAAGCGTCTTTTATTATTCCCCATTCTTTAAAATGAATGTATTACCACGAAACTTTGGATCCTTCAAACTCTGCACACTGGCATTGATAACTGCTCCGATAATTAAAATCTTTGCGATGAGAATAAACCAAAACATCATGACCACAACGATAATGGAACTGAAAAATCGAACATCGACTAGATGGTTGACATAGTTATTGAAATAGACAGAAAAAATATTCAAAAGAAAGACAAGAGTCAGTAAAACAAAGATACTACCAGGAAAAACGTAGCGAATACGAGGGACTCTGACATTTGGAAGGAAATAGTAGAGCATGACCAAGATGGTAAAGAGCAAGGCATAAATCAAAGGGCCTGTAAAGTCCTGTAGATAATCAAAGAAAGGACTGTCTGATTGCCAGTAAGTTTTGAGGAGGTTGAGCAACATACGCCCAAACATACTCAAAAATAAGGCTAAGGCAAAAAGAATTTGCAATCCAAAGCTAACAAGTAAACTCATGAGTTGATGGGAGATAATTCCTCGGCTCTTGGCCACTCCATAGGCTTTATTAAAAGCTTTTTGAAGGAAATCCATCGATTTCGAGAAGGTCCAAAGGGCAGACAAGACTGCAAAACTCAGCAAACCAGTCGATGGTTGAGTCAGGACTTCTCGGGCAATCTTTGCGACCACATCATAGACTGTATCTGGTACAAATTCCTTGATGGTGAGCAAAAAATTTGAAATCGGAATTTGAAAATAGGGCAAGATATTGACCACTATCATCAGCAAGGGGAAGATTGAAATCAACCAATAGTAGGCAACCGCAACACTGGTCAGTTCACTATCGGAAGCTTGATAAAAATGTAAAAAAGCTTTCAACAAGGGCCGTTCCATCAGCTCTTTCCACCACTTTTTCATGTTGCTATCCTCCTAATACAAGTTGATTTTCTAAACTAATTTCTTCTGACTAATTCCATCATATCATAGGGTAGGGTATTTGCGGCTTCTTTTAGAGAATAATTCTCAAGATTATTGACATTTTGTCGTAATTTCTTGGCATACTTGGTTGTAATCAATTTCTTCTCTTCGAATTCAAAGATTAACTTACGTTCTAGGTAGTAACCTCTTAGCATTTCATCGATATTGTTTGGTTTAATACGATTGATAACACGTTCGACAAAGGCACCACTTCCGATAATGGCCGTCTCGCGCAGACGAGACTCTTGCATAAAACTAATCAGAGAACTCTTGTAAACCCCCTTGAGGTTTTCCAAACTTTCGATAATCAACTCCGTATTTTCCAGATAGAGTTCAGATATTTGATCATAATCAATAGCTCGAAGGCGACGTTGCTCCTTGTCATTCCAACTACGAAAGGTTTGGCCAAAGGTCAGCAATTCATGCAGGAGAAAACGCAAGATACGGAGCGACACAAGGAAGTAATATGTTAGGCGAGAAGCCACCTTGCGATTGATACTCTGCTCCATATTTTTCAGATAGCGTTGATAAACTTGATAACCACGCTCACCGATTTTCCCTTCCTCGTAAGCCTGCTCCAAACCATCGCTTTCGATACTCAAGATGAGGAGTTTTAAAGCCTCCCAGTCCTCTTGGGCACTCTTGTTTTCTTGACTAAGGATTAGGTTTTCAATTCGACCGTGATAATTATCAATAGCTGCATAAAGGGGAAGTTTATTCTTATGCCCTTCCAGTTCTTTTTCTAATTCTGCTGTGACCTCATTTAAAATCGCAATGTGCATGAGGTAATCCTTGTTTTCTTCTTGTTCCTCGGAAAGGTGGGGAAGAACTAAGAGACCTGTTAGAAAGCTTAATAGCGTGACACCCGCTACTAGAAAAAGTAAGAGGGGATACTCCTGCTCTAGATTACTTGGTATGAGAAGTATGGTTGCAATAGAGACCGTTCCTTTTACACCAGAGAAGGTCAAAAGGAGCATATCCTTCATGTAATTACGAAGATTCTTCTTGAGGCGTCGTGTTCTCCAAACATAGAAGCCATAAATCATAACAAAGCGAATTGCAAAAAGTAAAAGTGTCAGCAAAACAACCGATACTAATAGTAGTAAGGGGTTATAAAGGGGATTGGTCAGGATAGGTTCTGCTATCATTTCCAATTCCATTCCCAAGATGACAAAGACAGAACCATTGAGCATAAAGGTCACGGTATGCCAAACAGTATCTGTAACAGTATCTACCTGAGCTTCGAGGAGTGTGATTTTTTTGAAACGACTGGCCTTCAAAATCCCTGCAACTACAACTGCGATAATCCCTGAAACATGGATTTCTTCAGCGATAAAGAAGGTCATGAGAGGCAAACTCAGTTCAAGCAAGAGTTCACTCGCTATATCTGTCGCTCGCACACTCAGTAAAAATGTATGCAAGAAACGATTGATCATTGCCGTCACAAAACCGACTGCAAAACCACCAAGGATCGAAAGTGCTAGGGAAGTTCCAGCCTGACTGAGGGAAAAAGCGCCTGTTGTCCATGCAGTCAGTGCCACCCGAAAGGCAACCAAGCCAGAAGCATCATTCAAGAGTCCTTCCCCTTTTAGGATATTAGAAACCCGTTTGGGAAAACGAAAACGTTCAGACAGAGATGCAAAGGCAACCAAATCTGTTGGGCCAAGTGCCGCTCCAACTGCTAAACAGGCAGCTAAAGGAAGAGTCATCCAAAGGAAGTGAGCCATGCCCCCCAAACTCAAGGTAGAGATGAAAATTACTGGAAAGATTAAGTAGACAATGATGCGCCAGTGTTTTAAAACAGATGTAATATCGGCTTCTTCTGCCTCTCGGAAAAGTAAGGGGCCAATAACCATGGCCAGAAACAGCTCTGTATTGAGATGAAAGTCCGTATCGGGAACAAATAAGCCAATCCCAATCCCCAAAAGGATTTGCACAAGAGGAAGGGGCAAAAAAGGCAAAAGTTTATTGGTCGTAGTTGAAACGATTAAGACTAATAAAAATAGAATCAGGTAAATTAGTAGTGTCATCTAGACCCTCCTTAGTCTTTTTTACAACAAAATTCAAACATCTCCTTCTGCTCTTGGATTTTCTGATCAATCTTTGAACAGTCCTTGTGCTCAATTTTTTTCTGGCACCGTTCCATTTCAAGAGCCACTAATTTTTTCTTGATTTTAAGCATTTTCTTGCTCATATGTGCTTCGTCGAGCACCCCGACTGCTCGCTCGTGATGCGTTGACTCGACAAAATTTTGGCGCATTGCCTCTAATTTCTCACGTAGGTATTGTTTATCCATGTCTATATCTTTCTAATTTCTCAATCATAACTAAAAACGGGGGATTGTTGACTTGGTTGAGAGTTCGATAAATCACAACTGTGGACTCTTGTTGGTTCAACTGACTCACAAAGTCCAAAACAGCATCCTTTTCAATATCTCCTCCCTCATGGCCATAGTAGATCATAATGGCAATCCGTCCACCTTTGACAAGCAAATGACAAAGCTTTTCAAGTGCTTCAATGGTAGTCTGAGGTCGGGTGATGACGGATTTGTCAGCAGAAGGCAAATAACCCAGATTAAAAATCCCTGCCTTGGCTTCTGTCACAAACTGATCAAGTGTCTCATGTCCTTGCAAAATCAACTGGACATTCTCTAAACCCGCATCATTTAAACGCTCTTGGGTTTTCTCAAAAGCCTGCTCCTGTATATCAAAGGCATAGACTTGCTTAGCTAGCTTGGCTAAAAAAAGCGTATCGTGTCCATTACCCATGGTCGCATCCACTACGATATCCTCTTTTGTCACGACTTCAGCCAAAAAATCATGTGCCATCTCAAGTGGTCTTTTCATTTTCAAACTCCTGTTTTACAGCCTTGCATCCTTGAACACTACCGCGACGTCTCATTTCAGTTTCAATAGCATTTAGCACTTCCCATTTATTGAGGCTCCACATGGGACCAATCAACATATCTCTAGGCGCATCTCCTGTGATTCGGTGGATGACGATGTGCTTGGGAATGATTTCCAATTGGTCACAAATGACCTTGACATATTCGTCTTGACTCATCAGTTGCAAGCGTCCTTCGTGATAATCTCGTTGCATACGCGTATTGGTCATGAGATGGAGCAAGTGCAACTTAATTCCTTGAATATCATTATCCGTGACACAGCGACGAACATTTTCGACCATCATCTCATGAGTTTCCCCAGGCAGTCCGTTGATTAGATGGGAAACAATCTCAATCTTAGGATATTTCCGCAAGCGTTTGACCGTTTCTACATACAATTCGTAGGAATGGGCACGGTTAATCAGGTCAGAGGTTGCTTCAAAAGTAGTCTGTAAGCCCAATTCTACCGTCACATGCATGCGCTCCGATAACTCAGCCAAATATTCAATGGTTTCGTCTGGTAGGCAATCTGGGCGTGTTCCGATATTGATTCCCACCACACCCGGTTCGTTGATAGCTTGTTCATAACGCTCCCGAATCACTTCCAGCTTTTCATGGGTATTGGTAAAGTTTTGAAAATAAACCAGATACTTTTTAACATCTGGCCACTTGCGGTGCATAAAGTCGATTTCCTTATAAAATTGCTCACGGATAGGGGCATCTGGTGCTACAATGGCATCTCCAGAACCCGAAACCGTACAAAAGGTACAGCCTCCATGCGCCACAGTTCCATCGCGATTAGGACAGTCAAACCCCGCATCAATAGGAACTTTAAAAGTCTTTTCTCCAAAGAGTTTTCGATAATAATCATTCAAGGTATTGTAAGATTTCATAACTTTCATTATAACAAAAAACACCAACAATCTCAAAAGCCTGCATTTGCCATAAAATCCTCTGTTTCTCGTTTCCTTTAGTGATTTTTTATGATACAATATGGGTATGATTTTAATGAAAATAGCATCTATTTTATTATTGATTTTAACCTTGGTGGTTTGCTTTATTGTCACCAAGCTTTTCGGACTAAAGAAACTAGGATTTAATTTCGCGGATTTAGCTTTTCCACTTTTGGTATTTGAGTATTACCTCATTACTGCTAAAGCTTTTACTCACAACTTTCTACCGCGACTTGGTGTAGCACTTTCACTCCTAGCAATCCTCCTAGTTGTCTTTTTTCTCCTCAAAAAAAGAAGTTTTTACTACCCTAGATTTATCAAATTCTTCTGGAGAGCAGGTTTTCTCCTAACCTTGGTCCTCTATATCGCTATGATTGTAGAGTTAATGATGCTCACACCCCAATAAATCCCTAGAACAACTGATTCTAGGGATTTTAATTTATGGAAATTTAAATGTCAGCTAACCCAGATACTTAACAAAGAGCCAGCATTCCTTTTATTTATAAATCTATTTTGTTAAGATCGTTTAAATCTTGCTCGTAGGCGGTCTGCTTGAGATTTCCCAATAATCTTATCCAATAGGTGAGTGCCAAGACTCATTAAACCATAGAGTCCTCCCCCGAGACCTCCGATGAGGGCTACATAAAGGAAACTCCAGAAGCGTCCTGTTGGTTGGAAGAAAAATCCTAAAATCCACTGTAGGAAACCAACCAGAATAAACATGACCAGTGTCAAAATGGTAATCAAGATAGTTCTCTTCAAGATAATCTTACGGCGTGCACCCGTTACCTGACAAATATCTCGGTACATCAGAACATTTGGAATGATAAGTCCGATAGTCGTAGAAATCAAGGGACCGTAGCTGTGGAAAATGGCAATAGCTGGTAACTGCAAGACTAACTTAGCAATTGATCCATAGACAAAGTAAAGAACTGCCTTGCGGTTTCGGAACATGGCCTGAAGCATGGGTGACAAGACCATGTACAAACCTAAAATAGTAGACTGTAAAACCGCAAAGACAAACAAGCCCATGGCCAGACTATCTGGCTTGCCATAAAAGACTGTATAGAGAGGTTCCCCTACCATGACGACTCCAACTGTTGCTGGTAAGAGAAACATAAAGAGCATGGTCATACTATCTTGAACTAGGCGAGCAGCGGCTCTCAAATCACCTTTGACATAATTTTCCGTCAAAAGTGGCAAGCCGACACTTCCAATCGAGACACCAACAGAAATCAAAATCATGGTGATTTTATTAGGATTAGCAGAGAAATAAGAAAACATGACAACCAAGTCTTCATTGCTATAGTTGGTAAACCACTTCATGCTATTGATAAAGGTCATCTGGTCTAAAATCTGGAAGAGCTGGATGGCTGATCCTGTCAGGATAAAGGGAATGGCTTCCTTGATGGTATCGACTAAGAGTCGCTTGCTATTGATCTTATCCCGTGTTTCAAATACCTTTTGGAGCAGTCCCTCCTTGGAAAGAAAATAAATCAAGACTGCAAAACTTGCCACCATCCCTACAAAGGCCGCAAAAGTCGATTGGGTAACGGCTGATAAGTAGTCACCAGAACCCATCTTCATGATAATAAAAGTAGCCAGCAACATCCAGATAACACGGATCACCTGCTCGGCGATTTGGCTCATAGCATAGGGCTTAAGGTTGTTCATCCCTTGGAAAAATCCTCGGATGACACTCATAGACGGGAAAATCAAGATCGCCCAAGCCAAACTCTGCATGATAGGAATCAGGTCTTTCCCCACACCTGACAAGTCCGCTAACCAGGGAGAAAAGAGATACAAGACCAAGGCAAAGACTAAGCCCAAGCCCGTCATAAAGCCTAGAAAACTCCGAATCAAGGCAAAGCTATGCTCTTCTTCTCGCATAGTATTATACTTAGCCACTTGTTTGGCGACCGCAACTGGGATACCCGCTGTCGAAATCAGCAAGAACCAGGCGTAAATATTGTAGCCCATGGTAAAGAGACCATTTGCCTTGGCGGCATAAGTCCCCATCCAAATATACCAGGGAATAATATAGATAGCACCAAGGAGGCGACTAATAAAGTTACTAGCTGTTAGCCAAGCAGTCCCTCGCAACATCTGGGCTTGCTGGTGATTGTTTTCGTTAGACATAGCTTCCTCATTCAATTTTGATAACTAGGAAAAGTTCCTTATCTTCCATTATAAACTTTTCCTTGTTACTTGTAAAATTCAGACTTGAAGTTTATAATAGAAAGTATGATTAAGATTGAAACCGTATTAGATATTTTAAAGAAAGATGGCCTTTTTCGTGAGATTATTGACCAAGGTCATTACCACTACAACTGCAGTGAAGTTGTTTTTGATAGCATCAGTTACGACAGCAGAAAAGTAAAAGAAGGCACTCTTTTTTTTGCCAAAGGCGCTTCTTTTAAAAAAGAATACCTTCTTTCTGCTATAAGTCAAGGCTTAGGTTGGTATGTCGCAGAAAAGGACTACGAAGTCGGTATCCCCGTCATCATTGTAAACGATATCAAAAAAGCCATGAGTTTGATTGCTATGGAATTTTATGGTAATCCACAAGAGAAACTCAAAATTCTCGCCTTCACAGGAACCAAGGGTAAGACAACTGCAGCCCATTTTGCCTATAATATCTTGGCTCAACATCATCGCTCAGCTATGCTGTCTACCATGAATACAACCTTAGATGGTAAGACCTTCTTTAAATCTGCCCTCACAACTCCTGAGAGCATTGATCTCTTTGATATGATGGCTCAAGCTGTTAAGAATGGTAGAACCCACCTCATCATGGA
This sequence comes from uncultured bacterium, assembly GCA_963528645.1. Classification (GTDB taxonomy): domain Bacteria; phylum Bacillota; class Bacilli; order Lactobacillales; family Streptococcaceae; genus Streptococcus. Next base: position 77,425 of record CAURVH010000002.1, read on the forward strand.
AGTCTCTAGTCAAGCCTATCTGGTCAAACGCGTCTATGGTCTGACCTTTGATGTAGGTGTCTTTCTTAACATCACTCCTGACCATATCGGACCAATTGAACATCCAAGCTTTGAAGATTACTTCTACCACAAACGTCTCTTGATGAAAAATAGCCGAGCAGTTGTCATTAATAGCGACATGGACCACTTTTCTGTACTGAAAGAACAAGTGGAACATCAAGAACATGACTTCTATGGTAGCCAGTCAAGTAACCAAATTCAGAACTCCAAAGCCTTTAGCTTCTCAGCTACAGGAAAACTCGCTGGCGATTATGACATCCAGTTGATTGGACACTTTAACCAAGAAAATGCCGTTGCAGCTGGACTTGCCTGTCTTCGTCTAGGTGCCAGTCTGGAGGACATCAAAAAAGGAATTGCTGCAACCCGCGTTCCTGGACGTATGGAAGTCCTCACACAGAAAAATGGTGCCAAGGTTTTCATCGACTACGCCCACAATGGTGACAGTCTGAAAAAACTGATTTCTGTTGTAGAAACTCATCAAACTGGAAAGATTTCTCTGGTTCTCGGTTCGACTGGAAACAAGGGTGAAAGTCGCCGCAAAGACTTTGGCCTCCTCCTCAATCAACATCCCGAGATTCAAGTCTTTCTCACCGCGGATGACCCCAACTATGAGGATCCAATGGCCATTGCTGAAGAAATCAGTAGCTATATCAGTCATCCTGTTGAAAAGATTGCCGATCGTGAACAAGCCATCAAGGCCGCGATGGCCATCACAAATCAAGAACTCGATGCCGTAATTATTGCTGGTAAGGGAGCTGATTGCTACCAGATCGTCCAAGGAAAGAAAGAAGACTATCCCGGAGACGCAGCTATCGCAGAACGTTATCTATAAAAAAATCAAGGGAATGTTTCCCTTGATTTTTTTAGTCTTCTTTCTTAAATGAATTTTTAAGACCTTCAACGGCACCTTCTACAGCACCTTTAGCATCTTCAACTACTTCTTTTGCTTTCGCAACTGTTTTTTCTACAGTGCCTTCTGCTTCTGTCTTACTATCGCCAGTAACTTTACCAAATCCTTCTTTGATAGCACCAGTTGCTTGTTCCAATTTATTTTCAAGTGACATAGCTCTATCTCCTTTACTTTTAATACGATAAACGTTATCGCTTACATTCAGTTTATGCTTATTCTTCAGTAAAGTCAAACAATCTGCTCAAAAGCAAATAATTAAGTCAAATAGAAAGTCAACCGTTCCTTGTCAAAATCAACAGCCAATTCATACTTTCCTTCTTCGTTTTGAACAATATAACCCAAGACGACTAAACTCTCAACGAAGATATCACGCCGTTTCTGCATGAGCTGGTCCTTTTTGAGGAACTTGAGCAAAAACGTTGTCATATACTTGAGAGCATACTCAGGATTGATATCTCCTAAAATAGCATAAAGTTCCTGCTGTTTTTGTGTCAAAGGATATTGATTCTTGACCTTGTAGAAATAATTAGACAGGGTCATCTTTTCTCTAGCAAAATCTGTAGATTCGACTAAAATGGCTGCATTGGTTTGATTGCGCAATTCTGTCTCAAAAATCTTCTCCAGCAAGGCTTGATAGACTGGACTGTCCTCTCTGACAAAAATTTCTTGGTCAAGGACTAGACTGTCTATTGATTCTAGAAAAGGGAGATTAAGAGAATAACGTTTGTTTTCCCTTAGGATCAAACCTGCCTTTATATACTCTTCCATGAGTTTATCAACTGCCACATCTGGAAACCGAGCCTTAATTTCTCGGAGGATCACATCATCATGCTGGTCCAGATAGTCCACCAAATCTATAAAAAATGGCTGTCGAGTCAAACGAGATGGATTAAAAATCTGAATCATGAAGATTCCTTTCTTTACATTCTAAAAGAGAAGATGCTGCTAGTTGACTAGGATTGGTCCCTGGTTGATTCAGAGGCACAGGAAGTTCGAGTTTCCTGTAATATTCCCTCCAAAAATCACTAATCTCCTGCTCCCCGTCTCCAAATTGCATCGGAATGGTCTCAAAAATAGGGAGAATTTCTGCGATGTACTGGGAACAGTAAAAACCAGACCCATCTGGATAAAAAGAGGCGTTATAGGGTGCACCTAAATGTTTGCTGGCTCCTTCCTTTACCAAGTCAGCTTCCATCTCTGGATAGACATAAAGATCATAGAGATGAGTCGGTTCAAAAAATTCAGCTGGTTCTTGACAGATGACACCTGCTTGCCCACTAGCATGGTAGATCAAACCGTCCAAAAAGATAGCTACATGACTATAGTTCCCAGTAGAAGCCTGGATGGCCTGCCCCATATCTGAAAGGTCCTTCACAAAAATCAAATCGCCATTTTCTAACATCTTTCTCTCCTAGAAAAAAAGGAGCCGAAACCCCTTTAGCTATATGGAAACAAGTGTTTCCACGTTTCAATTATCACTCAAGCTATTAGCCATTAAAGCTTTCAGTCAACTGAGGTACCACTTGTTTCTTACGTGAAACAGCACCTGGAAGGAAAGCGTGGTTGTTTTCAAGTTTGAAGTTAAATGCTGCTTCGACCTTGTCCATGTTTGACCCAAGAGCAAGGATTTCTGAGTTTGAGTTTACGATGTCTGTAATCATCAAAACAAAGTCAGAGTAGCCGTTTGCCGCATTAGCCGCTTGCATTGCTGCTTCGATTTCAGCTTGACGTTCCAAAACTTCAGCAATATCAACTGTGTTGACTTGGGCAACACGAACCTTATTTCCGTTGAGTTCAAAAGTCTTAGCATCGATGTCAATCAATTCTTCAGCAGATTTGCTTGCCAAGTTAGTACCAGCCTTCAACATAGCCAAACCGTACTCTTCCAAGTTCACGCCTGCTAATTCAGCCAATTCAGGCGCAATCACTTTATCAGATGGGTGAGTTGTTGGAGATTTCAAAAGGAGAGTATCTGAAATCAAACCTGAAATCATCAATCCTGCGATTTCTTTAGGAACTGTTACACCGTGTTCTTTGAACATGCGGTAAACGATAGATGAAGCTGATCCAACTGGCTCCAAACGCATGTAGAGTGGGCTGGCAGTCTCAAAATTAGCCACACGGTGATGGTCCACAACACCATAAACTTCTACTTCAGCGATGTCTGATACAGACTGTTGGAATTCATTGTGGTCAGTCAAGATGACTTGTTCTGCACCTTCTGCTTTAGCTGATGTGATAACACGCGGTGCTTTCACACCAAAATAGTTCAAAACGAAGGCTGTTTCTTCGTTTGGAGTACCGAGAGCAACTGCTTCTGTGTCCAATCCATAAGCTTCTTTTGCAAGGTAAGCAAAGGCTACAGATGACCCGATGGCATCTGAGTCTGGATTTTGGTGACCAAATACTAGAATCTTAGACATGATAATACCTCATTTAATTTATTCATCTTATTGTAGCACTTTTTTCCTCTTTTGACAAAAGTAAGAGGAGCCCAAAGACTCCTCGTTAGACATCAATATGGTTGACTAGATTTTTCTCTTGATTTTCGGATAAAAATCGTTCTTTCTGTAGACGTTTCTTGCGTTTGAGGAGAGCTTCGGCAGACATGGCTTCTTCCTTACTGGCAAAACCCTCTACATAGATGAGTTTGACTGGCAAGCGAGCTCGAGTATACTTGGCTCCCTTACCACTATTATGAACGGCAAGGCGCCTCTTCACATCCGTTGTATAGCCCGTATAGTAAGAACCGTCGCGACACTCCACCACATACATATAGGCCTTATGATCCATAGTAAATCTCTTGAATTTCTGGTGTATAAGAACCATCATCATTGTGAACGATGAGTGGTGGCAAGACCTTAAAGCCACTGGTCGATCCATCCTTGATAGCTTCGATTAAGAGCATATTGGCCTCCTTCTCACGTTTAGGATAGACAAATTGCAGGCGCTTAGGTGCCAAATTATGGCGTTGAAGCATATCCAAGATATCCAAGAGTCGATCAGGACGATGAACCATAGCTAAACGGCCATTAGACTTGAGAATACTCTGAGCACTACGGCAAATTTCTTTCAGGTTAGTCGTAATTTCGTGTCTGGCCAGAAGGTAGTGTTCACTTTCGTTCAAATTAGAATGCGGATCCACCTTGAAATAAGGCGGATTGCACAAAATCATATCCACCTTACTTCCTTGGATATGAGCAGGCATATTTTTCAAATCATCGCAGATAACCTGCATCTGCTCTTCCAAGCCATTCAACTGAACCGAACGCTCTGCCATATCCGCCAAGCGCTCCTGAATCTCCACAGAGAGAATTTTTGCCTTGGTACGACTACTTGCAAAAAGTCCTACTGCACCATTGCCAGCACAAAAATCCACAATTAAGCCATTTTTAGGAAAGCGAGGAAAGCGCGACAAGAGAACACTATCCACCGAATAGCTAAACACCTCTTTGTTTTGGATGATTTTGATATCTGTCGAAAAGAGCTGATTGATGCGCTCTCCTGGTTTTAATAATTGTTCTTCCATATATTGATTTTAAAAATACGAAATCTAATAGACTAGTTTTTCTCTCTCAGATTGTTGAGGGCTTCCTTTGTCCAGATTGGCATCATTCGCCCAAGTGGTGCAAAACCGTGCTTGATACGATCATTTGAAAAACGTCTCCGTCTTGGTAGTTGGTGTTTTTCTTCCTCCAGAGTGCGAATAGATAGACTGGCTTTACCTGAAAATTCGTCTAAATCAACAACCTGAACTTGCACTTCTTCACCAATTTTCAAAACTTCGTAGATATTTTCGATAAATCCTGTTCGAATCTCCGAGATGTGAATCAACCCAATCACCCCTGTCTCTAACTCAACAAAGGCACCATAGGGCTGGATTCCTGTAATACGCCCCTTTAGCTTATCACCGATTTTCATCTTAATCCTCAATTTCAATCGTTTCAATTACTACATCTTCAACTGGCTTGTCCATTGCACCAGTCTCAACAGCTGCAATGGCATCCAAGACAGCAAAAGATTCTGCATCTACCAATTGCCCAAAAACAGTGTGACGACGGTCAAGGTGAGGAGTTCCACCTTGCTCTGCATAGATCTCAGCAATTGGTTCAGGCCAACCACCACGCGCAATCTCTTTCTTAGAGTATGGCAAGTGTTGGTTTTGCACGATAAAGAACTGGCTGCCATTGGTATTTGGCCCAGCATTGGCCATAGAAAGAGCCCCGCGAACATTATAGAGTTCTTCAGAAAATTCATCTTCAAAAGAATCTCCATAGATAGATTCTCCACCCATACCAGTACCAGTTGGGTCTCCGCCTTGGATCATAAAGTCCTTGATAATACGGTGGAAAATCACACCATCATAGTAACCGTCTTTTGAAAGAGCAACAAAGTTGGCCACTGTTTTGGGAGCCTGCTCAGGGAAGAGCTTGATACGCATTTCTCCGTGATTTGTCTTAATGGTCGCCAGCGGACCTTCTACTGTTTCAATTTCTACTTGTGGGAAATGCAATTCTTTTTCTACCATACCAAATCCTTCTAAGGCATCAAAAATGCCATCTTCTTCTACTGTTTTTGTTATATAATCTGCTTTTTCTTTGATTTTTTCATGAGAAATTCCCATTGCAATACTGATTCCAGCATAATCAAAGAGTTCCATATCATTGAGACCATCCCCAAAGACCATGACATTCTCTGGTTTCAAGCCTAGATGTTCCACCACCTTGGCTACACCAGTTGCTTTGGATCCTGAAATCGGCACGATATCAGATGAATGTTCATGCCAACGCACCATGCGAAGTTTATCTGATAAGGACTCTGGTAAGTGCAAGCTATCTCCTTTATCTTCAAAGGTCCACATCTGATAAATGTCTACTTTTTCATGGAAGTCAGGATCAACATCCAAGTTTGGATAAATCGGATCAATAGCCTCACTGATCAGTTCTGTTCGAGTGGAAAGTTTGGCAGCATGACTCCCAACCAAGCCATACTCAATTTCCTCTTTCTTGGCCCAAGAAATGTACTCTTCTACATCTGACTTCTCAATCTGATTTTGATAAATGACATTTCCTTTTTTATCTTCTATATAGGCACCATTCAAGGTCACAAAAAAGTCAGGCTTGAGATCACGAATCTCTGGAACGACACCGAAAATACCACGCCCAGAAGCAATTCCTGTTAAAATCCCTTTTTCTCGCAACTGTTTAAAGACAGTGGGAATTGTAGTTGGAATAAAACCTGTCTTTGACGCACGCAAGGTATCATCGATATCAAAAAAGACAATCTTAATCTTCTTTGCCTTGTATTTTAATTTTGCATCCATCTCTCTACCTCTTTCAATCTAACTCTTTCCATTATACCATAAAGTAGAGAAATCCCATATCTTCAAAAAATTCGCTATCTCTTATTCGAATTCCTTGGATAAGTACAAAACTAAATCATCATTATTTTGAATAGTGGCATTCATTTCCAACGGTTGGTTTCGATACTAAACTCCCGTACCATCTGGAATATAGCCTCGTTTGATGTACAATCTCTGAGCAGGTCCATACCCTGAATGGAGGCCAACACCAAGGGTTACCTTATCCGATATGAGCTTAACTCGTTTTTCTGCTTCTTCCAGCAAGAGATTTCCAATACCTTGATTTTGAAAGGGCTCAAAGACATTGAAATCTGAAAGTTCTGGAGCCCTCCCAGCAAAGGGCCCCTGCTTAGCATCGGGTAAAATAGTAATGTATCCCGCTACAGCACTAGCAAGGTCAGCAATTAAGACTTCTCTCTCCCCACTTTCCTGCTCCTTAAAATATCGAGTTAAAATCCCCTCTCTACTTGGCCAACCTTGGCTGATAAATCCTTGAGATAGGTCTTTAATGTCAGATTCTTGCATTTTTCTAATTGAACATGTCGTCTTCATAAGATGCTCCTTTAAAGCTTTCTCCTACCATTATAGCACGATAATAAAAATTAAAAGAAAAAACCTAGTAAGAAAGAAAATCTTACTAGGTCAAAAAGTAGACGTTTCGAACGGAGTCCTGTAAAAGTCTGAAAAAAGAGGTCCGGGGAACCTGAAAAAAAGACCCGTTGGGGTCTTAATTCGCTTTCTTGTTTCCGAGCTCATGAAAAAGAGGTCCACTGGACCTCAACTCGCTCTCTCATTTCCATGCTCGTGAAAAAAAGACCCGTAAGGGTCTTTTCTTTAATCTTCGTTTACGAAAGGCATCAAAGCCATTACGCGAGCGCGTTTGATAGCTGTTGTTACTTTACGTTGGTTTTTAGCTGAAGTTCCTGTTACGCGACGAGGAAGGATTTTCCCACGTTCTGAAACGAAACGGCTAAGAAGCTCAGTATCTTTGTAATCAACATATTCAATTTTGTTTGCTGCGATGTAATCAACTTTTTTACGGCGTTTGAATCCGCCACGACGTTGTTGAGCCATGTTTTTTCTCCTTTATAGTTTTAATTGTCCATTAGAATGGTAAATCATCATCTGAAATATCCAATGGATTGGTTGCTCCAAATGGATTTTCATCACGTGAAAAGTCAGGTACTGATTGTGTAGGTGCTGTATAACTAGCAGTTGGTGCAGAATAAGCTCCACCTGTATGTCCTTCACGCACGCTACGGCTTTCCAACATTTGGAAATTGTCAGCCACGACTTCTGTTACGTAGACACGTTGTCCTTGCTGGTTATCGTAACTACGAGTCTGGATACGACCTGTCACCCCGATAAGCGAGCCTTTTTTAGCCCAGTTAGCAAGATTTTCAGCCTGTTGGCGCCACATAACGACATTGATGAAATCAGCCTCACGTTCGCCATTTTGACTCTTGAATGTACGGTTTACTGCAAGAGTAAAAGTCGCAACTGCTACATTTGATGGGGTATAACGCAACTCAGCGTCACGTGTCATACGCCCTACAAGTACAACATTGTTAATCATAGTTTACCTTCTTACGCGTCAAGTTTGACGATCATGTGACGAAGAATGTCAGCGTTGATTTTTGAAAGACGGTCAAACTCTTTAAGAGCTGCGTCGTCGTTTGCTTCAACGTTAACGATGTGGTAAAGTCCTTCACGGAAATCTTGGATTTCGTATGCAAGACGACGTTTTTCCCAGTCTTTTGATTCAACAACAGTTGCACCATTGTCAGTCAAGATAGAGTCAAAGCGTGCTACCAAAGCGTTTTTAGCTTCTTCTTCAATGTTTGGACGAATAATATAAAGAATTTCGTATTTAGCCATTGATATGTTCCTCCTTTTGGTCTAATGACCCCTAGTCTTTGCAAGGGGTAAGTGAGGTTTGCTCACAATTAACTATTATACTAGAAAAGCTAGTAGATGGCAAGAGAAAAAAGATAAAAGTGAAAAATAACTCTATTTCTTAGAAATAACATTCTCTTTTAGTTCCAAAAATCCGGCCATCTCTTTCAAAATGAAAAATAGCAAAAAGCTGGCTAGTACTAAAATGAACCCTAAGTAAAGAAAGGATACTACAAATCCTAGATAGTCAATCAACCAGCCCGTCAGAGGAAAAATGACGATCATACTCAGGCTGAACATCATAGAGTAGACACTTAGCATGGTTGCCCGTACCTCACTTGGGAGTCGCTTTTGTAAATCGTTGTCAAAAATCGGTTGAAAGAGAGCATATAAGGCGTTACTAATCAAATAAACTAAAATATAAATCAGTGGCGTACCAAAGTAGGACAGCAAATAAGTTCCTCCCATCAAGAGGACAAGAATTGGAAAAAGTTTTAATGCTGAATACCTCTTTCCAATCTTACTTGCTAGATAAACTGCCCAGATATTCAAAGCACTGCCCATCAGCATGACCATCGAAATCTGCCATCCTTCTAGGTCAGGCAGTTGATTTTGATAGTAAAAATAAAACATACACATCAGTGTTCCGATGATTTGGGACAGAATCATCCAACCAAAAAGACTGGGATTTCTCTGCAACTCCTCTTTGACAGTCAACATAATCTTTTTCATCGTTAAACGCTCAGATTTTTGCGCTTTAACACTAGGTTCTTTTAACATCCATGTTAGGAATAGAACGATAATCGAAGTAGCAATCATGATATAGTAGGTCAAGTGTAATTGACCATGGACAAAAAATCCTGCTAAAACCGTCCCTAAAGACCGAGTGCCTTCTGCGACTCCTGACATAAAACTTGAGATAGATAAGTAGCGCTCTTTTAATCCAGCCTCCACGGCCGAATCATAAACCATGGCTGCACTCGTCCCCGAATCAAAATTATAAGACAAGGCACTCACCACGATAGCGAGGGCATAAATCCAAAAATTACCTTGCCCAACTAGCATGAGAATAGACGATGCGATCCCAGCAATCCGACTTAAATATAGATTGGTTTTATAGGAATAGCGGTCAGCTAACATTCCAGAGGGAATTTCGCAAATGACACTGGTGGCGTGAAAAATACTTTCCAATAAGCCAATCTGCCAAAGCGACATCCCGTTTTGACTGAGAAATAGAATCCAAAAGCTGGTAATGCCTAGAAAGGCAAAAAATTCCACACCAGCCATGAGACCGATATTCTTCCGATAATTTGGTTTAAACATCATTTCTCCTTTAACAAGTGTATATGTATCTTTGTGTTTGTCACTTGTTAATCTGTGCTTTACATGTCCCTCACCTCTTCTTTCTTCCACTTTGAAAAAACGCCTATTATGGCGTTTTAATCTTTTTATGGTTTGATACGGTGCAACATACGTGGGAATGGAATCGCTTCGCGGATATGTTTTGTACCTGCTGCGAAAGTTACCATACGCTCGATACCGATACCAAAGCCACCGTGTGGTACTGTACCGTATTTACGAAGGTCAAGGTAGAATTCATACTCTGTACGATCCATTCCAAGTTCTTCCATCTTAGCGACAAGGGCATCGTAGTCTTCCTCACGCATAGAACCACCGATGATTTCTCCATAGCCTTCCGGTGCAAGCAAGTCTGCACAAAGCACGCGGTCTGGATTTCCAGGGACTGGTTTCATGTAGAAGGCCTTGATAGCTGCTGGGTAGTTGATAACGAAAGTTGGTACACCAAAGTAGTTTGAAATCCACGTTTCGTGTGGTGAACCAAAGTCATCACCATGCTCAAGATGCTCGTAATCAGCGTCTTCATCATTCTCATGCTCTTGCAAGAGGTCAATGGCTTGATCGTAAGTGATGCGTTTGAAGGGCTCTGCAATGTAGCGTTTCAAAAGCTCTGTATCGCGTTCCAAGGTTTCCAAAGCTTGAGGCGCACGATCCAAAACACCTTGGAGCAAAGCTTTAACATAAGCTTCTTGCAAGTCAAGTGACTCAGCATGTGTCAAGTAGGAGTACTCAGCATCCATCATCCAGAACTCAGTCAAGTGACGGCGAGTCTTAGATTTCTCCGCACGGAATACTGGACCAAAGTCAAAGACACGGCCAAGAGCCATCGCACCCGCTTCAAGATAAAGCTGACCTGATTGGCTCAAGTAGGCTGGCGTTCCGAAGTAATCTGTTTCAAAGAGTTCAGTTGAATCTTCTGCTGCGTTTCCTGAAAGAATTGGGCTATCAAACTTCATAAAACCGTTCTTGTCAAAGAACTCATAAGTTGCATAAATGATAGCGTTACGGATTTGCATAACAGCCACTTGCTTACGAGAGCGGAGCCACAAGTGACGGTTGTCCATCAAAAAGTCTGTTCCGTGTTCTTTTGGTGTGATTGGGTAGTCTTGAGATTCACCGATCACTTCGATGTCTGTAATATCCAACTCATAGCCAAACTTAGAACGTTCGTCTTCTTTGACAATTCCTGTCACATAAACAGACGTTTCTTGGCTCAAGTGTTTGATCGTTTCAAATTTTTCAAGACCTACCTCTTCACCAAATTTTTCAATAAAGTTTGGTTTGAAGGCGACTCCTTGGAAAAAGGCTGTTCCGTCACGCAATTGCAAGAAGGCAATTTTCCCTTTTCCTGATTTATTGGCAACCCAGGCTCCGATGGTCACTTCTTGACCAACGTAGTCTTTTACTTCGATGATTGTTACACGTTTTGTCATAATCTATCTTCCTTTTTTCGTTTAACTTGTCCGAAGACATCATTACCCACTATTTTACCATAAATAGACTGCGATAGCTAGGTTCGACCAGAGAAAATTCGCGAGATTTTCGTTACAAAAAATCTTCGCCAAAAAGGCGAAGATTTTGAGTTTCATTTTTCCATAAATTGATGCAAACGACGAATAGCTTCTTTTAATGTATCCAAGTCTGTAGCATAGCTGAGACGAACATTTTCTGGCGCCCCAAATCCAGCTCCTGTAATCAAGGCAAGGCCGACTTCTTCAAGGATAGCTGTTGTAAACTCCGTCACATCGGTATAGCCCTTCATCTCCATCGCTTTCTTAACATTTGGGAAAAGATAGAAGGCTCCTTGGGGCTTGACAACTTCAAATCCTGGAACTTCACACAAGAGAGGATAAATGGTATTCAAACGTTCCTCAAAAGCCTGGCGCATGGTTTCGACAGAGTCTTGTGGCCCAGTTAAGGCTTCAATGGTAGCATATTGTGATACAGCAGTCAGATTTGAGGTTGTTTGTCCTGTCAATTTGCTCATAGCAGCGATAATTTCAGGATTTCCCACAGCATAACCTACCCGCCAACCAGTCATGGCATAGGCCTTAGATACACCGTTAATCACGATGGTTTGCTTGCGAATGGCTTCTGACAGACTAGAAATTGGAACAAATTCGTTCCCGTTATAAACCAAACGACCATAAATATCATCTGCTAAGATAAGGACATCATGCGCAACAGCCCAATTTCCGATAGCCAAGAGTTCCTCACGAGAGTAAATCATACCGGTCGGATTCGATGGTGAATTGAGAACTAAGACCTTGGTCTTATCTGTTCGCGCTGCTTCTAGCTGCTCTACTGTTACTTTAAAGTGATTGTCTTCCTTTGCCTGGACAAAGACTGGCACTCCTTCTGCCATTTTGACCTGGTCTCCATAACTGACCCAGTATGGTGTAGGGATGATGACTTCATCACCTGGATTGACCACAGCCATAAAGAAGGTGTAGAGAGAGAACTTAGCACCAGTGGCAAAGGTAACCTCGTTTGCTGCTACGGAATACCCATAGTAGCGTTCAAAATAGGTATTAACCGCCGCTTTTAGCTCTGGTAGGCCTGAAGCAACTGTATAAAAGGAAGCTCGTCCATCTCGAATCGCTTCTATCGCTGCATCCTGAATGTTTTCAGGAGTATGAAAATCAGGCTGTCCCAAGGTTAAGAAAAGAACATCTTTTCCCTGAGCTTTTAATGCTTTGGCTCTTGCATCACTGGCTAGAGTGACGCTTTCTTCCATCTCTAGTACACGTTTGGATAGTTTCATATGCCCTCCTTATTGGATCACTGCTCCTGTTTCAAAGTCGACCAGATAGTACTGGTTTCCTGACTTAACTTCCCAAATCGGCTTGTCCTGATAACGACCAAAGGTAATCTTGTCAATGTCGCTAGCTCCTTTTTCCCTCGAAATCGTCGCTGCCTTGTCTTGAGAAATCCCTTTATCAAGCTGATAAACATAAATCTTGTGGTCATTCTTTTCAATCAGTACGGCAATGGCCTCTTGCTTTTTATTATGTCCTAAAACGCTGTAATAACCTTCTAATCCATTATAAAAATCAACCTGATCTGCCTGTTCCAATTCTGCATACTGCTTGGCTAGTTTTTCTCCCTCAACTCTAGCATCTTGATAGGGTTTCATGCTGAGTGATATCAGATAAAGGAAGGAAGTGGTCATGACTAGTACTACCAGAGCAATGCCGATTCCATACTGTAAAAGTAGCTTGTTTTTTGCTTTTTTCTGTCTTAGTTTCACTCGTCTATTTTACCATCTCTCCTTCTTTATTACAAGTGAAGACAGGAACATTCTAAGATTCTTTTCCTATAAAATGTAAGTTCTTGTTTTTCTCTCTCATTATTGATAAAATAGCCTTATGAAACAATATTTGAAAGAGAAAATTTCCGATAATCAATTAGACTTAAAAACAGCTATCATCCTCAACAAAGCCATACGAACCTTTAAACCATATGAAGCCAAGGCTGCTAAAGAACACGGGCTAACACCCACCCAATTTTCAGTTTTGGAAACCCTCTATAGCAAGGGAGAACTACGCATTCAGGATTTGATTGAAAAAATGCTAGCCACTTCTGGAAACATGACTGTTGTCATTCGAAATATGGTTCGAGATGGATGGATTTCTAGAACTTGCGACCCCAAGGATCGTCGATCCTTTTTCCTGAAATTAACACCTGCAGGACGCAGAAAAATCGAAGAGGTTCTTCCTGACCATATCGATTCTATCGTAGAAGCACTCAGCATCTTGGAAGATGGCGAAAAGGAAGACTTAATCCGCATTTTAAAAAATTTTAAAAATTTGTGAGCAAAATTATTGCTAATTAGTACTATCTGTTGTAACATGGATGGTAACAAAAGAGTTCGCTCTTTGAATTTTAAACTAAAGGAGACACATCATGTCTAAAAAAGTACTATTTATCGTCGGATCACTACGCCAAGGTTCTTTCAACCACCAAATGGCCCTCGAAGCTGAGAAAGCACTTGCTGGAAAAGCGGAGGTTAGCTATCTTGATTACTCAGCTGTTCCCCTCTTCAGCCAAGATTTGGAAGTTCCAACTCATCCAGCTGTAGCTGCCGCTCGTGAAGCTGTCCTTGCTGCCGATGCCATCTGGATCTTCTCTCCAGTCTACAACTTCTCTATCCCTGGAACAGTGAAAAACTTGCTTGACTGGCTCTCTCGTGCCATTGATTTGTCTGATACACGTGGTGTTTCTGCCCTCCAAGACAAGTTTGTTACTGTCTCATCTGTTGCCAATGCCGGTCACGAACAACTCTTTGCGATTTATAAAGACCTCTTGCCATTTATCCGTACACAAGTCGTTGGTGACTTTACTGCCGCTCGTGTCAATGACTCTGCTTGGGCAGACGGAAAATTGGTGTTAGAAGAAGCAACTGCTTCATCACTTGAAAAACAAGCTGACGACCTTCTTACAGCCATCAACTAATCTAGTAAAAACCAGCTCGAATGAGCTGGTTTTATGTTTATTTCACAAAGACGAGTTCTAAATCACTTGATAAATCAGGTCGGTAATCAAAACCGGCAAAACTGAGCTTGCGAGCTTGTTCGACAGTTTGAACTTGCCCTTCTATCAAGGCTGTCAAAAAAGCCCCACGCGCTTTCTTTGAAATAGTTGAGTGGATTTTTAACTGGCCTTCCTTGTCCTCCATAAATTTGAAGGTCACCATCTTTTCTCTGATTTCCTTAGAAAATACTGTTTCAAACTCTGATGATAGGAGAGAAAATATCAAATCCTCATCCTCTATCGCCTCATCGTAGGCTGACTTCCAATGACTATTTAGGGTTTTTCCAGCCACTTTTAACTTCATCAAGAAGTCCAAACGGTGAGGAGCCATGGGAGATAGGGCTGGAACAACACCATACAAAGCTGATGTAATTAAAACATGATCTTCAAGATAAGCTTGTTCAGTCTCGGTCAACTCATCTCGTTTGATGTGGCGATACATGAGACCATCAAAAAGTTTCAGGGCTGGATAATGTTTAGCCCTGTGATTTTTTAGAGCTTGAATATGAGCGTACTCTTCTTCCGCTTTCTCGGCTGATACCTTATAAAAACTTTCTAATTCACTAGCTGAGTAGTGTGCCAGTGAGTCAAGGACTGCCTGACTTTCTTTCCTCAAGAGGAGCGCTTCAATACAAGGATGGTCTGTGTTCATTTCTTTTGCTGTTGGAATTAAAATTTTCATATTGTTAGTGTAGCATATTTTTCAACCACGACCAAGAATTTCATCTGAAAAACCTCGGTTCATACCGAGGTTTCTTTTACTTGACTTTAAAGGTCTTGAGATAGTTATCTTTTCCAACTTGACCTTCAAAGGATTGGCCATTTTCAAGGTAAGGAAGGTCATCTGACACTGAGGCCTTGACCTTATAAATCTTGCCATCAACTTTAAAGAAGTAGACGGTGTCACCCTTGATAACAGCTGATTTAAGGTCTGAGACGATTCCCTTAATGTTTTCTACCGTTTCATTATCCAGCTCGAGGTCATTTTTATTGGCATATTTGCTGAGGAGTTCATCTACCGTAGCTGCTACGATGACATTTTGGTACTCCACTGCATCAACCAAAGCATACTCCTTGACTAGACCTGCATTGTCCTTCAAGCCCATGATGTAGAGCGGTTTATCATTGAGATTGACAAGGATAGGGAAGGTCGCTTTATAGGCCTTCTCTTGCACGGCCCCTTCTGCGGAAGCACGGGCAGATTCTTCGGTTGCTGATGCTAGATTGTACTTGGTGATTTCACCAGTGCGCATATTTTCAAGGATAAATCCTAAATTACTTTCGTCAGCATTTGCTGAAGTCACTCCTGTGTAGAGATAAATGTCATTTCCAATAGAAAGATAGTTATATCCCTCTGTCGTTTGGGTTACATTTTTCTTAGAGATCAAGGCATTCCAAAAGCCGTCTTTATACTTGCCGTTGTAGTTGATTTGCTCGATTGTTTCTTCTGCTGGATAAACACGATCTACCCATTCTGGCACTTCATCCAAGCTGTATTCCTTGGTTTCTCCATTGGTAGCGTCTAAGATAATAACAGATGAAGGACGAGGTACTCCTAGACCAAACCGCTTTTGATAAACTGTTGCTACATAGAAGGGATTGCCTTCATCATCCACCTCAAAGGATGGCGTTTTAAAAATCTTGGTTGGGTACTTAATCCGAAGATGACGTTTGACATCGCGGTTAAAATACTCAGAGTCTGAATACTTCATCGGTGTTTTTAAATCTACCAATTCCGCATTTCCTGTCACCATATCAACCTTGATATACTCGCCAATCCCCTTGGACTGATTATTAAACCATTTGATCGGGTCGGCATATTCCAAAGGTGTCACCCGATAGGGCTTGCCATCGACCGTCAGCTGGGTATAGGTATCTGCTGCTACGTACTGGGATACCTTATCCGTCAGAGAGCCCAGGTAACGGTCACCAATCTTTTCTGCAGTGCTCCGATCTAAGATTGGAACCTTACTGGTATCACTCTTAGGAAAATCTTTAAAATCTTTTTCTGTGATAGAGACCACATTAGCATAATTTTTGGCTTGGAAAAAGCTAGAGGTCACTAGGCTTACCAAACCAGCAAGGGCAAAGATAAGGCCTGCAGCTAGCAACAATCCTCCACCTAATTTATTAAAATGAAACCCTTCTAGATTGAGTTCGTTGGCAACCTTTCCATGACGTACATGAACCGTTTTGAGGAGATTGGTATCCTTGCGGAAACTAAACAAAATCCCCATCACCACCAGATGCCCACAGAGAAAGAAGATGAATTCCCAGCTAGTCAGATTAAAGGGTGGTAAAAAGACATACCAAGTCGTTGCGATAAAAACAAGTTCAAAAAGTATGCGTTTCATCTGAGTTCCTCCTAAATAATTCGTCCTTCCAAATGATCCAGTTCATGTTGACAGATCTGAGCTGGAAAACCTGTCAGCGCAATGGTCTGTTCCTGCCACTTACTATCACGATAGGAAACCGTAATCGTTTCATAACGAGTTGTTGGTCGCATCCCAGTTAAAGACAAACAACCTTCCTCTGTCTCGTAAGGTCCTTTGTAGGAAAGAAGAATGGGATTAAACATAACCATGGGAACTAGGCCAAGATTAAAGATAATCACGCGCTTCTGCTCCCCAATCATATTAGCCGCCAGACCGACACATGTCTCGCGATTAGCCAGCAGGGTATCCTGCAAATCCTTAGCCAGATAAAGGTCTTCCTGACTTGCAGGTTTCGAGACTTGCGACAAAAATAAGACATCTCGGACAATTTTCTTTTCCATTCTCTTACGCTCCTTGCTACTTTACTTTATTATAGCACAAAAGGGGGTAACTTCTAATTCTTTCCCTCAAATGCAAAAAAAGCCATCCGAAGATGACTTTCTTTTTAAATCGCATTCTTATCAAGACCAAGTTTACGTTGAACAAACTTGACGATTTCGACGATAAGTATCATTGAGAAGCTTCCAGCTAGAACAATACCCCATTGTGACAAGTCCAGTTTGGTAACATGGAAGATACCTTCAAGCGGTTCTACGACAATTGTTGCCATCAGAAGAATGAAGGATACCAAGATAGACCAGTTGAAGGTCTTAGACTTGAATGGTCCAACTGTCAAGATGGATTGGTAAACAGACTTAACATTGTAGGCATGGAAGAGCTGGATCAAACCGAGTGTTGCAAAGGCCATTGTAAGGGCATCTGCGTGAATGGCTTGGTTGTCTCCTACATGGACTGGATAGGTAAGAGCAAGGCCATAAACGGTCAAGACCAGTGCCCCTTGGAGTACACCTTGATAGATGATAGAACTCAAGACACCACCTGAGAAGAAGCTTGACTTACGTCCACGTGGTTTGTGGGTCATAACACCAGGTTCAGCCGGCTCAACACCGAGAGCGATAGCTGGGAAGGTATCGGTTACCAAGTTGATCCACAAAAGATGAACTGGTTGCAAAACATCCCATCCAAACAAGGTTGATAAGAAGATGGTTAATACTTCAGCCGTATTGGCAGAAAGTAGGTATTGAATAGTCTTTTGAATGTTTGAGAAGACCTTACGTCCTTCTTCAACTGCAACGATGATGGTCGCAAAGTTATCATCTGCAAGAATCATGTCAGAAGCTCCCTTAGAAACCTCTGTACCAGTGATTCCCATACCAATACCGATATCGGCTGTTTTCAGAGCTGGCGCGTCATTGACACCGTCACCTGTCATGGCAACGACTTTACCTTGTTTTTGCCAAGCTTTCACGATACGAACCTTGTGCTCTGGAGACACACGGGCATAAACAGAGTATTGACCAACTACTTTTTCAAAGTCTTCATCAGACAGTTCGTTGAGTTCAGCACCAGTTAAAACGTGACCTTCTGTATCATTTGCATCAATGATTCCCAAACGTTTGGCAATAGCTTCTGCTGTGTCTTGGTGGTCACCTGTAATCATGATTGGACGGATTCCAGCTTCCTTAGCCACACGAACAGCTTCTGCGGCTTCAGGACGTTCAGGGTCAATCATTCCGATCAAACCAGTGAAGATCAAGTTGTTTTCAAGCTCTTCAGAAGTAAGATTTTCTGGAATACTATCGATAATCTTATAAGCACCTGCAAGGACACGCAAGGCTTGGTGAGCCATTTCCGAGTTGTTTGTATGGATTAATTCAGTGACTTTCTCATCAATCGGAGCAACATCTCCAGCTTTATCACGAGCAACACAGCGTTTCAAAAGTTGATCTGGAGCCCCCTTGACTGCCACGAGGAATTTGCCATCTGGCAATGGATGAACCGTTGACATGAGTTTACGATCTGAATCAAACGGTAACTCAGCTACACGAGGATATTTCTCTAAAAATCCTTTAACATCGTAACCCTTGTCCAAGGCATACTGGATGAAGGCTGTTTCCGTTGGATCCCCGATCAGGTTTCCTTCAGCATCAATCTTGGTATCGTTGGCCAAGACAACAGAACGAAGTAGTGGCATGTCCAAGCCAAGTTCAATATCATCAGCTGAGTCATGTAGAACTGCGTCATAGAAGACCTTTTCGACGGTCATCTTGTTCATGGTAAGCGTACCAGTCTTATCAGAAGCGATGATTTCTGTTGAACCAAGTGTTTCTACTGCTGGCAACTTACGAACGATAGAGTTTCGTTTGGCCAAAACTTGAGTACCAAGGGCAAGAACGATGGTCACGATAGCAGGTAGTCCTTCTGGGATGGCTGCAACAGCAAGCGCAACAGAGGTCATCAACTCACCAAGTGGATTTTTACCTTGAATGAAGACTCCGACTACAAAAGTAACAAGGGCAATGACCAAAATTGCATAGGTCAAGACCTTAGAAAGGTTGTTCAAGTTTTGTTTGAGTGGTGTATCCGTCTCATCCGCATCTTGGAGCATACCCGCGATATGACCAACTTCAGTGTACATACCTGTATTGACAACAACACCAAGACCACGACCATAAGTCACATTTGAGTTTTGGAAGGCCATATTGACACGGTCACCAATACCAGCATCTCCAGCGAGCTCGACTGTCAAGTCTTTTTCAACTGGAACAGACTCACCTGTCAAGGCTGCTTCTTCGATTTTAAGAGAATTAGCTTCTAACAAACGTAGGTCTGCTGGCACTACATCACCTGCTTCAAGGGATACGATATCACCTGGTACCAATTCTTTTGAATCAATCTCAGCCATATGCCCATCACGAATAACGCGTGCTTCTGGACTAGACATAGACTTGAGGGCTTCGATGGCTTCTTCTGCTTTTCCTTCTTGGTAAACACCGAAGGCAGCGTTGATGATAACCACGGCAAGGATAATGATAGCATCTGCGATATCTTCTCCACCAGAAGTAACGACTGACAAGATAGCCGCAGCAACTAGGATGATAATCATCAAATCCTTAAATTGCTCGATAAACTTGACTAGGAGAGATTTTTTCTCACCCTCTTCCAGTTCATTGCGTCCATATTCAGCTAGGCGTTTCTGCGCTTCGCTTGACGAGAGACCTTGTTCAGTTGCTTCAACCGACTTCAAGACCTCTTCAGGACTTTGAGTATAAAACGCTTGGCGTTTTTGTTCTTTTGACATGTGTCTCCTCCTTGACATTGTGTGCAAAACAAGTTCTCTTTTAGTTTTATGACAAACAAAAAGAGACCTGTTAATCATAACAAGTCTCGCTGTTTAAGATAGTGCCGGAAAACATACTTTTCAGTATACAATTCGGAATGACGACACTATCACAGGTTTCTGCCAGCTACTCCCTTGAGTAGTACTATTATATCAAAATTTGAAAAGTTTTCAAGGGTTAAAATCAGATGAAACAAGACTAAATTTGAATTTTCCTTTGAAAACCAGTATAATGGTAGAATACTATATGACTAGAAAGGAAGCCCGATGAACCAATCCATGTCAAATCTCAAATTGGCAGAACGTGGAGCCATTATCAGTATTTCAACCTACCTCCTCTTGTCTGCGGCAAAATTGGCAACTGGTCACCTCCTGCATTCCTCCAGTTTGGTGGCAGATGGTTTCAACAACGTATCCGATATTATTGGAAATGTTGCTCTCTTGATTGGGATTCGGATGGCCCGCCAACCTGCAGACCGTGACCATCGCTTTGGTCACTGGAAGATTGAAGATTTGGCTAGCTTGATTACTTCCATCATCATGTTCTATGTTGGTTTTGATGTGCTTCGGGACACCATTCAGAAAATCCTCAGTCGGGAACATACACCCATTGATCCTTTGGGAGCGATTCTAGGAATCATTTCAGCAGCGGTCATGTTTGCTGTTTATCTCTACAATACACGCCTTAGTAAGAAATCCAAATCCAAGGCTCTCAAGGTGGCTGCTAAGGACAATCTTTCCGATGCTGTCACCTCGCTTGGGACTTCCATTGCCATCCTAGCCAGCAGTTTTAATTATCCAATCGTGGATAAATTGGTCGCTATCATCATCACCTTCTTTATCTTAAAGACAGCCTATGATATCTTTATCGAGTCTTCCTTCAGTCTTTCAGATGGCTTTGATGACCGTCTGCTAGAGGACTACCAAAAGGCCATCATGGAGATTCCAAAGATTAGTAAGGTTAAGTCCCAAAGAGGTCGCACCTACGGTAGCAATATCTACCTTGATATCACGCTAGAGATGAATCCCGACCTATCAGTCTATGAAAGTCATGAGATTGCAGACCAGGTCGAATCCATGCTAGAAGAGCGTTTTGGAGTCTTTGATACCGATATCCATATCGAGCCAGCTCCCATACCTGAGGACGAGATTTTGGACAATGTCTATAAAAAACTACTCATGCGTGAGCAATTGATTGACCAAGGAAATCAGCTAGAAGAACTCCTTGCTGAGGACTTTCTCTATATCCGTCAAGATGGAGAGCAGATGGATAAAGAGGCTTATAAGTCTGAAAAAGAACTTAGTGCTGCGATTAAGGATATTCAAATCACTTCCATTAGTCAGAAAACCAAGCTCATTTGCTATGAGTTAGATGGCATCGTCCACACCAGTATCTGGCGTCGCCATGAAACTTGGCAAAATATCTTTCATCAGGAAACTAAAAAAGAAGACAAACAATGACCCTATCCAGTGGATAGGGCCTTTTTGATTATTCTACTTTAAGCAAAGACAGACTATGACAGTTTGGAAGATTTGCTTTTCGAAGCTTGTTTTGTCTGTTTTCTAGCTTGGCGATTTTGCTCGATGCGCCATTCTCTTTCATAGTACTTCATGGCATCATAGACCCTTTCAGGAAGACCTACATCTAGCAGAAAAATCGGGATGATCAAATCTGCTGACGGATGAAAAGGGAGAATCCTTCTCTTCAGTAGAGTTAGAAACGATGGTTTTTTCACATTTTCCTTGTTTTTAAAATAAACTTCAATCCGATAGGAGTCCCTATACTTCCCTCGAATCCGAGAGAAGGAAAATTCCTCTACATCAGCCCAAGCGTAGAAATGACTGGGTTTCTTTGGATTCGGTTTGTAGTAAAACCCCTCGACAGTACATCTCAAATATTCCTTATCGGAGCTTAACAGTCTGTATGTCTGATAAACGACTACTCCAGCACAAAAGAGGACAAGCAGTATTAATAACAAACTTATCGTATGAAGTTTAGTCCCCTTTTGCGAGTACAAATGGAGATAAGAGAAAGGCAGCAAGAAGAAAAGTACTGAAGTCAAGCCAAACACGGCATTCCAAATGATTTTCTTAGGACTATGTTTAATGACTTTTTCTTCCATCATGCCAACTCACTTAGGTATTCATAACGTTCGTATTTTTCAAGGAGTTCTTCATTTTTCTCGTCTAGCTCTTTCTGAAGCGTCGCCAATTTGCCAAAGTCAGAGCCATTTGCCAGCATTTCTTCTTCAATAGCAGCGATACGATTTTCCAAGGCTTCAATATCGCCTTCAATGCTTGCCCACTCCTGCTTTTCTTGGTAGGTCATGCGTTTCTTGTCTTCACGGACCTTGACCACTTTCTCCTTTTCTGCCTTTTGCACTTGATTGACCATATCAGTTTCAAAGGCTTTTTCATCAAGGTAGTCGGTGTAATGACCAAAGAAAGGACGAATCTTGCCATCTTCAAAAGCGAGAATCTTGGTCGCTACCTTATCCAAAAAATAACGGTCGTGGCTAACTGTCAAGACAGGACCTGCAAAGCTCTGCAAGAAATTCTCCAAGACTGTCAAAGTCGCAATATCCAAATCATTGGTCGGCTCGTCCAAAAGAAGAACATTTGGTTTTTCCAAAAGCAATTTGAGGAGATAAAGACGCTTTTTCTCTCCACCAGACAACTTCTCAATCAAGGTTCCATGCGTTGAACGTGGGAAGAGGAACTGCTCCAGCAACTCTGCAATGGAAGTCGTAGAACCGCCACTGGTCTTAACCTCTTCTGCTACTTCCTGCAGGTAATTGATAACGCGCTTGCTTTCATCTAAACCTTCAATTTGCTGAGAGAAATAGGCGATGCGAACCGTCTCACCGATGATCACTTGGCCTTTAGTAGGCTCAAGACTTCCTGCGATGAGATTAAGCAGAGTTGACTTCCCGACACCGTTGTCCCCAACGATTCCGATACGGTCTTTGGCTTGCACCAAGAGATTAAAATCTTTCAAAATCGGCTTGTTTTCATAGGCAAAGGAAACATCCTGAAACTCGATGACTTTCTTCCCAATCCGACTGGTTTCAAAGTCCATGGTCAAGTCTGTATCAGCAACGCCACCTGAAACTTCCTTTTTCAAGTCATGGAAACGATTGATACGAGCCTGCTGCTTGGTCGCACGCGCTTGCGGTTGTCTACGCATCCAGGCCAGTTCTTGTTTGTAGAGTTGTTCTTTCTTGTGGAGAAGGGCAGCGTCACGCTCATCTTGTTCAGCCTTGAGGCGAACATAGTCCTGGTAATTTCCCTGATACTCGGTCAAGCCTGCTCGGTCCAACTCGAAAATCCGCGTTGATAGTGCATCTAGGAAATAACGATCGTGGGTGATAAAGAGAACTGTCTTCTTGGAATTTTTCAAAAAAAGAGTCAGCCACTCAATAGTCGCAATGTCCAGGTGGTTGGTCGGCTCGTCCAGAAGCAAGAGGTCGTGGTTTCCTAGGAGAACTTGCGCCAACTGAACCCGTCTTCTCAGACCTCCTGACAATTTCCCAACAGGAGTAGATAAGTTCTGAATACCCAGCTTGCTGAGGACCGTCTTGACCTGGCTTTCAATTTCCCAGGCTTGGAGAGAATCCATCTCTGCCATGACCCGTTCCAAACGAGCCTGCTTGTCCTCACTGTAATTGAGCATGATTAACTCATACTCACGAATCAACTGGATTTCCTTGAGGTCGCTAGAGAGAACCGTATCCAAGACCGTCTTGCTATCATCAAAATCAGGATCCTGGGTCAAGTAGCCAATCTTATAGTCATTCTTTGCCGAAAAGGGACTGACATCCCCATCAAAGCCAGAAACACCAGAAAGAACATCTAACAGAGTGGTCTTACCAGTCCCATTGACACCAATCAGACCAATTCTGTCTAGGTCATGGATAATAAAAGAAATATCCTTAAAAACGGTCTTGTCTCCGACGGATTTGCTTAATTTTTCAACGATAAAATCACTCATTTTTTCTCCCTCAGGTAAGCATGGATTGCTTGACGGTCGTTTTCCAACTCTCCATCGACAATGGCAAACTCAATCTCTGTTAAAATCTCTCCCAAATCTGGCCCAGGTTGATAACCATATTCCTTAATCAAAATTCCACCGTTAATCTGAATTTCTTTCTTGTCATGAATGGTCAAACTCTGGTAAGTTTCTTTGATGGTTTGTGGATTGACTGCTTTCCCTTGAGCCTTACGAAGATTTTCAGCCTGCAAAAGCAAATCCAAGTCAAAGCGATAACAATCCCGCTTGCTCAGCTCTCCTTCTTCTCGCAAAGCCAAAATAGTCAGCAAATCCTGAACCTGCTTGGCAAATTGGCGTGAGGTCTTCCAATGTTTCAAAAATGGTTGCGCATCTTTAACCTCCAAAGCCCACAAGAGAGCGGCCCAGGCTTGTTCGGAAGATTCAAAAGTGAAATCAGTCTCCAAATCAAACAGTCTGTTGAGCTTGTCCTGGCTTCCTGCCATATCTGGAAGATAGTCATAAGCTCGACTCTCAATCATGGAAGACAGACCCACTCGCCAAAAAGGTGCCAACAAGAGTTTATCAAACTCAACGAAGGTGCGCTCCACAGAAATTTTCTCCAAAAGTGGAGTCAAAGTCTTCATCGCCTCAAAAGTTTCTGACTCAAGTTTAAAACCGAGACTAGCCTGAAAACGGAAACCACGCATAATGCGCAGAGCATCTTCATTGAAACGCTCACTAGCCACCCCAACCGCTCGCAAGACTTGGTTTTCCAAATCTTCTAAACCATGGAACAAGTCAATGATTTCGCCTGTCTCATCCAAAGCGAAGGCATTGACTGTGAAATCACGGCGCTTGAGGTCTTCTTCTAGCGAACGCACAAAGGAAACCGCGCTGGGCCTGCGATAGTCCACATAGACATCTTCGGTCCGAAAGGTGGTTACCTCATACTCCTCATCCCCATCTAAGACCAAGACAGTTCCGTGCTCGATTCCGATATCAGCTGTTCGCGGAAAAATCTGCTTGGTCTCCTCTGGATAGGAAGAAGTCGCAATATCCACATCGTGGATGGGACGATTGAGGAGGGCATCTCGAACAGATCCCCCAACAAAATAGGCTTCAAAGCCTGCTTCTTTAATTTTTTCTAATACTGGTAAAGCCTTCTGAAATTCAGAAGGCATTTGCGTTAATCTCATAATAAGTGTTCTAATCCATAGACAAGCTCATGACGCTTGACAACTTCTTTGATTCCCAAATTGACCCCTGTCATGAAGGAGCTGCGATCATAGGAGTCATGACGAAGGGTCAATCCTTCTCCCTGATTGCCAAAGATGACTTCTTGATGTGCTACCAAGCCTGGTAGACGAACCGAGTGAATACGCATGCCATCAAAGTCAGCACCACGGGCACCTGCAATCAATTCTTCCTCATCAGGCGCACCTTGTTGGATAGACTCTCGCACTTCCGCCATCAGCTCAGCCGTTTTAATAGCTGTTCCACTTGGAGCATCTTTTTTCTTGTCATGATGGAGCTCGATAATCTCCACATTTGGGAAATATTTGGCAGCCTGCGCCGCAAATTGCATAAGCAAGACAGCGCCCAAGGCAAAGTTAGGGGCAATCAAGCCACCCAAATCTTGTTCACGAGAAAATGCTTTTAGTTCTGTAATTTCTTCACTAGTGAATCCTGTTGTTCCAACTACTGGAGCAAAGCCATTTTCAAGAGCAAAGCGTGTATTTTCGTAGGCAACGGCTGGTGTAGTAAAATCCACCCAGACATCAGCCTCAAATCCAGCCAAGTCAGCCTTATCATTGAAGACAGGAATTCCCTGCCATTCTGACTCAGACTCAAAAGGATCCAAAACTGCGACCAAGTCCAAGTCTGGATCAGCCAAGACCATCTGACAAGCAGCTTGGCCCATCTTTCCCTTAAAACCGGCAATAATTACTCGAATACTCATCTCTACTCCTGACTAAGATACAAAGGACGTTAGCTGCCCATGAAAAATAGGGAATGGCGCTGACTTTCCATGAAAGGCAAGACAGGCATCTTTTTTCAAGAGGCAGATAGGCCGTGTTCAATTGCTAAGATACAAAGCCTGTAAGAACAATTTAGACGATTGGTGTATAGCTCAAGGCGATACTACCTTCTCCAAGGTGGGTCCCAATAACACTACCAAAGGTTTCAATTGGAATTTCAGCAGTCACACCACTCTCCATCAAAAGCTGACGTAAATCCGCTGCCTTTTGAGGAGCGTTCCCATGAATGACTGTTATACGGTAGTCCCCATCTTTTGTCAACTCCTTGATGATTTCCACCAAACGTTTGATTGCTTTCTTTTCTGTACGAACTTTTTCGTAAACTTCAATCACTCCTTGGTCATTAAAGTAAAGAATAGGCTTGATACTGAGGAGATTCCCTAAGATGGCTGCCCCATTTGACAAACGTCCTCCCTTAACCAAGTGGTCGAGGTCATCTACTATGATAAAGGCTGAATTATCAGCGATTTGGATAGCCAATTTCTCCTGAATCTGGGCAAAATCATCACCTTGTTCTGCCCACTCAAAGGCACTTTCCACCATAAATCCTAGAGGGGAACTTGTGATATGGGTATCAGGAAAGGCAATGGTCAAGCCATCATACTCATCCAACATGTATTGGATGTTCTGATAAAAGCCTGAAATCCCTGACGAAAGAAAGAGTCCCAAGACATGTGTATAACCCTCGTCTTTCAAAGAACTAAGAATCTCATCCAATTTGGCAATACTTGGTTGACTGGTTTTAGGCAATTCTGCAGACTGAGCCATTTTTTGATAAAATTCCTCAGCTGTCAGATTAACACCTTCCACATACTCCTCCCCATCGATATTGACAGGAATATCCAAGATAAAAAGATTCTCTCTTTGCAGCGTCTTCTCCTCTAAATAGGCTGAAGAATCTGTAATGACAGCTAATTTCATGACTAAAACTCCAAATTGATCCCTGGAAGATCCAAGGCGATTTCTGTTACTTCATACGTCAAACGGTTGAGCATGTTCAAGCATGGACGTGCCAAGGTTTCAACTTCTTCTTGGTTAAATTCGCTTGGTTCGTTGACAATACGACCTTCCACGTGGTTCACTTGGGAAATCGTCCCGCTGATGACAAATTTGTCAAAGACAATCATGAAACTCAATATAACAACTAGCGAAGTTACTTGGTTTTCTTGGTCGTGTTGGAGCAACTGAAAGTTCACGTCTACCTTGGTTTCAGGAGCTCCATTTTCATTTTCCCATTCAAAGTTACGAGCATCAAAGTGATACTGGCTAACAAATTCTTGTTCTCGTTTAAGATTCATTTTTCTCTCCCATTGCTACAATTTACTATGCAATTGTACCACATTTTTATCATTTCATCTAGTTTTCTAGGCTTTAGTCAATTCCGATTTCATCTTTGACCACAGCAGCAATCGTATCTACATAGTAGTTAACTTCTTCTGTTGTAGGAGCTTCCGCCATGACACGCAAGAGGGGTTCTGTTCCACTTGGGCGGACAAGGATACGACCGTTCCCTGCCATCTCTTCTTCCATCTTTTCGATGATTGTCTTGATGGCTGGTACTTCCATGGCCTTTTCTTTCATGGCATTCTCCACTCGGATATTGACCAGTTTTTGTGGGTAAATCGTCACTTCTGATGCTAGTTGAGACAAGCTCTTACCTGTTTCTTTCATGATTTTAGTCAATTGGACAGCTGATAATTGACCATCACCAGTTGTATTGTAGTCCATCAAGATAACGTGACCAGACTGTTCACCACCAAGGTTGTAGCCTGATTTTCTCATTTCTTCAACAACATAGCGGTCACCAACAGCAGTCACTGCCTTGTTAATACCAGCACTCTCCAAGGCCTTATGGAAGCCAAGGTTAGACATAACCGTTGTCACGATGGTGTTTTGAGCCAACTGTCCTTTTTCAGAAAGATATTTCCCGATGATGTACATGATCTTATCACCATCGACAATGTCGCCATTTTCATCAACAGCAATCAAACGGTCACTGTCTCCGTCAAAGGCCAAACCAATGGCTGACTGGCTTTCTTTGACCACTTCTTGAAGAGCTTCTGGATGTGTAGAACCCACATTCAAGTTGATATTAAGACCATCTGGTGTCTCACCGATAACAGTTATTTGAGCTCCAAGGTCTGCAAAGATTTGACGAGCACTCGTAGACGCTGCACCGTTAGCTGTATCCAAGGCCACTTTCATTCCTTCAAGAGGAGTTCCAGTTGAAACAAGGTAGCCTTCATACTTACGTAAACCTTCTGGATAGTCCACCAAGGTTCCTAAACCTTCGGCACTTGGACGAGGAAGAGTGTCTTCGGTAGCATCTAGCAAGGCTTCAATTTCTGCTTCTTTTTCATCATCAAGTTTGAAACCATCCCCACCAAAGAACTTAATCCCATTATCAAGGGCTGGGTTGTGGCTCGCTGAAATCATGACACCCGCACTAGCTCCCTCAGTTTTGACCAAGTAAGCTACTGCTGGTGTTGCAAGGACACCAAGTTTGTAGACGTGAATCCCTACAGAGAGAAGACCTGCCACCAAGGCTGATTCTAACATTTTTCCTGAGATACGTGTATCACGTCCTACAAAGACTTTAGGGGCTTCTGTTTCGTGTTGACTGAGGACATATCCACCAAAACGGCCTAGTTTAAAAGCCAATTCTGGTGTCAGTTCTACGTTTGCTTCTCCACGGACTCCATCGGTCCCAAAATATTTACCCATTTTATTTATCATCCTTTTCTATTATTTATTATTGTTTAGACGAATCTGATTTTGTTTCTGAACTCGTTGAAGACGAACTGCCTTCTGAGGAACTTGTTGACGAGTTACTTGAACTAGACGTTGCTGTTTTTGTTGTAATTTTCATAGTTGTGTCAAACGGCATAATGACGCTTGGTAAGACATTTCCATTTTTATCGACTGCTTGTAGAGGAACAGAGGACGAGTAGTTTCTAGTTATCCGTTCACTCGTCGGTAAGATGGCAATGACACGATCTACTTTGGAGAGGGTTTCCTCATCACTAATAACCGTTACTTTTTCATCTGATACAGTAACTGTATCGATTTTCACGCGAGAATCAATCTGACTAGGGTCAATCTCCGGCACAACAATGACATTGTCTCGTTTTGCTTTTTTACCGACCTTCACTGTTATCTTTTGCGGTGTCGCAACAGCCGTCAAACCGCTCGGAAGATTTTCAATGGTTAGAGGAACTTCGATGGTTCCTACACTGGCATCAGAAAGATCAGCTGTCACCTTAAATTTGCGGGTGCTTTCCTGCATCTCACTCGCCAAAGCAACTCTGTTTGACCCTGTTAGAAAGACCGTCACCTCAGATGTAAAACCACTGATAAAATACTGATCACTGTCATACTGAATATCAATTGGGACATTAAGAACTGTGTTTGTATAAGTCTCCGTCCGCACCTGTCTGGCACTGTTGCTATTCTGATAGTTTGTCAATGTTGCATAGATAAAGAGAATGCAGGCGAAAAAGAAGGAAGAAATGATGTATAGACTATTTTTTCTCATGTTTCAATCCTCCTAGCAAGCGCTCTTTCAGACCTTGCTTTTTCTCTGATTTTGGAAGTAAGATTCTTCTTAACTCCGATTCAAACTCTTCCAAGGTTAAATCGTGCTTAAAGACTCCATTATAGGTGATTGAGATTCCACCCGTTTCTTCCGAAACCACAAAGGTAAGAGCATCTGACACTTCCGACAAACCGATTGCCGCTCTGTGACGCGTTCCAAACTCCTTGGAAATCCCGGTATCTTCAGTCAGGGGTAGATAGGCTGAAGTTACAGCAATCCGGTCTTCCTTGATAATAACAGCACCATCATGCAAGGGAGTATTGGGAATGAAAATATTGATAAGCAATTCAGCCGAAATTTTAGCATCTAAAGGGATCCCTGTCGAGATGTATTCCTGCAAGGTTCTCACTCTCTGAACCACTACAAGCGCCCCAATCTTACGAGGACTCATGTATTCAACTGATTTCACAAATGCACGAACCATTTGCTCTTCCGCACTGATAGGGGCATTGGAGAAGAAATCAGTAGCCCGGCCCAATCGCTCCAAACCTGTTCGAATCTCTGGTGAAAAGATAACCACCGCTGCAATCACCCCGTAGGTGATGATCTGATTGATCAACCAGGAAATAGTTGTTAAACCAATCATATTGGACAGAATCTGACCTAAAATAAAGACCAAGACTCCCCGCACCAATATCATGATTTTGGTCCCTGCAATCGCTTTGGTAAAATGATATAAAATATAAGTCACAATGAGAATATCAATCAGATTGATGACTATAGTCCAAGGACTTGAAAACAAACTCGTCCAGTATTGCAAATTGGATAATTGTTGAAAATTCATCCCTGGCCTCCTCCCTGTCAAAACACTTTCTGTACCATTATACCATTTTTTGCCCATTTTTTCCCTATCCTACCTCATTTTAAATTAAGCAAAAATATGATAAAATAAACTGATTAGAAAAAATGAAGGAGAAATCATGTCTCAACTCTATGATATTACTATTGTAGGTGGCGGTCCTGTTGGGCTCTTTGCTGCCTTTTACGCCCACCTACGCCAAGCCAAAGTCCAAATCATTGACTCCCTTCCCCAGCTAGGTGGTCAACCAGCCATCCTCTACCCTGAAAAGCAAATCCTTGATGTGCCAGGTTTTCCAAACTTAACCGGAGAAGAGTTGACCAATCGCTTGATTGAACAGCTAAACGGCTTTGATACCCCTATTCATCTCAATGAAACAGTTCTTGAGATTGAGAAACAAGATCAAGGTTTTAGAATTCAAACCAACAAGGGAAGTCACCTGACCAAAACAGTTATCATTGCCATGGGTGGTGGCGCCTTTAAACCACGTCCACTTGAATTAGATGGTGTTGAGGACTATGAAAATATCCACTACCACGTGTCCAACATCCAGCAATACGCTGGCAAGAAAGTGACCATCCTTGGTGGAGGGGACTCAGCAGTTGACTGGGCATTGGCTTTTGAAAAAATCGCCCCAACTACTCTTGTTCACCGTCGAGATAACTTCCGTGCCTTGGAACATAGTGTGCAAGCCTTGCAAGAATCATCTGTGACCATCAAGACACCGTTCGTCCCTAGCCAACTCCTTGGAGATGGTAAAACACTCGACAAACTAGAAATCACCAAAGTCAAATCAGATGAAACCGAAACTATCGAAGTAGACCACCTCTTTGTCAACTATGGTTTCAAATCATCTGTCGGTAATCTTAAAAATTGGGGGCTGGACCTCAACCGTCACAAGATTATCGTCAATAGCAAACAAGAATCCAGCCAAGCAGGTATCTATGCTATCGGCGACTGCTGCTACTATGAAGGTAAGATTGATTTGATTGCGACAGGACTGGGTGAAGCTCCAACAGCTGTTAACAATGCCATTAACTACATTGACCCTGACCAAAAAGTACAACCCAAACACTCGACCAGTTTATAATAAAAGAACCACGGATCAACGATTCGTGGTTTTATAGTTCATCGGCTAATTTATTTATCTTTCTGAGTCTGTGGTTGACGCCACTTTTGGTCAGGGGATTGCTCAGGCTATCTGCCAACTGCTGGATAGAGTAGTCTGGATGCTGAATCCTCAAACGAGCCACCTCCTGCAAATCTACGGGTAAATTTTCCAAACCCATTCTATCTTTGATTTTACTGATATTGTTGATGGTCTTCATACTAGCAGAAACCGTTCGAGCGATATTGGCTGTTTCAGCATTATTGGCTCGATTGAGATCGTTACGGGTTTCACGCAAAATCTTGACGCGCTCAAAATTATCACGCGCCTGCATGGCCCCAATCACGATCAAGAAATCCATGATGTCTTCTGCCCGCTGAAGATAGGTAACCGCACCTTTCCTGCGCTCAATGACCTTGGCGTCCAGCAAAAACTGCTGAAGAAGAGAGGCCAACCCTTGGGCATGGTCCAGATAAACGGAACTAATCTCCAACTGGTACTTGCCAGACTCCGGATCTCGGATGCTACCATTTGCCAGAAAGGCCCCACATAAGTAAGCACGACCAGCTTCTTCATCTGCTAAAATATCGGGATCAATACCCGTCTCCAAACCAAAGAAGGAATCCGCAAGCCGCAAATCAGCCAAAAGCTCCTGCACCCTCTCATCGGTATAGACCGTGTAGACACGATTCTTACGAAGATTGCTTCTCTGATGGTGACGAATCTCTGACTTGATGTCATAAAAATGGAGAAAGGACTCATAGAGATGCCGAGCCAACTTGGCATTTTCAGTCACGACGGACAAGGTCAAGCCTGAAGTCGAGAGACCAATACTGCCAGACATCTTGATGATGGCAGACAATTCATGACGACTGAGATGGTGTTGACCAAGAATTTCCTCTTTTACTGCAACTGTAAAACTCATTTTCTCACCTGTATAATGCGCATCAATTCATCCACAATCAAATCCCCATCATGGAAGGCCCCTCCATTTTCCAAACGAAGGAAGTTGGATGAAATCACACGAGGAACCTGCTTGCAAAGACCAGCAAAATCATGCTCTACCTGAACCAAATACTCATCAAAACGGTTGGTATCCATGTATTCTCTAGGAACCTTCTCGATATTAACCAAGACCGTATCGATAAAAGGCCGACCTAAGTGTCGATGGAGGACTTCCACGTGGTCACTGTCTGAAAAGTGCTCTGTTTCCCCACGCTGGGTCATGATATTGCAGACATAGGCGATCTCTGCCTTGGTCTCCAAGAGTGCTTGTCCAATCTCTTCGATCACGATATTGGGTAAAATCGATGTAAAGAGGGAACCAGGCCCCAAGACGACCATGTCACTCTCGAGAATGGTATTGACTACTCGACGGCTGGCTTGGGGTGTTTCATCATCCAAGGTATTGGTCACATAGACATGGTCGATCATGCATGGATAATCAGCAATATGGCTCTCTCCCGCCACCTCTGAACCGTCTTTAAAGACCGCATGCAGTGTCAAAGGCTGATCGCTTGAGGGGTAGATTTTTCCTGTTGTGTGGAAAAAGAGACTTAGCAGCTGCATGGCATTATAAGTGGACCCTTGCATTTCAGAGAGTCCTGCTATGATAATATTCCCCAGTGGATGACCCGCAAAAGCTCCAGCGTCTTCTGAAAAGCGGTACTGAAAAACCTTCTCATAAAACTTAGGCATATCCGACATAGCCACCAGAACATTGCGAAGATCACCTGGTGGTGTCAGCTGTTGGATATTCTTTCTTAGTTCACCAGAAGATCCACCATCATCAGCTACCGTTACGATAGCAGCGATATCAACATCCTTTTCTCGCAAGCTTTTCAAAATGACGGGGATACCTGTTCCTCCACCAATCACCGTTATCTTTGGTTTTCTCATGAACGGTTTACCGTTTCCTTTCTTCTGTCTTTGTCACGATGGCTTTCATTGACAGGCCAATTTTTAGCAAGGTCCTCAGCGATTCGTTTGGCAAAGGCAACACTACGGTGCTGTCCACCTGTACATCCTACTGCGATGGTTAAAACAGACTTGCCTTCTTTTTTGTAACTTGGCAAAATGGGTTCAATCAAGGCGAGTAAGTGCTGATAGAAACTTTCAGACTCTTCATGATTCATCACATAATCATAAACTGCTTGATCCTCACCTGTCTGATTACGGAGCTCCGGAAGGTAGTATGGATTTGGCAAGAAACGGACATCAAAAACCAAGTCTGCATCGATCGGGATACCATACTTGAATCCAAAAGACATAACCTCGATACGGAAAGACTGGGCCTGTTCTTGGTCCGAAAATTGCTCAGCAATGGTTTTACGAAGTTCACGCGGGGTGAGTTCTGTCGTATCCACTACATTTTGACTCATATTTTTCAAAGGTGCCAAGAGTTCACGTTCCAGCTTGATGCCATCTAAAATTCGACCATCTGCTGCTAGAGGGTGACTTCTTCTAGTTTCCTTATAGCGTGCCACCAATTCCTTATCTGCTGCATCTAAAAAGAGGATTTTGAAGTCCAAATCGTCTTGGTTTTCCAATTCATCCAAAACTGCCTGAATCTCTGAAAAGAAGGAACGGCTCCGCATATCGACTACCAAGGCCAGTTTGTGGTCATCATCCTTGGTCTCTACCAACTGCAAAAATTTTGGTAAGAGGGCTGGTGGCATATTGTCAATGGTAAAATATCCCAAATCCTCGAAGGACTGAATGGCTACTGTTTTCCCTGCGCCACTCATCCCTGTCACAATCACCAGGTGAAGTTGTTTCTTTGTCATCTATCTCTCCTTATATCAAAAAAAGTTTGGCAGAGCCAAACTTCAACTAGCTTATCCAATCTCTGCGATCACTTCAATTTCGACTTTTACATCACGAGGAAGACGTGCAACCTCTACAGCTGAACGAGCTGGGAACTCCTCTTTAAAGGCAGTCTGGTAAACCTCGTTAAAAGGAACAAAGTCATTCATATCGCTCAAGAAGCAAGTTGTTTTAACAACATGGTCAAAGTCTGTTCCTGCTTCAGCCAAAATAGCAGCAATGTTTTTCAAAACTTGTTCTGTCTGTTCTTGGATCGTTTCTCCTACAATTTCTCCAGTTTCAGGAGATAGGGGAACTTGACCGCTAGCAAACAAAAGATTGCCAACGATTTTCCCTTGAACATAAGGTCCGATTGCTTTTGGAGCTTTGTCTGTATGAATTGTTTTTGCCATTTCTTTCCCTCACAATTTTTCTAATATTGCGTCCCAAGCCTGATCCATCCCTGCCTTGCTGACAGATGAAAATAGAATGAAGTCGTCACTTGGATCAAAGTTTAATTTCTTTTTGATTGCTGATTCATGCTTGTTCCACTTACCACGGGGAATCTTATCTGCCTTAGTCGCAACGATGATAACCGGAATCTCATAATACTTGAGAAATTCGTACATCTGCACATCATCTGCTGACGGGTCGTGACGGAGATCCACCAGACTGACCACGGCACGGAGATTTTCCCGAGTGGTCAAATACTCCTCAATCATGCGCCCCCATTTTTCACGTTCCTTTTTGGAAACGCGGGCATAGCCATAACCTGGTACATCCACAAAACGCATCTTGTCATCAATGTTGAAGAAGTTGAGTAACTGGGTCTTCCCAGGTTTTCCTGATGTACGAGCAAGATTTTTGCGGTTCAACATGGTGTTGATAAAGCTAGACTTGCCAACATTTGAACGCCCTGCAAGGGCAATCTCTGGCAGTTCATCCTGCGGATAGTGGGACTTGTTTGCCGCACTGAGCAGGATTTCAGCATTGTGTGTATTGATTTCCATAGTCTCCTCTAGGCTGTTTCTAGGATTGGTTTTTCCGTTCCATCGACAGCTTCTTTCGTGATGCGGACCAATTTCACATTTTCCTGACTTGGCACTTCAAACATAACATCTAGCATGGTTTCTTCGATGATTGAGCGAAGACCACGCGCACCAGTTTTGCGTTCAATAGCCTTATTGGCAATTTCTTGAAGGGCTTCGTCGTCAAATTCCAACTCAACGTCATCATAAGAAAGCAAGGTTTGGTATTGTTTGACCAAGGCATTTCTTGGTTCTTTCAAGATGCGAACCAAGTCATCGACCGTCAATTGCTCAAGAGCAGCAAAGACAGGCAAGCGTCCAATCAACTCAGGGATAATACCGAATTTTTGAATGTCTTCTGCGATGATTTCTTGCATGTATGAGCTGTTTTCATCAATCGCCTTGTTATTTTGGCCGAATCCGATGACTTTTTCACCCAGACGTTGTTTAACGATTTCTTCGATACCATCAAAAGCACCACCCACGATGAAGAGGATATTCTTGGTATCTACCTGGATCATCTCTTGTTGTGGATGTTTACGTCCACCTTGAGGTGGTACACTGGCTACAGTTCCCTCGATAATCTTGAGAAGGGCTTGTTGCACCCCTTCACCCGAAACGTCACGTGTGATAGACACATTCTCGCTTTTCTTGGCAATTTTGTCAATTTCATCCACGTAGATAATCCCACGTTCTGCACGTTCGATGTTAAAGTCAGCAGCCTGCAAGAGTTTGAGGAGGATATTTTCCACGTCCTCACCCACATACCCAGCTTCAGTCAGAGCTGTCGCATCTGCAATAGCAAAAGGCACGTTCAAGCTCTTAGCCAAAGTCTGAGCCAAGAAAGTTTTCCCTGAACCAGTTGGGCCAATCATCAAGATATTTGACTTCTGCAAATCCACATCTTCTGACTCTTCACGCGTATCGTGGAAATTGATGCGTTTGTAGTGGTTATATACAGCCACTGCCAAGGCACGTTTGGCACGATCTTGACCAATCACATAGTGGTTTAAGATATTGAGGAGTTCGATTGGTTTTGGTACTTCAGACAAGTCTGCCAAAACTTCCTCGGCCAACTCCTCCCGAATGATTTCCTGGGCCAACTCCACACATTCATTACAGATAAAGGCGTTGTTCCCAGCGATTATTTTCTTTACTTCTTCTTGGCTTTTGCCACAAAATGAGCAATAAACCATCATATCATTTTTCCTATTTGTAGGCATGATTTCCTTCCATTCTAATTTATCATTCTATCTAAAATAAGGTCATATAAAAAGCGTGGACACTGTTCACCAGATTGGTAAAAGCATTCAACCAGAGTAAAGCAGACAGTCCATAGCGCTTCTTACGAAAAGCCTGTGCTCCAGTCAAAATACAGATCACACACAAAAAAGCTGTAAAAAATCCAAATATACTGCGCTCCATTAGACTTCCTTTCTATCTCGGTATTCGATGGTAAAATCATAGTCGTTTTTCTCATCTCGGGTGTAAGATTTGCTTGCTACTGTCTCAAAATGAGACAAGTCAAATTCCTCAGGAAAATAGGTATCTCCCTCCACCTGAGCATGAATCTGTGTCACGATGATTTCATCTAAATACGGCTCAAAAGCCTGAAAAATCTGCTTTCCGCCAATGATATAGAGATTTTTTTCTTGACTCTGATACCACGCTAAAACAGACTCCACATCTTGAAATACGAGCGCCCCATCTATGACTTCTTCGCTATTGCGCGTTAAAATCAGGGTTTGCCGTTTTGGAAGCAGACGACGTCCCATGCCATCAAAGGTCACTCGCCCCATCAGTATAGCATGATTTAAAGTTGTTTCCTTAAAATGTTGCAACTCTGCTGGCAAATGCCAAGGGAGACGATCTTCCTTCCCAATCACACCTTTTTCATCTTGGGCCCAAATGGCTATGATTTTCTTTGTCATGCTTCCGTCCTTTTTATTGATACTACTATTTTATCAAAATTCTCCCAAAAAGGCTGTTTTGAAACGCGCGCAAAAGAGAGAAAAGGAGCAGGCTTCATTTAGCCTGCTCCTCTCGTCCCTAGGACATATATTTTTTTGCTTCTGATTCGATTTTTTCGACCACTTCCTGGATACTCAGTCCAGTTGTGTCAAGGTAAACTGCATCCTCAGCCTGTTTGAGAGGTGAGGTTTCACGATGACTATCCTTGTAGTCACGTGCCGCAATCTCTTCTTTCAGCGTTTCAAGGTCTGTTTCAATCCCTTTAGCAATATTTTCCTTGTAACGACGCTCTGCTCTTTCTTCAACAGAAGCCACTAGGAAAATCTTGAGTTCAGCTTGTGGTAAAACAACTGTCCCGATATCACGCCCATCCATGACGATACCACCTTGCTGAGCAATCTCTTGCTGGAGCGAAACCAGTTTCTTACGTACTTCTGGAATGGCAGCAATGCTTGAAACCTTGTTGGTTACTTCATTTTCACGAATCGGATGAGTAATCTCAACATCCCCTACAAAAACAAGTTGCTCACCTGTTTCTGAACGACCAAAACTAATGGGGTGTTGGTTAAGAAGCTCAAGAAGTTGGTCTACATTTCCTGCATCCAACTGATGCTTGAGCGCTATATAAGTCGCAGCACGGTACATAGCACCTGTATCCAGATAAGTGTAACCAAAATCTTTAGCGACAATCTTTGCGACCGTACTCTTACCACTCGAAGCTGGACCATCGATAGCAATTTGAATAGTCTTCATGACCGACTCCTATCTTGTCTTAATCACATCACCTGGGTTGGCAAACCAAGATCCAGATGACATGTGAGAAGGATTTAGGGCTTCTAGCTGGGCAATGGAAATCCCTGCACGTTGAGCAAGAGCTGCTTCTCCCTCTCCAGGCTGTACTGTAAGTGTTCCTTCACCCTCTGTAGTATGTTCTTCCGAACTGCTCTGTGAAGGTGTTGATTCAGAAGAAGCTGTTTCCTCTACCTTGCTACTTGAAGATGATGATTCTTCCACTTTAGAACTTGAACTTGTAGAAGGAGACGATGCATCATAGAAGTCCTTTAAAGATGATGTACGATTGCTTCCTCCAGTAGAAAGGTAAATCAATACGACAACCATCGCTACAACGATTACAAAGAAGAGGCTAGCTAGAATGGTCAAGACACGATTAGCAACAACACCTGTCCCTTTTTGTTTACGGTGACGACGCTCTAATCTTGTTTCTTCTTCTCTGTTGTCATAAATATCTTCTTGCCACGGTTCTTTTGCCATACCTTACTCCTTGTATTTTTTACATTTTCTTATTACAATATAAATATGAAAGTCACACTTATACCCGAACGGTGCATCGCCTGTGGGCTTTGCCAGACCTACTCTGAACTCTTTGATTACCATGATAATGGGATCGTTCGCTTTTATGATGATCCTGATGAACTGCAAAGAGAAATCGCTGAGACCAGCGATGTTCTGGAGGCTATCAAACAGTGCCCTACACGTGCACTTCTCAAAGATCCATCGTAATGTACAGGGAATGAATGTTGATGATTTTTCTCTTTATTCCCACACTTACTAGTTTAGCATATTTCAAGGTAAAATTATAGTCTTTTCCGATTATTTTTTCCCTTCGAAAATAGAAAGATCACTTTTTTCTTTGATGAGATAGAGTGGTCTTTTTTTGGTTTCCATATAGATCTTACTGATATACTTACCAAGAATCCCAATAGTCAGGAGTTGAATCCCTCCGAGAAAGAGAATGACAGCCATCAGAGAGGTCCAGCCAGATGTCGGATTCCCCAAAATAAGGGTCCGAAAAACCACAAAAACAGTCATCATAAAAGAAATAAAACAAGATAGGAGTCCAGCTACAAAGGCTATACTCAAGGGAAAATCTGAAAAATTGAGAATCCCTTCAATCGAGTAGAAAAAGAGCTGTCTAAAACTCCAACTGGTCTTTCCAGCCTGTCGTTCAACGTTTGGATAATCGAGATAGTGCGTTTTAAAGCCAACCCAAGCAAAGAGTCCCTTAGAAAAACGATTGGACTCGGTCAAGGATAAAATAGCATCTACCACAGACCTTCTCATCATGCGAAAATCACGGACACCTGAGGGCAGAGCCACTGGACTGATTTTTTGCATGAGGCGGTAAAAGATGTCAGCACAAAAACTGCGAAAGAAGGGTTCTCCCTCCCGACTAGTTCTCCGTGTCCCAACACAGTCCAAGTCTGCATTTTGGTCTAGTAAGGCTTTCATCTCAATTAGCATACTAGTAGGATCCTGGAGGTCTGCATCCATCACGACCACCAAGTCTCCAGTTGCATGCTGCAAGCCTGCATACAGAGCCGCTTCTTTCCCAAAATTTCGTGAGAAAGAAATATAATGTACCGCAGGATTTTGCACCCGATAGGCCTTCAAAAGCTCCAAAGTGCCATCGCTTGAACCATCATCCACAAAGACATACTCGATCTCTGCCCCCAATTCTGGAAGGAGTGCTTCAACAGACTGATAAAAAAGAGGAAGTACTTCCTCTTCGTTTAGACATGGGACAATGATTGAAATCATCATCTTAGTCTTCAAATCCATTTGGATGCTTGCTTTGCCAACGCCATGCGTCTTCACACATTTGGGTGATGTCGAGTTCTGCTTCCCATCCAAGCTCTGCTTTGGCTTTTGCTGGGTCTGAGTAGCAGGCAGCGATATCACCTGGGCGGCGTTCTACGATGCGGTAAGGAATAGGACGTCCCACCGCTTTTTCCATGTTTTGGATAATTTCAAGAACAGAGTAGCCTTTACCAGTTCCAAGGTTATAAATGTTAAGACCTGAACCTTTTTGGATCTTTTGTAGAGCCGCAACGTGACCTTTGGCTAGGTCTACGACATGAATATAGTCACGAACCCCGGTTCCATCTTCTGTATCGTAATCATCTCCAAATACTTGCACTTGCTCTAGTTTGCCAACTGCTACTTGGGAAACATAAGGCAAGAGATTGTTTGGAATGCCGTTTGGATTTTCTCCAAGGTCTCCACTTTCATGAGCTCCGATTGGGTTAAAGTAGCGAAGCAAGACCACATTCCATTCTGAGTCTGCCTTGTAGATATCGGTCAAAATTTCCTCTAACATGAGCTTGGTACGACCATATGGATTGGTCACTGAAAGTGGGAAATCTTCTAGGATTGGAACTGTATGAGGATCTCCGTAAACTGTCGCAGAAGAACTGAAGATGATGTTCTTACAGTTGTTCTCTTCCATGGCTTTCAAAAGGCTGACAGTTCCAGCGATATTGTTGTCGTAGTAGGCAAGAGGGATACGTGTTGATTCACCAACAGCCTTTAAACCAGCAAAGTGAATGACACCAGTCGGCTCTTCTTGCTTGAAAATATCTCTGAGAGTATCAGTGTCACGAATATCTGCCTCATAGAAAGGCACTTCAACCCCTGTAATTCTCTCAACAACTTCTAAACTCTTACGATTGCTGTTGACAAGGTTATCCACCACAACAACCTGATGACCTGCTTGGATCAATTCAATAACAGTGTGGGTTCCGATAAATCCGGCACCGCCAGTTACCAAAATCTTTTCTTGCATCTTTTTTCCTCGATTCTCGGATTATTTTTTCTTATTTTATCATTTTTGATAGGGAATGTCATTTGCCATCCTAAACTATCTGCTAAATTTTCAGTAAAATCTTATTCGCTTTTTACTCGTTTGACATAGTTTTCAATTGGGTAGTTTACTGGATCCAAGGTCAATTCCTTGTCTTGGACCAGCTGGGCTAGATGGTAACCAATGATCGGACCCGTTGTGAGGCCCGATGAACCTAGTCCACTAGCCGCATAGACACCTGCTAAACCTGGCACTTTCCCAAAAAACGGGGAGAAATCACTGGTATAGGCACGGATTCCTACACGCTCACCTGATGATTTTGCTTCTGTCAAGGCTGGGTAGTGAGGCAAGGCTGTTTCCTCCATTTGTTGGAGCAAGGTTTCATCCACTGTCAAGTCAAATCCCATGTCATTTTCATGAGTAGCGCCTAAGGACAATTTCCCACCTGCAAAAGGGATCAAATCCCACTCTCCTTCCGGCATGACAACAGGGTATGATTCCATGTCTTGAGAAATCTGATAGTCTCGGAGTTGCCCCTTTTGAGGACGAACATCTACCTCATATCCTAAAGGCTCCAAAATGTCCTTCAACCAAGCTCCCGTCGCCAAAATAACCTGATCAAACACCTCTTCGCCAATCTGGTAGCCTGATGATAAAGGTGTCAGACTCACTTTTTCTTTGACCAGCTTGACTTGACTGGCTTCTAGCAAACGATTCACTAATAGTTGACCATCTACTCTCGCTCCACCAGAAGCATAGAGCAGGCGGTCAAATCCCTGCAAGCCAGGGAATAATTCATTAGCTGATGCTTGATCCAAAATAGCTAACTGGCCTATCAAGGGAGAATCTTCTCTGCGCTGGAGGGCTAGTTCATAGAGTTCTTCTAGCTTGGATTCGTCCTTTTTCAAGAGAAAAACTCCCGAGCGCTGGTAAAAGTCGTTTTTCTGACCAGACTTTTCTAAATCAGCCAACAAATCCACATAAAAGTCAGCCCCCAAGCGCGCCATCTTGTACCAGGCTTTATTACGGCGTTTGGAAAACCAAGGACTGATAATTCCTGCTGCTGCCTTGGTTGCCTGACCCTGACCATGGTCAAAAACGGTTACCTCTAGCTCACTTTCTTTAGATAGGTAGTGGGCAGCTGTCGCCCCTACAATCCCTGCTCCAATAATGGCAACTTTTTTCATTGTCTTCACCTTCTAACTAGATATGGTGGAAAGGATTGGTCGATGCTTGACTAGGTAAAATATCAATGTCCCAGCCTTTCTCTTTCTTCCATTGAGTAAGAAGTGCTGCGATTTTTTCCACAAAAAGCACTTCTATATAGTGGCCTGGGTCCAATGCCAACAGGCCATCAGACAGCATATCCTGAGCTGTGTGATAGTAGATATCGCCAGTGATATAAACATCTGCCCCCTTTGCTAAAGCATCAGAGTAGAAAGACTGCCCACTGCCACCACAGATGGCCACTCTTGAAATAGGCTTCTGCAAATCACTCTCTTGATAATGCACCATTCGAAGACTATCTAGACCAAAGATTTGCTTGACATGCTGGGCAAATTCTCCAAATGTCTGAGTTTGAATATTTCCAATCCGACCAATCCCACGTTCTGGGCCTGTTTCCTGTAGATAAGTCGTTTCCTCAATGCCTAGCATCTGGCAAAACCAGTCATTTAGCCCGTTCTCAACAATATCAATATTGGTATGGCTGACATAAACTGCAATGTCATGCTTGATCAGGTCGATGTAAATCTGATTTTGCGGACGGCTAGCTACCAGATCCTTAATCGGACGAAAGATAGGCGCGTGCTTGACGATAATCAAATCCACACCCTTTTCAATGGCCTCTGCCACCGTCTCTTCACGTATATCGAGGGCAACCATGACCCTTTGTATATCCTTGTCCAAAGTGCCGATTTGCAGACCACGGCTGTCTCCCTCCATGGAAAACTCCTGAGGGCAAAAGGCTTCATATGCGTTAATCACTTCACTTGCTAGCATGGAGAACCTCCTTGATGGCTTGAATTTTATCTACAAGAACTTGACGTTCTTCTATATTTTTTTCTGGGATTTGGTTAAGAGCAAACTCTAGCTTAGCTGCTTCTTTTTGCCATTTTTGGACAAAAACTGGACTAACTTCTTTGGACAAGAAAGGGCCAAAGCGAATATCACTTGCTGATAGCTTCATTTGTCCTGCTTCCACCACCAAAATCTCGTAGAACTTTCCAGCTTCTTCTAGGATGCTTTCTGCTACGATCTGAAAACCGTGGTCTTGCAACCAGATGCGCAAGTCGTCTTCGCGATTATTAGGCTGTAGGATTAAACGCTCTACATTTACTAACTTGTCCAAACCTTCCTCCAAGATTGTAGCGATCAAGCGCCCTCCCATACCAGCAATGGTGATAACCGAGACTTGGTCTACCTCCTCAAATGCTGCCAAGCCATTGGCTAAACGAACTTGGATTTTCTCCTTTAGACCGTGACTTTCAACATTTTTGACCGCAGACTGGTAGGGACCTTCTACCACCTCACCTGCAATAGCACTTTTGATTCGTCCTCTTTCAACCAAGTCGATCGGCAGATAAGCATGGTCACTCCCCACATCTAGTAAAATGGCACCTTGCGGTACAAAGGACGCCACCAATTCTAATCTCTTTGAAATCATCTTCTCTCACTTTCCAAAACTCTATTACCTCTTATTATACCACATTTCAGCTAGCAATCTTGCACCTAAAAAGACCGCAATCCACAGATTGCAGTCTTTCTTTATTTTCTAGCTTGGTAACGACTAGTTAGAATGAAAATCACCATAAATACCAACATCATAACCCCATAGACAGGTAATGTTTCTCCTGTCAAGGTCGAAATTTCAATCAGTTTTTGGATTCTTGGGAAGAGAGCTGTAGCTAGGAAGCCTCCTACAGACCAGACAATCAAGAGAACACGCCAGAGGGTAAATGGCATGCAGGCTCTAAATACAGATAAGAAACCGATAGAACCAAGGAGATAATAGAGTAGGGTTGAGATTTCTAACTCAGACCAACCTTGACTCGCTCCAAATAGTTTCA
The DNA here is from genome assembly GCA_963528645.1 of uncultured bacterium. Classification (GTDB taxonomy): domain Bacteria; phylum Bacillota; class Bacilli; order Lactobacillales; family Streptococcaceae; genus Streptococcus. Next base: position 121,166 of record CAURVH010000002.1, read on the forward strand.
CAAAGAGAACGCTGAACACGACCATGAGTGCGCTTGGTAGGGCGCGAAGCATGGATCTTCTGAGGAAGTTTGGCTCAACAGGCTTGATATTTCGCTCAAAAGTCAGAACGAATGGTGGGAAACCTTCCACGAACTGGTCAATCATGGTAATCTGGATTGGAATGAAAGGGAAAATCAAGATCCACTCAGACCGCCCTAGAAGAACACTGGCAATACAGATGACTGCGAGCAAGAAGGAATAAATGGTCTTAATCAAGAAAATTGGTGCGATATGGGCAATGTTATTGACCACGCGACGGCCTTCAAAGAGAATCTCAGGAACATCATTGAAGTCTGAGTTCAAAAGAACCAGATTGGCAATCTGACGCGTCGCAGGATCTCCCTCAGCCATCACGATCGAACAATCTGCCTCACGAAGAGCCAGGATATCATTGACCCCGTCCCCTGTCATAGCCGTTGTATGACCCGCTTTTTTCAGCGTTTGGATGATGAGTTTCTTTTGATGAGGGGAAACACGTCCGAAAATAGCTGTTTCTTCAGCCATGGCAATCAATTCCTCATCCGTAATTTTTGAGCAATCTACATAGCTGTGATAGTCGGCAAAACCAGCTTTCTGGGCAATACTGGACACTGTAACGGGATTGTCACCAGAGATAATCTTGAGTCCCACTTCCTGAGAACGGAGATAGTCTAGCGTCTCAGCTGCTCCTTCTCGAATCGGGTCCAAGATTTCCAGCAAGGAGAGGGCCTGAATGTCAGACGGTTTCTGTGGTTTGTGATGATCTAGTTTTTCCTGACTGAGTGCCAAGACCAAGACACGCGAGCCTCTCTCCAAGGCCTCTCTAGCTTCTGGGACTTCAGAGTCCAACAACATTTCAGGCGCACCTAAGAAAACTGTTCCTAGCCCTTCTAACTCCATAGCTCCCCACTTGCGGTCGCTTGAGAAAGGAAGATTCGAGATCGCAGGATAGGCAACTTGTCCTTGGAAACGCTGGCGAATGGCTTGAGCTGTTGGATTTTTATCCTCACTATGAGCGATGTAGCTGATCAGAATGTTAGTAATAGCCTCTTCACCATAAGTTTCCATCAGAGGAAGAACCGCCTCCACCTGCATCTTTCCTTGGGTGATGGTGCCCGTCTTGTCCAGACAGAGCATATCCACGCGCGCCAAGGTCTCGACAGAGTACATCTCCTGCACCAATACCTTTTTCAAGCCCAGCTTGATCACCGCAGTCAAGAGTGAAGTAATGGTCAAAAGGGCGATTCCCTTGGGTAACATTCCCAAAAGGGCAGTCGACGAATTTACAACGGATGACTTGAGGGGTAGGCCTTTTAACATCAAGGCTTCTAACAAGAGAGCTAGACCAAAGGGAATGATAATCTTTCCAGTAAAGCCAGCTAGCTTGTCTAGCGATTTCATGATACGGGAGTTGATCGGTTTCACTGTCTTAGCTTCCAGCATGAGTTTGGCAGCATAATTATCAGCCCCGACATGGTGGACTTGAGCCAAAACTGCACCACTAGCTAGGAAACTCCCTGACAAGAGCAAGGCATCAACTTCCTTTTGCACCAAATCACTCTCCCCCGTCAACATGGCTTCATTGACTTCCGCAAATCCTTCCAGAACCAGTGCATCACTAGGGATTTGCTCTCCAGCAGACAGACGAATGACATCTCCTAGGACCAATTCTTCTGGATCGAGAGCAACTTCTTGACCCTCACGGATGGTTTTGACCTTTTCCTTGGTCATGAGATTGAGCTTGTCCACCATATGTTTGGCCCGTAGCTCGGTCACAATCCCAGAAAAAGCGTTAAAGCAAATAACGGCAAAGAAAACCAGATTGCTCCAAGCCTGCACAAAAGCCAGCGCCAAAGCAATAGCAAAGTTTAAAGCGTTAAAAAGTGTAAAAACATTTCGTTTAAAGATTTGCCAAATACTGGTACTGGCCGAAGCGGTAAAGTCATTGACCAAACCTTGAGCCTGTCTTTCCTTGACTTCTCTTTGAGTTAATCCTATAATCTTATTTTTATCCATAAATTCTATCATATCATTTTTTTTAAAAGAATTCTAATCCCATCTAAAACTGTTGGCTGATAACTGAAAAAGTTTGCCAGTAGTCTTTTGATAAGGTATAATAATAAAAGCAATACAATCGAAGGAGATCTCATGTTTTATACTTATTTGCGTGGACTAGTCATGCTGATCTTGTGGTCCATCAATGGCAATGCCCACTATCACAACACTGATAAAATCCCTAGTCAAGACGAAAACTATATCCTCGTCGCTCCTCATCGTACTTGGTGGGATCCTGTATACATGGCTTTTGCGACCAAGCCAAAACAGTTCATCTTTATGGCCAAAAAAGAGCTGTTTAACAACCGTATCTTTGGCTGGTGGATCCGTATGTGTGGCGCCTTTCCTATCGATCGGGAAAATCCTAGCGCTTCTGCCATCAAGTACCCTATCAACGTCCTCAAAAAAAGCGACCGCTCTCTCATCATGTTTCCAAGTGGGAGCCGTCACTCAAACGATGTCAAGGGTGGAGTAGCCCTGATTGCCAAGATGGCCAAAGTCCGTATCATGCCTGTTACCTACACCGGTCCCATGACCTTGAAAGGCTTGATTAGCCGTGAACGTGTCGATATGAACTTTGGAAATCCTATCGATATCTCAGACATCAAGAAAATGAATGATGAAGGAATCGAAATGGTTGCAGACCGTATCCAAGCAGAATTCCAACGTTTGGACGAAGAAACCAAGCAATGGCACAATGATAAAAAACCAAATCCACTCTGGTGGTTTATCCGCATCCCTGCCCTCATCCTTGCTGTGATTGTTGGTATCCTAACGATTATCTTTACCTTCATTGCAAGCTTTATCTGGAATCCAGATAAGAAGAGAGAGTCTCTTGGTTAAGACAATGAGAACCGCTACACAAAAACTCGATTTTAAGAGAAAATCCAGCAATCCTTTCCATAAGAAATGCATAGCATCAATGTTTTTGGACACTTGTTGCTATGCATTTTTATGATCTTTATCCCTGTATAATCAGAAGAAAACTCTACATTCTATATAGAAATTTTTTTGACAAATTACTTTGATTTTGATATTATATTATTAAAAAGGGGAGGATTTTTATAATGAATCATAAACATTCTTTATTCGGGAAGTGCAAGTCTGTTTTATTGACGGTTGCTCTAGCGTCTGCCTTTACAGCAATGGGGCAAGTTGATGCTGATGAGGTAAAGAATCCAAGTCAAGTTGCTAATGATCTTGCTCAAGTAGGTTCAAATGAACTTTCCACTAAAACTACTCAAACTAATCAGCAAATTTCCGAAACAGTTAAGGAGATTCAAGATAAAGTCAATGTCTCTGTAGTACCACTTGATAAAGCTCAACCTGGTGATATAGTTAAAGTAACTACTACTTCTACAGACGCCAAGGTAGATACTAAAGAAAACGCAACTGGTACAGAAGCAATTGCTAAAGCAGAGACTTCTATAAGTGTTGAAACAACCCATTTAACTGCTAAGGGAACTGCCGTTGGAGAAAAGACACCTGTTACAACAACAAAGACTGTTACAGATCACGTTAATACAGATGACTATGTAGCTAATGTTACTCAAACTATCAAGAAAACTACATTTGAGAAAGTTTTGAAAGAAGCAGATGTAATAATTACTAAACAAGCGACTGGTTCTGCAGATATCGTCTTTACTATTGATAAATCAGGTTCAATGGGTTCGTCTATTCAAAATGTTGTACAGAATATCGAGAACTTTGTCCGTGATTTGGCTAGTAAAAAGGTTGATGCTCGTCTTGGCTTAATCGCGTATGAGTCTGCTAATAATGTTCAATATTTCGATTTTAATGGGTCTAAATTCACTAAGAATGTAGAAGAGTATATTAAGGCTCTTAGATCTATTCACACAAGCGGTGGAACAGAAGAGCCTACAGCCCCTCTTCATCATATTGCAACCTCAAAAGATTACGATTGGTCTACAGCTTCTAATAATCGCCGTTTTGCATTCTTAATTACTGATGAAAGCATTGATTTCGATACTCCAGGCATTCCAACAGTAGAAGAGACTCTGAAAGCTCTTAAAGCAGCAGATATTTCTCTATCAGTTGTAGGGATGAGATACGAAGAATCGACCTTCAAACCTTTAGTTGAGGGGACAAAAGGGCTTTATCTTGATATTCGTCAAGAATTTTCTAGTCTTTTAAATCGTGATTTTACAAATCATGTTGTTAAGACTGTCCAAGAAGGACGTGTTTACCGCATCGTAACAGAGAAATATGACTTCTTAACAGAGGCGCATGTAGTACTTAAACCAAAACCTATCGGAAGTACAAAGGCAGTTTATCATACTTCTACACTTTCTAATAAGGTATCTGAATTACCCAAAACTGGTGAAGAGGCATCTTCTAATTTATCTGTACTTGGAGTTGCCTTAATTGCAGTAACCTCTGGTTTGACTGTTGGTGTTAAGAAAAAAGATTAAGGAGATCCTTTTCATATAGAAGGTAGAGGAAAGGAGTTTTGCACCATTTAGATTCTTTGCCAACTATAATAAGAGAAAAATAGTTAACAATGAGAGAGGGCCTCTTGGTCTTCTCTTTTAATATATTCAGAGCAAATTTCATATTCTACTCTATCATCTCAACAAGATTTTGTCCCTCTTTCTTTAGAAATAAAGGAGTATTTTCTTTTATCGAATAAATTCATGATAAAAATATCAGTCTTCAAAAATACATATTCCTAGTGTTAGTAATATAAAAATGACTGAGATTAAAGTGTGTGATTTTCTACAAATATCTATCATTTCATCAATCCTATAATATTCTTAATAAATCTCGTCTGCTCCTTTCCAATGACAATCCAGTCACTTTTCATTATAGAACATGTATTTTTCTGCATTCAAAGAAACTCTAAAATCATAAAAACGCATAATATAAGAAACTCAGAGAGTTCATATTATGCGTTTTATTATAGAAAGTTTTACTGAATTTTCTCCTCAAATTTAATTTTTTTCTTGTCTCTTCTCTTACTTTATTCAATCTCCCATTCCTTTGCCAACCAACTGGAAAAAGCTAGAAATCGTTCAGCTACTTGTTCATGGTGTCCATAAGGATCAAAGACAAACTGGCCGTTCAGATAGCGTTTCTGAAGACTGGTATGGATTTTCTCAGCATAGACTGGTGCTTGAGCCAAGCGATTGCTATGATGGGCTCCTTCTGTTTGACCATTCTGTAAATACAGCAAACAGTCCAAATTTTTCACATTCTCATCCTTGCAATAAGTCACAAAATCAGGATACCAAAAGGAACCGCAGATAGAGAAGATACAGGAGACCTTGTCAAAGCCGAAAAGACTGTAGACTGCCGCCAAACCACCTAGTGAATAACCTCCGTAGGCAAGACGTGCTTCATCCAGTCTATAAAGCGACTGCAACTTTTCTAAAAGACTACCAAATAAATGACCATGATAGACGTTGGCCTGACCGCCAAAATCTGGAGCTCCATCTCTCAGAGCAGATGCCTTCCAGGGAGTGTAATCGTCTAGGCGATTTTTAGAAGTCAAACCCACTAAAATCACAGATTCGGAAAGAGATGATAGGAAATCCAAGCTTCCATCATTCAAGAGAATCGCTGGATAGGTTTGGTTGGGGTCATAGGTCGAAGGAAGGCTGACCTTGACTTGGATTCCCTCCCAGTCAAACTCATTATTTATTGATAAAGTCATTGATTTTCTCAAGGGAATCAATCACTGCTGGACCGTAATCCATCAACTCATCGTAAGAGATAGTCATGATTTTTTGATTCTTAATAGCAGGAATACCTTCCAAAACAGCATTTGCCTTCATCAACTCTACTGCGTTGGCATCCAATTTTTTATTGCGGTCGCTGGTCACATAGATAATCAACTCAGGATCCATTGACACGAGATTTTCCAAGGTCAAGCCTGATGTTCCCGTTGCAACGTTGGTATAACCAAGTTGATTCAACAAGCTTTCTTGCAAAGCAGACTTGTAGGCACCAAAGGTTTCGTCATTATAAGCAACCATAATCAAAGCCTTTTTCTTTTCACCTTGGCTTGCTGGGTTTGCTTTCTTAACAGCCTCAATTTTAGCTTGTAACTGGGCTGCGTATTCATTGGCCTTGTCCTGCACATTAAAAATCATTCCAAGATTTTTGACATCTTCTACAATATTCCCCAAATCTTGCTGAATCGTTGAGAGAGAAGCTTTTTGCGTATAGACTGGGATTTTGTTTTCATTCCAAGTGCTAACTGTCCCCAAGGATTTTTCAGAAAACATCATGTTTCGACCCATCACCGCATCTGGCTCATAAGAAAGGACTGTCTCTTGTGAGACTGTTTTTTTATCACCAATTTGAGGAATGGTCGCAATCGCGTCCTTGTATTTGCCTGTTACAGCATTGTCAGGGTTGAGCATGCCAGCAATTTTATCCTTCAAGCCTAACTCCAATAAGATTTCAGTGGTTGAAAGATTGTTGGTGATAACTTTTTCAGGTGCCTTGTCAAAGACTTGTTCGACTTCATTTCCCTTAGCATCATAGGTCTTGACCGTTAACGGATAAGTCGTCTCTGTGCTGGCCTTTTGACTTGTTTCTGTGCTAGACTGTGTGGTAGCTTTTTCTGTAGTAGTGTTACCACAAGCTGCCATGGTTAGGGTAGCTACTGTTACGAGTAAAATGCTTAGTGTTTTTTTCATCTTATTTTCCTTTTCATTTTTATAAATAGTGAATCATAGCTTGCTGATCCTCGGTCCAAGTAACCTGACTTTGAACTCCGTATACAGTTTGCAATGACTCTGGGGTGATGGTCTCCTTTGGAGTCCCTTGGTAAAGGATTTCTCCCTCTTTCATCAGATAGAGATAATCCGAATAGCGACAAGCAAGTTGAATGTCATGCAGGACAGCTAGAACATTGACCTTGAGATTCTTCACAATGGCCAACAAGTCTAACTGATACTTGATATCCAGGTGATTGGTTGGTTCGTCCAGGAGCAAGAGAGTCGGTTCTTGCGCCAAGGCGCGGGCTAGTAAGACTCGCTGCTTCTCTCCCCCTGACAGAGACGAATAGAGACGAGTTTTCTTCTCGAGCATATCCACCTTGACGAGAGCATCTTGAACGAGGGCATAATCTCTTTCCCTTTCCTTCTGTAGAAAAGAGAGGTGGGGCGTTCTTCCCAGCAAGACGATTTCCTCAACTGTACAATCAAACTGCAATTGATTAAACTGGGTGACAACTGCCATTTGCTTGGCTGTTTCTTTGAGTGACCAATGCTCCAGCGGCTTTCCATCTAGACTTATCAAGCCTTTGTCCGCCTTTTCCTGACGATATAGGAGTTTAAGCAGACTGGTTTTTCCACTTCCATTTGGTCCTAGTATCGTGTGAAATTGATGCCCCTCAACCTTAAGAGAAACCCCTTTGAGGATTTTTTTCTCTCCTAGTCCAAAGTGGATATCCTGACACATCAAATCCATATCAGGCCCTCACCTCCCTTCGCCTACCTCCAACAATGTAGATAAAGAAGGGAGCACCTACTAAGGCTGTGAAAATACCAATTGGAAGCTCAGCATTTGGAATGATGACACGAGAAAGTACATCTGCCCAGACGACAAAGAGGGCACCCAGTAAGGTCGCAATGGGAAAAAGTCTCCTGTAATTCGTTCCTACTAACCCTCGAGCTAAATGTGGAGTAATCAGACCAACAAATCCAATAATCCCACAAGTTGCCACCAAGACAGCTGTCAGCACAGCCACCATGGTCACATAAAGGTACCAATAGAAGCGTAAGGGAATTCCCAAAGTTAAAGCAGCCTCATCTCCCATCATCATCGCATTAAAAACACGATACTGAGTAGAGAAAAATAGAAAGGCTAATCCTACTACTATAGTTGGCAGGACCAAGTCTGCCCAGGAAGTCCCAGCGAGCGAGCCCATAGTCCAAAACTTAATGGTCATCACACTGTCCGCATTAGCTCCAACTGAGATAATAAAGTTTGAAAAAGCCAGAAAGAGAGCATTGACCACCGTTCCTGATAAGATCAGACTGGAAGTCGTCATCCTTCCCTGCATAGAGGCAATGATGAGGACAGCGATTGTTGCCAAAATAGCTCCAAGGAAAGCTCCAAGGCTAATCACCAATTTTAAACCAAGAATGATGCTCAAAGTTGCCCCTAGAGTTGCACCCGCAGAAATTCCTAAGACATAAGGCTCTGCGATGGGATTGTTAACTGTAGACTGCATCACGCTACCACACATAGAAAGTCCAGCCCCTACTATCAGACCTAACAATACTCGGGGGAATCTCATGTTCCATACAATGGCAAGAGTGGACTTGGAAACCTCTCCTATCTCAAGAGGAAATCCCAATCTGCTCAAAATGATCCGATAGGTATCTCCTAGATCAATCGCAACAGACCCCATAGAAACAGCTAGAAAGAGGGAAATTCCTAAAACGCTTAGCAAAATAACCAAAAACAACACAAATTGCAAATCTTGTCGGCTTCCAGAAAGTTTGGAAAGCATGAAAACCTCCTTAGACAAAATTAAAAATTTAGAAAATTCTCATGAAAAGTATACCATATTTCTATCATATGAACAAGGATAGAAACATATATAGAAAAAGCCCTCTGAAATCAGAGAGCTAATTTGAGCCTGGGCTAAAATCCTAGTGAAAAAGATGAAACTCCTTGTGTTCATCGAACACTGCGTCGTTTCCCTATTTTCATACGGATTTTTAACGCCCTTAGCATCATAATTCTTGCTGGATAAAACGTTTATAGACTAGGCGACAAGCCGAAGATTGTACTGATGGTACATCGAGGCAAAGGCAACGAAGTATAGAAACGTTTTAGACGCAAGATTAGCGACGAAGTCCTAGAGAGTTAATCAACTCACGGTAACGGTTAACGTCGTTTTTACGCAAGTATGCAAGCAAGTTACGACGGCGACCGATTTTCTTCATCAAACCACGGTAAGTAGCGTGGTCTTTTTTGTGTTGTTTGATGTGTTCGTTAAGGTGGTTGATTTCCCAAGTAAGGACAGCAACTTGAACCTCTACTGAACCTGTATCACCTTCGTGACGTGCATATTGTGCGATGATTTCATTTTTTTTCTCTTTTGAGATTGCCATGATGTTTCTCCTTTTTATTTGGCTTCATCCGAGTGACAGGTTGGCATGCCTGTAACCAAGAAGAAGTTATTTGTCTTTACGACAGTTCTTATTCTACCAAGAAGCAGGGACTTTGTCAACTGATTTACTGTTTAAAACCGTGAATTACTCTACTGATTTCAGGGCTTCGAGCATATCCACTTTTCTCAAGTGGTGATTGACAAAGAGGCCCAGTAAGGCTAAGATTACAGTCACTGCGACGATTGGAAGAGCATCGACTTCCCAGCTGACTCGTGGATAAAAAAGTATAGTGGCAGGTGAAATCATTTGTATCAAAAATTGATGTAAATAATAGCCAGCTACCAAACCGAGAGCAATCCCCACAAGGGATAGCACCATGGTCTCGCGGTAGATATAGAGGGTCACTTCTTTATTGTGGAAACCGAGAACCTTGATAGTGGAAAGTTCACGGATACGTTCTGCGACATTGATATTGGTGAGATTGTAGAGAATGACAATGGCTAGTAAAACGGAAACAAGGACAAGGATTGCCATGGTTTTATTGAGCGAACTAGCCACGGATTCAAAGAGATGGATGGCCGTCGCATTTTGGACCACCCCAGAAACAGCAGCTTTTTCCATGAAGGTAGCAGCTTCTTTCTCCGTATTTGATGGTGTTGGCTCTTTTAATTTTACTAGGTAGGTATTGTCTTGTGGACTGCTGCCGTAGACTTGTTCGTAAGTCGCTCGGTTGAGATACACAAAGTGTCCAACATAGTTTTCAGAAATAGCCGCGACCCTGATTTCCTTCCCATCAAGCTCCAGCTTATCTCCAGCCTTAACACCTGCTAGTTGAGCTAATTTTTGACTCACGACAGCTCCATCAGTGATCTCCACCTCTTGCCCATTTTCCTGTAAAGCGATAAAGGGCTTGAAGTCTTCTCCACTAGTAACCATCATTGTGATCGTTTGAAGTCCTGCTTTTCCTTTAAAATCTTTTTCAATGGATTTAGAGTAAATCTTTTGATAAGCATGAATACGGTCCGCTTGCAAGGTACTTTCTAAATCTGCTTTTTCTTGCTCCGCTGCACTGCTCTTTTCCGCTACAATCATCTGGTATTGCTGGATTTGTTCAAATTGGCGCTCGGAAACTCCTCCCACAGAAGACTGAATGCCAAGACCTGCAAATAGGAGAGCAACCGAACCTGCAACTCCAAAAATGGTCATCAACATTCGTTGCTTATAACGGAAAATATTTCGCGCTGTAACCTTATGAGTGAAGCTCAAACGACTCCAAATAAAGCTCAGGCGTTCCAGCAAAATCTTTGAGCCTTCAACGGGAGATTTGGGAAGCAAAAGTTGGGCCGCTTCATCGTGCAATTCTCTCCGCGCCACCAGATAAGCTGGCAAAACGCTGGATACCCAACTCAAGGCTAGGGCAAGGAGGCTATAAGACCAGTAAAAATACTCCTGACTTTTACCAACGACCAGTCCAGCTGTTATAACATCCGAAATCACGCCTGCAAGGAGATAATGTCCAAGAAACGTTCCTATAACGGTTCCCACAGTTCCTGCAAGAAAACCATAGAGAACAAACTTGGCAACAATATCTCGGTTATGGTAACCTAGGGCCTTGAAAATACCAGCATTGGTACGCTCTTCATCCACAAAGCGAGTCATAGTAGTAAAGGTCACCATTGCAGCGACCATATAAAGTACCACGGGAAAGATATTCCCGACAGAACGAATGCTTTCTGAAGCGTTACTACACTTGAGATAACCTTGACCACCTGGCATGGTTTGGCGGTTGTATACATGGTAAGTCGGCTCTGCCAGTTCATCAAGCTCTTTCTGACGTTGTTCAAGCTTCTCTTTTTCCTTGGCTAGATCACTCTCTGTCTGAGCCATTTTTTCTTTTTTTGTAGCCAATTCTTCCTTAGCTTTTGTCAATTGCTCCTTGGCTTGACTCTTTTGGGGCTCAGGCAAAACGGTCACTTGTTCTTCTTGAGTTTTCAATCGACTTTCAGTCTGTTCTAACTGACTCTTGCCTTTTTGAAGGTTGCTTTCAGCTGTTTGGAGCTCTTCTTTTCCATCTTCCAAGTTCTTTTGCCCATTCGCTTTGATGCTTGCTAATCGTTTTTGACCATTATCAGCCAGCAAGTCTTGCAACTCTTCCTGATGTTGAGCTCGTTTGGTCCTATAGTCTGATGAAAAAGCATCCAGATTTTTTAAATCATCATAGCGCACACGCGCAATACTGTACACTTCTGTATCAAACTGACTGGCTAATATCACCCCATAACCAGCCAAGCTTCCATTTCCACTACTAGCCCCTCCCAAGTCTTTTTGAGAAAACATCTCACCCGACTGAACAAATCCAGTAATGGTGAAAGATTGGGATTTTATGACGGTCTTCCCTTCTTCTTTCTTGCTAAAGGTGATAGTCTGTCCAATCTGATAGCGATCTTTCCAGAAATCAGCTAAGGCAATTTCCCCATCAGTCTCTGGAAGTCGCCCTTCTGTCACTTGGAAGGTTGAAATGCCCTCTGGCTTGGAATAAAGTCGAACCGCTTCTTCACTATTTTCAACGGTTAGGTCCTCCATATAGCCAAACTCGACACTTGCTCCTTGAAGGGTTTTTAGTTCGTCTTGGTCTTCTTTGTCCAAGCCATAATCAGCTATCACTGCCAGATCCAGGGTATTGGCTTTACGGAGATAATCCTCAGCCGTGCGTTCCAAATTTGGGCTAGTCACCTTGAGTCCTACTAGGGCTAAAGAACCCAGCATCATCAAGGTCAGGATAGAAGCAAAGCGTCCCTTGGAAGCAACCACCGACTGGAGCAAGTCTTTTCGGTATGTTTTTTTCATGCTAATACTCCAATGTATCAATATCCTGTGGATGCTCATTGATTGTTACGCTCTTAACCGTAGCATCACGCATATGAATCACCCGATCTGCAATAGGAGCTAGCGCGCTATTGTGGGTCACGATAATCACTGTTGCCTCCTTTTGACGAGACATGTCTTGGAGAATCTTCAAGACTTGCTTCCCCGTCTGATAATCCAAGGCACCTGTCGGCTCATCACAGAGAAGAATTTTAGGATTTTTGGCTACTGCGCGTGCGATGGAAACTCGTTGTTGCTCCCCTCCAGAAAGCTGGGCTGGAAAGTTATTGAGGCGATGATCTAGTCCCACATCTTTGAGCACCTCCTCTGGATCCAAGGCATCCGCTACAATTTCTGAGGCCAACTCCACGTTTTCCTTGGCTGTCAGATTGGAGACTAGATTGTAAAACTGAAAAACAAAGCCCACATCATCTCGACGATAGTTTGTTCGTTGGTGGGAATTGTAGTCGGCGATATTGGCACCATCAATCCAAATCTCCCCCTCATCATTGGTATCCATTCCCCCAAGGAGGTTAAGAACCGTTGACTTTCCAGCACCAGAAGCACCAAGAATAATAACCAGCTCTCCCTTTTCAATCTCAAAATTCACATCACTATTGGCCACAATCTCCGTATCCCCAACTCGGTAACGCTTGTAGCTGTGTTTCAATTCAATGTAAGCCATATCGTTTATCTCCTTTTCAAAACTCGTTTTCTTAAATGAACAAGGTGTTGATTCCAAATCACAGATATTATATAATGAGCTTAGATAAAAATCAATAATCAAAAATCAACAAAGTGTTGATTTAAGCAAAAAGGAAGAAAAATGGCCCAGAAACGAAAAACTACTACTAAAGAAGACATCAAAGAAGCCTTAATCCAGCTGCTATCAGAGGAAAGATTTGATAATATCTCTATCAGTAAGCTCTGTAAACGGGCAGGGATTAATCGCGGCACCTTCTACCTCCACTACCAAGATAAGTATCAGATGGTTGATAGTCTCAAAAGCGAAATTATTTCCCAACTTTCTAGTTATAGCTTGTTTGAAGCGGAGAACGAATATCCCCAAAAGTTAATGATAGCAAAATTTCATATACTGCGTGCTAATGAGCGTCTTATCAACGCCCTGACCAAAAGCCATTATATTGACTTTCGAGAGGCTATTCGGGAGTACATAACCACTATTATTCTGAGTGACAAGCAAGAGACTGCTACCCAGCGTTTTTTAGAGGAGAACTTTCACATCCCTCAGAAATACGCCTTGGAAATCTTCCTATCTAGCGTTGAGGGAATTATTTCTCTTTGGATTGCTGGGGGAGCTCAAGAAGAACCAGAAGAAATCACTGATATAATTTTATCAACCTATAACTACGAACACTGGAGCTACGAATTAAAAGAAACTTAATTCATCCAACCTGCTACAGCATAAACTGTTTCCTCTCATTTTATACTTTTTCAATTAGCTAAGTTGCCTTTATTTTTAACTTAGATACAAAAAAGCCTAGGAATCCTAAGCTTTCTGTTTATAGATTATTTTCCAAGGTAGTATTCAGAAACCACGTTCAATTTTTCGTCAAATTCGAATACCAATGGTGGGAAGTTAGGGATTTCCACGTCCATGATTTCGTCATCTGACAAGCGTTTGATGTGTTTTACAAGGGCACGGATTGAGTTACCGTGAGCTCCTACGAATACGTTTTTACCATCTTTAAGTGCTGGAGCGATTTTGTCTTCCCAGAATGGAAGGGCACGTTCCAAAGTCACTTTCAAGTTTTCAGCATCTGGGATAACTGAGTCATCAAGTGAAGCGTAACGACGGTCAGTGTGAGCTGAATGCTCATCATCACGGTCCATGTTTGGAGGCAATACATCGTATGAACGACGCCAGATGTGAACTTGCTCATCACCAAATTGCTCAGCTGCTTCAGCCTTGTTTTTACCAGTCAAACCACCGTAGTGACGTTCGTTCAAGCGCCATGATTTTTCAACTGGAACCCACAATTGGTCAGCTGCTTCAAGAGCCAAGTTTGTTGTTTTGATCGCACGTTTCAATACTGAAGTGTAAGCTTGGTCAAATTCGATACCAGCTTCTTTGATCAATTTACCAGCGTCAATCGCTTGTTGTGTTCCTTTTTCAGACAAATCAACATCAGCCCAACCAGTGAAAAGGTTAGCTTTGTTCCATTCAGACTCACCGTGGCGAGCAAAAACCAATTTTACCATTAGATGGATTCTCCTTTTATTTTTCGAGGTTGTCCTCGTTTATCTATTCCATTTTACACAATTTTTCACAAAAAAGCTAGTGAAAATCAACGAAAAAGAGAAGAGCTTCTCAGCCTTCTCTTTATTATATTATCATAATTGTTCTCAACAGAAAACGAAGCAGTCTCTCCTAAATAATTAAAAAACTACTACTCTTCAATTACAAATTTTTTCAATGTTCCAAAGTAGAGTGAACCACCAATAATGGTTAGAATTCCACCTACCCATCCCAAAAGTGGAATCAAACCGACCGCACCACTACAATGAGCAAAACAGAAGGTGCATTCGTAACACGTTCATCATCTTTATAATAAACTATAGCCACAATTCCCAATACTAAAACAGCAATTTTAACCAATGACAAAATAATTGAGAGCCCTGTCAATGTCCCAACTGTTACATCTGCGTCTTCAGTTGCCGCAGCAGCTCCAACAGCCATCATAAACATGATGACTGGCGCTAAAAGCAATACAATTCCTGAAATAAGACCAAAAATAGCATTAACACGAGCAAGTGTATTTGTTTTCATAATAATCTCCTTAAAATTTTTATAGGTATTATTCTATTATAATTTCTCTAAAAATTAAACAATCTTATAAAATTTTATAATAAATATTGATTTTCAAAAAATAATTTTAAGTTCTATAGTCTCTTTATAATTAGTAGAAATATAAAATTATGAGAAAACTGAATAGTTGATTATATTAATTATCTACACGGACAGGCCAGGAAGAACTTCATTTGAGGAAATGGACTAGTAAATTTTCCCATGATAAAACGCATAATATCAAGGCACTTGAACTCTTGATATTATGCGTTTTTATGATTTTAGCGACCTTTCTCAGTCTCTTTCTGATTATTTCGCTTCAAATCCTTCTGCGACTGCGTCCGCAAAGTTTTCTTCTACGATGCTTGCACAGTGGTCACAGATGACTGCATGGTAGCTGCGTTCAGCAGTAGTTGGATCGATACGACGGCAACGGTCACATACTTCACCCGCAGCACGTTCAACTGTGAAGGCTACATCTTCGAAGCTAACGGCAGCTTCTGGAGCTGGTCCTTCTGCAATAGTCAAGTCTGACACGATCAAAAGTTGAGCTACATTGCTGTTTACTGCTTCAAGCAAAGGTTTCACAACTTCGTTTGGATAAACTGTCAAGTGTGCTTCGAGTGATTTACCGATTACTTTTGCATTACGAGCTTCTTCCAAGGCTTTTTGAGCCTGTCCACGGAAGTCCATGAAGGCTGCCCAGGTATCCAAGATCTCTTCTTGGTTAGCAAAGGTTTGAGCTTCTGGCAATTCTGACAATTGAACAAAGTCTTCTGCTTCATGCTCTAGATATGACCAGATTTCTTCCGCAGTGTGAGGAAGGATTGGTGTCAAGAGTTTCGTGATTTTGACAAGGATGTCATAGAAGACAGTCTGCATTTGACGACGTTCAAGTGATTTTGCACCTTCGATGTAGACAACATCTTTGGCAAAGTCAAGGTAGAAGGCTGACAAGTCAACGTTAATAAAGTTCACCAAGGCCTTATAGATTGTCAAGAACTCAAAGTCAGCATAGGCATCACGAATTGTTTTCACAAGTTGGTTAAAGCGGATGGTCATGTACTTATCAACTGAACGTAGTTCATCGTAAGCGACTGCGTCCTGAGCTGGATTAAAGTCAGATGTATTGGCAATCAAGAAACGAAGGGTGTTACGAATCTTACGGTAAGTTTCAGAGACTTGACTTAAGATATCCATAGAGATGCGCACGTCATTGCTTGAGTCAACACTTGTTACCCAGAGACGCAAGATTTCCGCACCAAATTGTTTTTCAACATCGCTTGGAGCAATGGTATTTCCAAGAGATTTAGACATCTTCTCACCTTTACCGTCAAGGGCAAAACCTTGTGACAAGATTTGTTTGTATGGCGCTACGCCATGGTTGGCAACGGATGTGATGAGTGATGAGTTGAACCAACCACGGTATTGGTCAGAACCTTCAAGGTAAAGATCAGCTGGATATTTAAGCTCTGGACGGTTAACCACTACTCCATTCCATGACGAACCTGAGTCAAACCATACGTCCATGATGTCTGTTTCTTTCTTGAACTCGCCATTTGGTGAACCTGGATGCGTAAATCCTTCTGGTAAGAGGTCTTTGGCATCACGTTCCCACCAGATGATAGAGCCGTGCTCTTCAAAGAGTTGAGCCACATGTTCAATCGTTTCAGCTGTCATGATTGGTGTTCCGTCTTCAGCGTAGAAGATTGGAAGTGGAACTCCCCAAGCACGTTGACGAGAGATAACCCAGTCGCCACGGTCACGAATCATGTTGTAAAGGCGGACTTTACCCCATTCTGAGTGGAACTTCACTTTTTCAATTTCGTCCAAGATTTCTTGGCGGAATTTAGATACTGAGGCAAACCACTGTGGTACTGCACGCCAGATGATTGGTTTTTTCGTACGCCAGTCAAATGGATAGGAGTGAGAGATTTCTTCTTGCGCAAGGAGAAGATTACCAAGTTTTTCGATAACAGTTGGTACAACCTTGTCATAGAATTGACCTTCAAAGTCAGAGCCAGCATTGGCCATCATAATACCGCGTTCGTTAACTGTTACAGCAACTTCAAGACCGTTAGCAACACCGACATTGTAGTCGTCCTCACCAAAACCAGGGGCTGTATGGACTATACCAGTACCAGAGTCAGTCGTAACGTGGTCACCAAGGATTACCAACTCATCTACAGCCGTATCCCAAGGGTGAGCTGTTACGATATGGTTCAATTCTTGACCACGGTAGGTTGCCAAGACCTGAACATCAGCCCAGCCAAATTTTTCAGAAAGACTATTCAACAATTCTGAAGCAATCACAAACTTACGAGATTCACCAGCTGGTTGTACGACTACGTAGTCAATATCCGCTCCAACAGTCAAACCACGAGAAGCTGTGATAGTAAATGGAGTTGTGGTCCAGACAACGATATAAGTATCTGTATCTAGAACACCTTTTCCATCTTTGACGCGGTTAGCATAGTAAAGGGAAGTTGAAAGCAAGTCATGGTATTCAATTTCCGCTTCAGCCAGGGCGGACTCAGATGACCATGACCAGTAAACTGGCTTGGCACCACGGTAGATATAGCCTTTGTTTGCCATTTCACCGAATACACGGATTTGAGCTGCTTCATAGTCTGGAGTCAAAGTCACATAAGGATTTTCCCAGTCACCAGAAACACCCAAACGTTTAAAGTCTTCACGTTGTTTATCTACTTGGGAAAGAGCATAATCACGGCAAAGTTTCAAGTACTCAACCAAGTCCATTTCTTTGCGTTTGACACCTTGTTTTGCCAAAACTTGCTCGATTGGCAGACCATGTGTATCCCAACCTGGGATGTAAGGGGCGTAAAATCCTGACATCGATTTCGAACGAACAATAATATCTTTAGAAATCTTGTTCATGGCGTGTCCAACGTGGATATTTCCGTTGGCATAGGGAGGGCCATCGTGCAAGGTGAAATGTGGTTTTCCTTGGTTCAATTCTTGACGACGTTGGTAAAGTTTCGCTTTGTCCCACTCTTTTTGCCATAGTGGTTCTTTAGTAGGAAGTCCAGCACGCATTGGAAATTCAGTTTTTCCAAGATTTAGGGTATCTTTGAGTTTCATTATATCTCCTTTATTATATAGACAAATTAAAAACCACGAATCGCTAAAAAGGACGAAAATCGTGGTACCACCTTTGTTCGGAAAAAGACTTTGTCTTTTCCCCTCTTTTCCCGTAACGTGGGGAACGTCCTGTCTTACTGCTTTCAGACTGGATTGCTTGAGAGGATAATCTGACCACTAGGGATTGCAGGACTCACACCATCTCCTACTCGCTGGAAATATAGTTGGCCAGATATTGTTCTCACATTTATTTCTTATAATATTGTAACGGATTCTTGTTGTGCTCCATGGCTAGTAGTTGAAGAAGCAGTTCCAGTTGCTGATGGCGATACTGAGAAATACTCTGCCATCATTTCTGAATCCTCATGTTGTGACTCAACTGAATGAGACTGTATCTCTTCTACAACCGTATCGATGTCTAATACATGACTTTCCGCTTGACTGTTAGCCTGCTGAGCTTCAAACTCAGCTAATTCTTTGTTACCTGCTTCGATGCGGGCTTGTAACTCCGCCATTTCTTCAGGTGAAAATTGGCGAGTCACATCAATCGGCTCTTCTTCTGGTTGCGAAGGAACAGCTTCTCCCAAGACCTCACCTACGACTTCCTTGAAGGCTTCATCACTTGTTTGGAGATAAGTCGCAGTCGGACGAAGAATATCTTCCCAATCTGAAGATTCGACAATTGCCAACTGGCTCTCAATCGTAGACTTGAGGCGTTGATGGAATACACGACTCTTGTTTTTCAATTCCTCTGTCTCAACAGCTACTTTCTTAGCATTATCTGTTGCCTGACGTAGGATTTCATTAGCCTTGTATTTTGCCTCTTCAAGGAGGCGCTGGGCATCTTGCTCAGCCTGTTGAATAATATTGTTTGAGCGCTCTTGAGCAGCTTGCTTTACACGTTCAGCCGTATCTTGAGCAATCAAAACAGACTGGCTCAACGAATCCTTCATCTCATCAAAGTAAGATAAGCGCTCTTCTAAACTTCTAATGTGTCTTTCCATTTCGTGATTATTGCGAACTAAGTCCTCGTAATCACGAACAACAATATCAAGAAATTCATCTACTTCTTCTGGATCAAACCCTCTGAATTTCGTAGAAAAGGTTTTATCTTTAATTTCTAATGATGTAATTGGCATACTTTTCCTCACTTACTTAATAATAATTGGATAGTCAGTTTTATCTTATCCCTTTTAGTTTGCCCATTTTCTTTGACAATCTTCAGACGACCAAACTTTCTCACACTAATCAAATCCCCTACAGCTACTAGATAATCTAATTTTTCAATGGGGTGGTAGTTTACCTGAACAGATTTTTTCTCTATGAGTTGACCAGCCTGCTTTCTGGATAATTTCAAGGCACTTGATAAGAGGGCATCCAAACGAAAACTGGAAATCAAAATCTCTTGTTCTTGATAATTGATCTCAGATATGATTTTATCGGTGAAAGGACATTCCTCCAGCGACACAGGTAGTCTGGCAATCTTTTGTATCCCGTCCTGAAACAGAGGGATAAAATCACGATTGACAAAAATCTGTGCTCTCTTTTCATCTACCAAGATATCACCAAAGAGCTTACGATCAATTCCTAGTTGATTGATGATTGTCCCCAAAATCTTTGCATGTGTTAGCTGTTCAAACCTACTTGGATAACGGATCTCTAGCAATGCCATTTCAAAATCTGACAGAGTTGGACTAAAGTAGTCTGGATACAGGAGGACACGGACAAATTCCGTTTGAATGTATTCTCCACTACTCATACAGCCCAGTCCATAAGTTCCAGCTAAAATCTTCAATATATGCTCCTGATGCGGATTGACAAAAGCTGTGAGAACAGGAGTATAGGTATCTTCCACCCGCTTGATCCACTCTAATCCCTTATCAATAAAGGGAGCATCATCAAGGGAAAAGTGCTGGTAAATCGCTTTATTTGTCATCATAGTATCAACAAGAAACGAATCAAGCTGTCGCCCAAAAAACGGACGATTAAGATTGCCAGCCAAATGGATAAATCCAAACCTCCAAATTGTAAAGGTAAACGGCGAAGTGGATCAACAATCGGTCTAATCAGCTTTTCCAGTAAACGTTCTAGTGAACTACCATAAGAATTTGGAAACCAAGAGAGGAGTGCATAGATTAACAAAAGCAGGGAATAGATATTCACTGCATTTTGGATCAGACGAATTAGAAAAATCATTATTTCGCTCTACTTCGTTTAATATCAAAACCAAATTCTGCACTTTGAGAATCATCAGGCAACTTGATATCTTCAATATTCACAACCACATTGACTGGTGTCAACAAATACATTGTACTCGCAACTTTTTTCAGATTACCTGCCAAAACATGACGGGCACCGTCCAGATAGTCTAGACAACGACGAGCCTGAACCTCTGTCATGTACTGGAAGTCAATCAAGATACTTTCATTTCCAGCCAATAAATCCACAATCTCTGTTGCATCCTCATATTTTCTAGGATAACGAACATCAATCGTCACTTTTTCATCTGTACGATGGCTTTGCATAGCCAATTCTTGTTGGCGAGCATGTAAGCGAGTGATGTTGGCATCTTTTGAAGTGGTTGATTGAAACTGCGCTGGCAGTTCTTTAGAAGCTGAACTCGATGAAGCAATCATCTGCTCATCCTGAGGTTGATAAGTCGCAGTTGTTTCTTCCCCATCTTCTGTAAAATAATCTATAAATTTATCAAATCTATCTTTTAAAGACATAGATCTCTCCTATTTAAAAAATGCTGTGCCAATTCGAACAAAGGTCGAACCAAATTGAATCGCTTCCTTATAGTCACGACTCATCCCCATGCTCAACTCTGTCATCGGCATATTAGGAATTTGTTTTTCTCTAATTTCTACTTGCAGTTCCTGAGTTTTCTTGAAAATTTGTTTCAATTCATCAGAATCGGCCTCAAAAGGAGCCATGGTCATCAAACCAACATACTCAATCTGATCTAGCTGAGCCAAGTCTGGCAAAAGTTCTAGTAATTCTTTTTTTGAAAAACCGTGCTTACTTTCTTCTCCTGAAATATTGACCTGTAGGAAACACTTGATAACATGATCTGTTCTCTTTTGAATCTCCTGTGCCAATTTCAAGGAATCTAAAGCATGAAAGTAATCCACAAAAGGGATTACTTCTTTGACCTTCCGTCTTTGTAGCGTTCCAATCAAATGCCAAGTGACAGGGAATTCTTTTAACGTCTGATATTTTTCTAAAAATTTATCAACACGATTTTCACCAATATGATGAACACCCAGGGGAAGCAAGGCTTCCGCTGTTTTTACGTCCACATATTTCGTCACTGCAATAATTGAAACAGAAGCTGGATCACGATTGGCTTCTCGGCTAGCTTCAGCGACCTGCTGAAAAACGAACTCTGTATTTTTTTTCAAATCCATTGATTAACGATTCTTGAAGAATGGAGGTGTGTCCAACTCATCTTCGTCCTGATAAGTCGGTGCTTCGAAACGTTCTACAGGTGATACGACTGAATCAGTTTGACGAACGATTGATTCACGACGCAAGTCCCAATCACCAAAAGCAGAAGATTGACTTGTTTCAAAGCGTCGTTGGCTTTGTTTTGGTAATTCTGCTGTATCTTCTAGGTCAAAATGACGATCAAAATTTTGAGGGTGCGGTTGTCTTGAGGCTTCACGACGAGCCGCTTGTTTTACTGGAGAACCAACAACTTTTTCCACTCGCTCTTGACGAACACCTGTCGCTACAACTGTTACGCGAATTTCATCTTTCATGCTTTCGTCAATAGAGGTTCCAAGCCAGATATTCACTCCTTGGCCTGCTGCTTGATTGACGATTTCAGAAGCTTCTTCTGCTTCAATCAAGGTCAAATCAAGACCACCAGTAACGTTGACAATGACATCTTCAGCACCGTCAATGGTTGTTTCAAGAAGTGGTGAGTAAATCGCTTTACGAGCCGCTTCAACGACACGCTCTTCTCCACTGCCAATACCGATACCCATAAGGGCATTCCCTTTGTTTGCCATAACCGTTTTCACGTCAGCAAAGTCAAGGTTGATCAAACCTGGGTTAGTAATCAAGTCTGTAATCCCTTGAACACCTTGGCGAAGGACGTTATCTGCTTCACTAAGAGCTTCAAGAAGCGGTGTCTTCTTATCAACAATTTCAAGCAAGTTGTTGTTTGAAATAATCAACAAAGTATCAACATGTTCGCGAAGTTCGTTGATTCCTTCTACAGCGTACTGACCACGTTTGCTTCCTTCAAATCCAAAAGGACGTGTCACAACACCTACTGTAAGGGCACCAAGATCTTTAGCAATACGCGCTATCACTGGGGCAGCACCTGTACCAGATCCTCCACCCATACCAGCAGTGATAAAGACCATGTCTGCCCCGCTAATCGCTGCTGTCAATGCTTCTTCGCTTTCTTCAGCAGCCTTACGACCAACCTCAGGTCGACCTCCAGCACCCAAGCCACGAGTCAACTTTGGTCCGAGTTGGATAACTGTTTCAGCTTTTGTACTGCTTAAGGCTTGTACGTCTGTGTTCGCCGCAATGAATTCTACGCCTGAAACACCTTCGTCGATCATGCGGTTAATAGCATTACCACCGCCTCCACCGACACCAATTACTTTAATAACTGCACCTTGAGCAGCTGCTGTATCAAATGAAAATGTCATAATTTCTTTTCCTCTTTTATTCATCAAACATGCTTCCGATCAAGCTACGGAAACGGTCTGTTAATTTCGGTTTATCTTGAGAACTTGCTTGGAATTCGTCTCTTGGAGCAAGGCCACTGTCAGGTGTGATTTCAGTTGCTGCAGTAGCTGGTTGCACTGGAGTTGATTGTATAATTGGTGTCACACTTTGATTTGAAACACCAAAATTAATTGGTTTTTGGCGAAGGAACTCATCTCCTCTGACTGCCTTTTGGGCCAGAAGATTCACTTCTGTCAATTTACCTGCAAACTCAGACAAGCTGATTACATGTGCAAAAGCAGGGTTGCGAATCCCCACTTGATTTGGCACATAGAGTTTCACTCGAACACCAAACACTTCTTGCGCCAATTCGACAACTCCTGGTAAAATCGCATTTCCGCCGATCAGAACGATACCACCTGGTAGATCCAACAAGTGTCTTCTGTCTAACTCCTGTTTAATTTGATCAAAAATATGTTTGATACGTGCTGAGATAATTTCTGCCAAGTAACTTTCTGTCACTTCAACGGGCTCTACTTCACCAATGACTTCAACTTGGAAAGTCTCGTTACTTGCTAGTGGAACATAAGCTTCACCATAGTTTAGTTTCAAACTTTCTGCGATTTTTTGGGAAGTTTTTAAGACTTTGGAAATGTCTTTAGTGACATATTCTCCACCTTCTTGGTAGATATTTGTAAATTGCAATTCTTGATTGCGAATGGTTGCAACTGTAGTCTGTCCACCACCCATATCAATCACTGTCGCGCCAAACTCACGTTCTCCCTCATTGAGAACTGAATTTACAATCGCTAATGGTGAGATGATGACGTTGTCAACATGGATTCCCACGCGCTCCACGGTTTTACGAAGGTTATGAAGAATGGTACGAGGTCCTGTGTAAAGTAAACCACGCATTTCCAAACGCACCCCCATCATGCCACGAGGGTCACGAATACCTTGGAAGCCATCTACGATAAATTCTTCTGGAATGAAAGTAATCACTTCACGATCAGGCGTCATGCTCTTAGTCAAAGCTGACTTGACAACATTCTCTACGTCTTGATCTGTAATTTCTTTTGTATCTGATGTTACAGGAATCATTCCTTGAGTTGGTTCAACCTGCAAGAGGTTTGCTGGTAAACCAACATTGACAGACTTGATTGAAATTCCTGCCTTCTCTTCTGCCTGGGAAATTGCGGATTTAATTGCTGAAGCAGCAGCCTCAATATCAACGATAATCCCGTCTTTGACACCTTTACTCTTGGCATTGCTAACGCCAATTACATTTACTTCACCATCTCTATGTTCGGCAACCAGCACTTTGATGGAGCTAGTTCCGATATCTAAGCCCGTAAAAAAACCATCTCTAGTCATTACATTGCGTCCTCTCTGTCTTCCAAGTTTCTCACTTCTATTTTCAATAACTGTGACGAGACACAGCTATTCACAAAATATTATAACACAAAAAATCCAATCGTGCTTAGTTTTTCATAAATTTCCTCTAGGTTTTTTGTAAAAGTCTTTTAAACAATTTTTCTCAGGAGCAATCATTAATTTTATATCCTTACAGCTATATTTTGTATATTTAATCAAAAAAAGAGAAGGCCTTTTTAAGCTTTCTCTTGAATCATTTTTTCTGCTCTTTGTTGCAAAAAGACCTCTAGTACTTTTGCAGTCAAACTGATAGCTGCTACCAACACACTGGACACGATGAGGTAATTCGCTAATAGTCCGTGATTTCCCACTAGTGGTGGTTTATTTAAAAAACCATAATCCCCACCTACAACCAAGTTGACAACTCCTATCAAGGCATTTAGAGAAAATGTAATCACTGTCACATTCTTCAAATTGAGCAGGGAAGCTTCATAATTCTTAAACAAGTATAGGAGCGCATTCCCCAAAAGTGCCACATGCCCGATGATAAAGGACAGGATGGTCACGTGTGGAAACGGATAAGGGTCAAAGAGTGGGTATGCCAGAGCTGCAGTTGCTCCAAAGGTTCCTAGAAGTGCAAAGTATTGCTTGTACTTGGAAGTCCCTGGAATCAAGAGCATAACAAACATAGCGATACGGCAATGATAGAAAGGCAAACTTTCTGATAAGGGCATGTGATTTCCCCAATACCAGCTATACAGAACAATCAGTTGAAGAGACTGAAGGATCTGAATGAAGCGCTGGTAAGCCACCTTGTCACGGTAACGATATGAAACATAGAAAGTAAGAGTCAGTAAACATAACAAACCAATATACCAGTGGAGTTCAAACTGGGGCGGTTCTGATATCTGTGTGGTAAATAATTGTTCCCACAAATTCATATTCTATTCCTCGTTCATCTAGCCAGAGTAGTAAAAAGCTCACTATTCTAGCTTTTAAAATTTTTTTGAAAAAGCTTGATTCTATACCATGCATAGAATACTTGTTGCTTAAATTCGCAACCTATTATATCATTTGTCTCGCAGAAATGCACCTTACAAACATCCTTTTTTGATTTGCAGACTTCTCTAGCATAACCTAATCAATATATTGCTCTCTTTGTCCCTGATAAACCTGCCAAAGAATCTCCATCTGCTCCTTGGTGATGCGTTTTTCAGACAAGGCTGGCAGTTGGTCAATGGCAAAAAATTGAAGGTCAGCAATCTCTTGATTTTCTTGAAATCGTCCGTCAAGAAGCTTACATTCAAAGACAAACTTTGCATATTGTTTGCTCTGTAGTTGGAAACGATTGGTATCAAAAACTGCAAGTAACCTTTCAGTTTTTGCTGTAAAACCGGTTTCTTCTTCAATTTCCTTGAGAATATTTTCAGTTGGAGAATAGCCGACTTCACCAAAACCACCTGGCAAAGCCCAACTATCCTCCCCTTTTCCTCTAACTAAACATACTTTTTCATTCTCAACAATCCAAGCACGGACGTCCATCAGAGGAGTTGCGTAAGCGGAAGTTGGTCTCAGGAGCTCCGTTACTTCCTCTTGCTTTAGTTCTGTAGTTTCTCTCAAAATATCAGATAAGATCGCACGCAAGTCCTCGTAGCGTTCACGGTCAAAAGGATCTTTTGTAAAGGTTAATCCAGTATCCGTAATGGCTAGCATTCTTTGCAGATACTTGGTAAAATCACTTGCATTCATTTTCTAAACTTTCTACCAACTTGGCTAGATTCATAGAGTTCGAGCCTTTGAGCAAGATTTGGTCATTGGCACCGAGGCTTTCCTTAACCTGCTTGACTAGAGTTTCAAATTGGTCTTCGTCAGCTGTTTTTTTGAAGTAATAAACGTGGCCGATTGGGAACATTTGACTGGCCAGTTGAGCCAATTCAGCAATGTCTTCTCCATAGAAAATAACAGTATCAAGCACATCGGGCGAGAGGCTCAAAATCATCTGGTTATGGAGCTGAACAGACTGGTCTCCAAGTTCTTTCATATCCGCCAAGACAGCAATTTTCTTGCCACCTTCATTAGCTGGAATAGCAGAGAAAGTCTCTAAAATTAGCTTCATAGCAGTTGGATTGGCATTGTAAACATCTGACAGAATATCTGCTCCGTTGGCAGCTTTCTTCCACTCGGTACGGTTACGAGTCAATTCAAGATTTTGGAAAGCCTGACGAATCTGCTCCTCTGAAACTCCTTCTTGTAGAGCCACATAAGCAGCAATCATAGCATTGGTGGCATTGTACTTACCTGTCACTGGCAAATCGAGGGCTTGTCCCAAGAAATTCGCTTTAAAGGTCAGACTATCCTTGCGTTCGACCAAGTCTGTGATTTCCAACTCTGCCCCTTGCCCAAAACGGACCACCTTTTTATCAGTTGGCAAGTAGTCCTCTACAATGGAGTCGGCTGGTGCCAAAAGCAAAGAACCTGAAGCCATACCGTCTGCAATTTGCATTTTTCCTTTAGCAATTTCTGAGCGGTCTTTGAAAAAGTCCAAATGGGCTTCTCCAACCAAGGTCACGATGGCTGTCTTTGGATGAGCCAATTCAGACAAGAGATGAATATCTCCCAAGTGATCCTGTCCCATCTCCAAGACCAACTTTTCTGTTCCTTCAGGCATGTGAAGAACCGTGTAAGGAAGACCAATTTCGTTATTGTAGTTTCCTTGTGTTTTGTAGGTTTTGTATCTTGTTGACAGTAAATGCGCCAGCATATCCTTAGTCGTCGTCTTGCCATTTGAACCCGTAACGGCAAAGACATCAACAACCGTTTTCTCAAGATAGTAGGCTGCGAGGGCTTGAAAGGCAGTCAACACGTCGTCTACTAGAATGTAGGGATGATTTGCGACCTCTTTCTCAGACAGGGTTACTGCTGCACCATTTTCAAAGGCTGTTTCGATAAAGTCATGACCATCGCGCGCACCCTTGAGTGGCGCAAATAAATCTCCCGTCCCAATCAAACGACTGTCAAACTCAGCCTTTTCTAACTGGACATTTTCAAATATGCTGACATCATTTTTAGCCCCAACAGCTTGGGCGACTTCACGGATTGTTAGTTTCATTTCTACTCCTTTAAAAAGGGTTGAAGTCCGAGAACTCTAATCACCTTGCAGGCGATGTTCCTGGCTTCTACCCCCTCTTTCATTTTTATAGTAAATGCGCTTCGTGCTTATTAAAGCTCTCCTTAGCAAGGCCAACCAAATGCTCGATTAGGTCTGGGTAGCTGATTCCCATATTGTCCCAAAGTAGTGGGTACATAGACCACTGGGTAAAACCTGGCATGGTATTGAGCTCGTTTAGGAAAATCTCGCCCTTATCTGTATAGAAGAAATCACAACGAGACAGACCGAGACCACCAATCGCACGGAAGGCAGTTTCTGCATTTCGACGCATGACAGCTACCACATCATCACTAATCTTGGCTGGGATGTCCATGGTAATCTTGTTATCGATATACTTGGCATCATAGTCGTAGAAAGCAACATCCTTGACCACTTCACCTGGCAACGTGCTTTTGACATCGTAGTTACCCAAGAGTCCAACCTCGATTTCACGAGCATTCACCCCTTGCTCTATCAAGACACGACTGTCATATTGGAAGGCAAGCTCCAAAGCTTTGCGGAGTTCCTCATGGTTTTCAGACTTAGAAATACCAACACTTGAACCCATATTTGACGGTTTCGTGAAGACTGGATAGCTTAATCTTGCTTCTACTTCCGCAACCTTAGCCACCAAGTCATCTCCCTCAACAATGGCCACATAAGGAACTTGAGCAATCCCAGCAGACTCCAAGACACGTTTGGTCGTGATTTTATCCATGGCAAGGCTAGATGACAAGATATTGCAGCCAACATAAGGCATTTTCAAGACTTCCAAGAATCCTTGAACTGAACCATCTTCTCCCATTGGACCGTGAAGAACTGGAAAGACCACTGCACCTTCTTCGTAGATGGCACTTGGCGCTATTTTTTTGTCCCAGTCAATAGTCGCATTGGTCATGAGACGATCCTCTTGACCTGGAGTCTGGCTAAATTCTTGCGTTTTGATAAAGTCACCTGACTGACTGATAAAGAAAGTCTTGACTGTGAAACGGTCGTAGTTGACCGCACGCATGACACTCTCAGCTGATAGTACAGAGACCTCACGCTCTGCACTCCGTCCACCGTATAAAAGAATAATTGTTTGTTTCATATTACTGTCCTATTTTCTAATAGAATACTCGCACCTTAGTATATCATATTTGCTTCTTTTTTGAAACTTGAACATGGTACTGATAGTAAAGAAATATAAAAAGAGACCGATAACGACAAACTCGGTCTCCTTGATTTTTGTATAAATGAATTGAGTTCGTAAATTTGTTTACTCCTACAACTCTGTCCGATTTTCAATGGCTCGTAAGAGTGTGACTTCGTCCGCATACTCGATATCTGCTCCCACGGCTAGACCTCGTGCTAGGCGAGTGACCTTGATACCAGCTGGCTTGAGAAGACGAGAGAGATACATAGAGGTCGCTTCTCCATCCGCTGTCGCATTGGTTGCCACAATCACCTCTGAAACCTCACTGTCCATGAGACGGGTCATAAGACTCTTGAGATTGATATCGTCTGGGCTGATGCCATTCATCGGAGAAATGAGGCCATGCAAGACATGATAGAGTCCGTGGTATTCTTGGATATTTTCCATGGCAGCCACATCGCGACTATCTTCTAGCACCAAGATGGTTGTCTGGTCACGAGTTGGATCTGTACAGATAGAGCAAGGATCATCGTCAGTCAAGCGACCGCAAATGGAACAATAGGTCAATTCCCGTTTAGCAGATAAGAGATTTTTGGCAAATTCATTGACATCGTCATCAGACATTCCAATAGTATAGAAGGCTAGGCGGGTAGCCGTTTTAATCCCGATACCTGGTAACTTTGAATAGCTATCAATCAGCTTGGCAATAGGTGTTGGATACAGCATATGTTCCTTTCTAATTCATTGGATGGTGTTGGTGATAAAGATTGATAATGTCGCGTGCAATCGAAGGTCCGACACCGTTTGTAAGGTTGGTGTTATGAGGAAAGACGACTGCGACCGCGATTTGAGGATTTTCGGTCGGTGCATAGGCGACTGCGTTGGTATTATTGGCTTTTTGACCGCCATTAACGTAACTTTCGGCAGTACCCGTTTTCCCGCTGATGGAAACGGCTGCGCCATTTGAAAAGGCACGACCAGTTGTCAGAGCACTCGTTCCATGCGAAACTTGATAGAAACCTTGTTGCAAGATAGCCATATCTGATTCTGAGATATTGACCTTGTTTAGTTCCTTAGTGGCTGTTTCTTGAACCAGACTCCCTAAACCACCTTGTTCATTATTTCCATAAATCCCCTCAACAATGTGAGGTGCAATCCGAACACCATTGTTGGCAATGGTTCCAACATACTGGGCCAATTGCATTGGAGTATAGTTATCAAACTGGCCAAATGCATTGGTAATGTAATTAGCAAAATTATACTCTTTTGGTATAAAACCAGTTGACTCATCTGGAAGGTCGATGCCCGTTGAAGCACCTAGACCATATTCCGCAAATGTCGCACGCAATTTCCCCATAGCTGATTCCAAATTACTAGTTCCAACAAACATATTAGGTTGATAAGTTTGACCCATGATACCCAAAGCCGTTTGAACCATGTAGGCATTAGATGAATACTCCAAAGCTTCTACAGCTGTAATCGGAAATGAACCGTAGGCCTGAGTGTACCAAGAATTAATCGGAGCTGAACCTTGGAAGACAATCGGTTGGTCTGTCAAGGTTTGATTTCCTGACAAAACTCCATTCTCCCAACCAGAGCTGATAGTTGCTGCCTTAACAACCGAACCTGGGACAAAGACATTGGTTACCGTTCCAAGCGAATCTGAACTCAATTCACCGGATTCGACATCATGCTTGATACCTGACATAGCTAGAACTGCACCGGTTTTAGGATTGAGGGCTACGGCGTAAACCCCTTCAGAGTACTTTGCTCCACCGTTACCCAACTCTGAGTTGAAGTAGCTCTTGAGTAGGTCGTCCACACCATTCTGGAAAGCTAGGTCAACCGTTAACTTGATATTGTTTCCTTTGCTTCCTTCTTCAACATTTTCCACACTTTCCATATTTCCGTGTTTGTCGAGGTGGATTTCCTTGACGGAACGTTTGCCTTGAAGAACATCTTCATATTGCTTTTCAAGATAGGAAGTTCCCACTCGGTCATTGAGAGAATACCCTTTTTTCAAATAAGCGTCCACTTCCTCCGCTGGAAGACCTGATTTTTCACTTGATACACTACCTACAATTGAAGACAAAGAAGTGTCTAGGACTTTTCTATCCCATGAGGTTGAAATACTGATACCTGGTAATTCCTTGGACGCTGATGCAACGAGAGCAACTTGGGTATCATCTAAGGCATCCGTAGAAATAGTACCCGTCGCAAAATTTTCAACAGCATTGAGCTGACTAAAGAGATAGATTTCCTTTTTCTGGTCATCTGTATAATTAAGTTGACTCACGTCAATGCTTTCAACCGCATTATTGTAAAGTGTCGCTTCCGATAAGCGGTTCCCATCTGAATCCAGGCGTTTATCGCTTGGCAAGGATTCGACTGTTTTTTTGTAAATATCCTGGTCCGCCAAGTAGTAATCTGCAATCTGTCGATCTGTCAGAACAGGGGAGGTTACATTTACATATGTAAGGAGTTTCTTGGCTGTCTCCTTCAATTCAGCTGCCGTCATTTTATTGTTTCGTGTGAAAGAAACAACTTGCTTAAGTGTGTTTTCTACCAAGGGTTTCCCTGTTGCATCGTAGATTTGCCCACGAGCTGAACTGGTTGTCACCCTAGTCTGGCTGGCTGATGCCAACTTTGCTTCATAGAAATCTTTATTCAGCACCTGCATGTATAACAATCGACCGATAATGGTCATAAACAGTAGGATAACAATGGCAAACAGTAAATTAAGCCGAATCGGAATCGAATGGCTATTGAATTTTCTCATACAACTAAGACTCTTTTCTAGAAAAATTCCCGATTTTCACCTTCATTTTCAGCTAAAATAATAGAGCAAACGGGTGAAGCTCGGTACTTTTCATTGTACCATATTTTACGGAGAAACTCTTGGAAAAGTCGAAGCATTTTTTGACTTTTAATCAAAAATGCCTTTTTATTTGGTTATCCTAACTTCTATGATATAATGATGTTAATAAGCTGGCAATCGTCAACTTTTAAGAGTTTGACTCATGAAAAGGAGCTCCATGAAAAAGCAGGATATCGCAACTATTATTGATCTTCATTTTGAAGAATTAACAGAGTTAGAACAGGAAATCGCTCGTTATTTCTTGCAGGTAGATACGATTGTGGATGATCTATCATCGCAACAGGTTACTCAAAAACTGCATGTTTCCCAAGCTGCTCTTACCCGTTTTGCAAAAAAATGTGGCTTTACTGGCTATCGAGAATTTGTCTTTCAATACCAACACCAGGCCAATAAACAGGACACCCACTCTCACCAACACAGTCCTTTGACCAAACGTGTTTTACGAAGCTACAGCAACCTACGGGAACAAACACAGGATTTAATTGACGAAGAACAACTGGAACGAGTTGCCCAGCTAATCGATGACGCTGAACGAGTTTACTTTTTTGGAACGGGAAGTTCTGGTCTGATTGCCCGTGAGATGAAACTCCGTTTTATGCGTCTAGGTGTTGTCTGTGAAGCTTTGACCGATCAGGATGGCTTTGCATGGACGACCAGTATCATGGATGAAAACTGTTTGGTACTTGGCTTTTCCCTATCAGGCACTACCCAATCCGTCCTCGATAGTTTGTTGGATGCCAAGGAAATGGGGGCTAAGACCATTCTCTTTACCAGCGCTCCAAACAAAAATAGTCAGGCTTATACCGAAACAGTCCTCGTCGCAAATCATAGCCAATCTTCTTACATCCAGCGTATTTCCGCTCAGCTCCCTATGCTCATTTTAATAGATTTGATTTATGCCTACTTTTTAGAAATCAATCGCGAGAGCAAGGAAAAAATCTTTAACAGCTATTGGGAAAATAAAAAGCTCAATGGCTATCGTAGACAAAAACGCGTTAGAAAATCCTAGTTTGGCTCAACCAAACTAGGATTGTTTTGTTTTGAAATGATAATTGGCTAATAGGTTGTCTTTCCAATTTTTCTCTTTGTGCTGATGCTTTTTTATCTGTATTTTTCAATTCTTCCATAAATTCTCCTCTCCGTTTTTTAATCTTTGACAACAAAAAAAGGAAGTATCAGCTATTTGCTTTTACTTCCTTTCTCTAATTTTATTTAATTGTTTTGCTTCGACAAGCTGAGATTTAGATTTTAACCCTTACAGAAAATAAAACGGGCTATTCTCCTGAAATGTGTTCTATAAGATTATAGTTTAATGCAAAGTGTAGCTATATAATCATTTCCATAACGTGATAATCGATGTCTTTTGTCACACGATTCATAAAAATCGATCATAGCGAGACCATTTTTTAGTTGTCCTCTAATCTGAGTTTCTAAGGTATGGCTAAATTCATATCCATATTCTGGATTTATGGTTATCTTGCCTTCCTCTTCAAGCTCTTTTGAATTAAAAGGTATTGAAAACTTTAAAAGTAATTCCTCATCGGGTTTGTCCCATACAATGTCAGCATCATACATGTATATCCAAGGATTCATAAATCCGACCATTAACAATCCACCCTTTTTCAATACTCGAGAGGCTTCTTTATACATGTTTTCTAAATCTTCTATATATACATTTGAAACTGGATTAAAAACAATATCAAAAGTTTCATCTTCAAATGGAAAAGGTTTTGTCATATCGCCTTGAACGGTATTGATCTTTAAGCCTTCTCTTTTAGCAACCATCTCGTCTCTTTCTAATTGTGATGTAGAAAAATCCATGATGGTGACATCATAACCTTTTGCAGCAAAAACGGGACCCTGCTGACCACCACCACAAGCTAAACCTAATATCTTTTTTCCCTTGGCTTTTTCAAACCATTCTATCGGAACTTTTTTCCCAACAGTTAAGGCAACAGAAATTGGATGTTTTCTAGCTTCTTCTAATTCTTCATGTGTCAACGGCTCAGTGTAGTCATTTTTTACATTATTCCATCTATCTTCATTTAATTTTATATAATTGTTCATCTTATCATCTCCTCATAATTTTATACTATTTCGATTTAAGGTGAATATGTTGCCATTACAGTTTTATCACCTCTACAAATTCTAATTTGTCAATTCTCATCCATCTCATTATATCACTTTTTCTTCTTGGCTTAGTTTAGTTTTTAGAAACAAAGTAAAGAGCTTGCGCCGTCTTCTAAGATTATCTTAAAGGATATCTCCTCTCATATATTCTTCTACGGTAGGAACTCTGCTCCTATCGTTCATTTTCTTTGTAATTCTTCTTTGTCTTTCTCATACCTATGAAGCAAGGTCGCATAATGGTCTTGATAGGTCTTTCCGCTACTTTTCATATACCTTGACAGTTTTTCCATCATCAAAAAAAGAATTAAGCAAAACAGTTTTCACTCAAGTAGTGATCAAGTGTTCTTCTTAATTCTATAATTCCAAACTAGGATTGTTTTGTCTTGAAATGGTAATATGCACCGAGCATCCCTGCTGTATTTTGGTGATGGGCAAATTCTAATCGTGTTTTTTCTGCTAGACTTGGTACCAAGGCCGCCTTCAAGGTTGTGCGGATCTTCGGTTTGAGGATAGCCTCTTGCCCCATGATGCCACCACCAAGAATGACCACTTCTGGATTGGCCACATAGCAAATATTTGCCAGACCTTTCCCAAGGTAATCTACCATGCGGTCAATACCAGCCATACAGATCTTGTTTCCTTCAGTAGCTTCCTTGAAAATGCGTCGGCCATTCCACTGGTCAACTGGATCTCCGTGAGCTTCTGCTACATATTCTACCAAGGCTGTCGTAGAAGCGAGATCTTGGAAAGCTCCATCCTGCATATGCATATAACCGACTTCGCAGGCTGAATTGCTAAATCCATGGAAAACCTTTCCATCAATAATCAAGCAACCACCGATACCTGTTCCAATGGTCAAGCAAAGTGTCACACTCGCTCCCTTGCCTGAACCAGATACTGCCTCAGCAAGACCTGCACAGTTGACATCATTTTCAATTTCACAAGGGATTTCAAAGGTACTCTCAATTTCTTTTTTAAACTGAGTTCCAGCATAGTTGGGAATCTGAGGTCCAGCGTAGAAAATCTCACCCTTATCAGGATCCACCATTCCAGCAGAAGAAATGGCAACACCTGCTACTGGACCTTTTTCTAAATAGCTGGCTACGATATCTTTTGTCTTTCGTAAGATATGCGGTCCACCCTTATGCGCCTCAGTTGGCATTTCATGCGATTCAACAAGTTGGCCTTCTTGGTCAATCAAGCCATATTTGATGTTGGTTCCACCGATATCAATTGCAACGTAGTGTGTCATAAATACCTCCTTATGGATTAGAGGAAGCGCTCCTTGGTTTCACGAATCAAGGCTGCAGCTGCTTCTACAACTGGACGATCTTCTTCGGTTACTGGTGTCAATGGTGAACGAACTGAACCAATATTCAAACCTTCATTGATCTTCAAAACTTCCTTGATGACACAGTACATATTTCCATGTGCAGCAGTCAATTTACCGATGATTGCATTGATAGCGTATTGCAATTCACGCGCTGTTTCCAAGTCTTTTTCAGCAATCAACTCATTGAGTTTCAAGAAGAGTTCTGGCATAGCACCATATGTACCACCAATACCAGCTTTGGCACCCATGAGGCGACCACCTAGGAACTGTTCATCTGGACCATTGAAGACGATGTGGTCTTCTCCACCAAGGCTGACAAAGGTTTGGATATCTTGAACTGGCATAGAAGAGTTCTTCACACCGATAACACGAGGATTCTTCAACATTTCAGTGTAGAGACTTGGAGTCAAAGCAACACCTGCTAATTGAGGAATGTTGTAGATAACATAGTCTGTATTTGGTGCTGCAGCACTAATGTCATTCCAGTATTTAGCAACTGAGTACTCAGGTAAACGGAAGTAAATAGGTGGGATTGTTGCGATAGCATCTACTCCCAAGCTTTCCGCATGGCGAGCAAGTTCCATACTGTCTTTAGTATTGTTGCAAGCTACGTGAGCAATGATGGTCAATTTGCCCTTAGCAACTGCCATGACTTCTTCCAAAATCAACTTGCGGTCTTCCACGCTTTGGTAGATACATTCACCAGAAGAACCGTTGACATAGAGACCTTGAACTCCCTTATCAATGAAGTATTGCACCAAGGCACGCGTACGCTCTGGACTTACTTCTCCTTGATCATCATAACATGCGTAGAAGGCTGGAATGACACCTTCGTATTTTTTTAAATCTGACATAGATTTTCTCCTAAGATTTCTTTTTTCTGCTGAGAGCAGTTCTATTCTTTACAAGTTTAGTATACACCTTGTGAAAATCGCTTTCAATATCTTGTATACACTTAGATTTTAGTTTCTACTTGTATTTTAGAAACTGTAACGATTGAAAGTAGTTTCAGAATCAAGTCATCCTACTGGTATTTGGCGAAAATTTTCTCCATCAATCCTGCTTGGAGAAAGACCAGCAAACCAAAACCAAAGAGGATAAAGGCTGACCCACCCAAAAGGAGAGTGAAGGCGGATAGATAAAGAACCATCACAATAAGAAAGAGAATGGCTAACATGAGGAAGAACCATGGAAAGTTAAAACTTGCCAAGATAAGCCCTTTTTGCAGCACTTCTTTCCAAGACAAATCATAGCGCGCAGCGATGGGATAACTAGCCAGCATCACCAGAGTGAGGAAGATGAGAATCCCCAAACAAATAGCTTTCACAATCTGAAAAGGCAAAGCTGTCTGGCCCCAGAAGAGATAGAGGTCTAGAAGGCTTAATGACACAATGCCCAACTCTAACAGACCCAACTGAAGCCCCAGTTTCAGATTTTGCTTGAAGGCCCTTAGATAAGTTCTAAAGACTGGTACCCGTCTGCTTCTCTTAATCTCGAACGTGGTTTGGTAGAGGCTGATTTTTGCCACTCCAATCGTCACGATGGGCAAACAAGAGACGACAAAAAGAAGATTGGCTGTCACGATATCCAAGACCTTCTCACTGAAACGCATGAGAAAATTATCTGTATCAAATGCTGCCTTGATAAGGCTTACTCCTTTTTGTGCCATGTTTGCTCCTCCTGATTCTTTTAATCAATCAAAATTTTAAAGAGATATTTGCGAACCTTCTCTTCCATACCTGCATAGCCATTTGGCTGGTGAGGTTCTCCTGGGAAGAAAATCGCAAAATTGTGATAGCCCAACAAAAGTGGGTATTTTTCATGACAATGGACAAAGCCAATGTCGCTCGCTTCGTCGAATGCTACCGCTTCGTCTTTGATACGTGAACCGTAGCTCGAATATTCATGTCCTTCTACCAGCAAATGCAAGTCTGCATAGTGTTTATGGTACTCAAACTGATCATTTTCAGCTTGATTGAGGACATTTTCCTGAACAACTAGAAAGACCTTGTCCCCGTCAATCTCATACTTACCTAGTTCGAAAGAATCCTTACGGTGCTGATAGAGATAGTCGATAGCCTTGTCTAGATTGGGATGGATTCCCTTGTAAAAGGCGATGTTTTTCAAATCGTCAAAAATCATACTGTTTCCTTCGTTTCTGATAATTAACTAAAATCGTAAATTAAGTTTATAAGTGTCTGACAAAATCTCCAAGGTAAGTAAATACCCAACATTTTGTAGACACTTATAACTCTATATTTCCATAGCATGTCAAGACCACTTCCGCAGCCTTGATATACTAGTTTACTTTTCTTATCCTTTAACAGCTCCCATAGTAATCCCCTGTGTAAAGGATTTTTGGAAGACAAGGAAGACTGTTACGATTGGTACGGCTGCAAGAGCTGCACCCGCCATGATCAAACCATAGTTGGTCGCCATTTCAGCCTGCATGGTCGCAACCCCGAGTGAGATGGTCAAGTTTTGACGTGAAGTCAACATAACCAACTGCATGAAGTAGTCGTTCCAAGTATTGATGAAGGTAAAGATTGCAAGGGCTGCAAATCCTGGCTTCACAATAGGGAAGGCTACGCTCCAGAAGGTACGAATCTCACCACAACCGTCGATTTTAGCTGATTCAAGCAATTCTGTTGGAATATTTTCACTGAATTGTTTCATAAGGAAGACCCCGAATGGCCATCCAATCAAAGGCAAGATAACTGCCCAAAGGGTATCGTGAATTCCCATAAAGTTGACGATACGCACCAATGGTACAAGGACAACTTGTTTTGGAAGAGCCATGGCAGCGATAAAGACTGCAAAGAGAATACGCTGACCATAGAAACGTTTTTTAGCTAGTACATAACCTGCTAGAGATGAGGTTGCACAAACTAGGAACATGGTTACTAGCGAGATAAATACAGAGTTCCACATCCACTGCATGGCAGGGTTTTGAACCATGAGTTGTTGGAAGTTCTCCATTGTTGGAGCTTTAGGAAACCATTGTGGTGGAATCATAATGGTATCCGGTTGTGATTTGAAGGCACCTGTCAAAATCCAGTAGAATGGAAAGATGAACAGCACGGTCAACAAGAGCAAGATAATAGTTGAAATAACAGTGAAAGCTGTTAAGGGTTTCTTTTGTGTAGATTGCATAGCTGTCTCCTTTCTTTAGTATTCTACGTCGTTTCCAAGGACTTTAAATTGAACAAAACTTACGATGGCAATCATAATTGCCAAGAAGACACCGATAGTGTTTGCATAGCCGTATTCTGTCAATTGGAAGGCTTTTTCGTAAAGGTAGTACATCAAGGTACTTGTTGAGTAGTTTGGACCACCAGATGTCAAGAGCTGAATCAAGGCGAAACATTGGAATGAGTTGATGGTTGTAATAATAGCGATGTAAAGAGTTGTTGGAAGAAGACTAGGCCATTTGATCTTCCAGAACACTTGGAACTCAGTCGCACCGTCAACACGCGCTGCTTCAACTAGTGAGTTATCAATATTTCCCATAGCAGCGATATAAAGGATAATCGGTTGACCAACAGATGTTGTCAAAAGGATGATCATAATCGCTAGCAAAGCCCAGTTTTTATCACCCAACCAAGAAATGTTTTGGCTGATGATATGGCTTGACTTAAGGACAAAGTTTAGAATCCCTGATAGAGGGTCATAGATCCATTTCCATACAACTGTTACGGCAACACTACCTGTTACAACTGGTAGGAAGAAGACGAAACGATAGAAAGATCGAGCAATCGCATTTTGATGATAGGTTTGAGATGCCACAAAGAGCGAGAAGAGTACCACAATCGGTACTGATCCGATAACCAGAATAACGGTATTGATCAAAGACTTGGTAAAGACAGGATCTTTAAACATACGAATATAGTTGTCCAAGCCTACAAACTCAAATTTCGTCATGGAGTAGTTAAAGAAACTTGTAATGAATCCCATAATCATAGGAGCCAATACAAAGATGACAAAGAAGAATAATACTGGTGCTAAGAAAGCATAGGAAATCACTGTTTCCCGCATGCGAATTTTATTGACTTTCACAGTCGGCACCTCTCTTTCAAATAGAATATTTTTTGATTTTCTTAAACTGTTTTAAAATCAAAATGAAATTTTTTAAGATTCGCTTATGTAAGAACTTCATTTTAATTTCGTGACAGTTCCTACCATTTCAAACAAAAGTCCCCCTTTTCTTACACCTTAGTGCACAGGGAAAAGGGGGAATCAATCTGACTTAGTGCTTATTGTTTTGTAGCTTTTTTGATTGTTTCGTTAGCTTTTTCAGTGAAGGCTTTCAAAGCATCCGCTGGTTTTTCGTCACCATTAGATACAGATTGCAACATTGGGAACCAAAGTGTTCTCATTTCAGCAAATCCGTCAATTGTGTTGTAGTAAGGTGAGTAGTATTTAGTCCAGCTGCTGATTGTTTCCATACGTTTATCTTCATAAAGTTTGCCAAATGAAGTACGAACTGGGAAGGCACCTGTACGAACAACGTCTTTAGGACCCCATTCTTTGTCATCAGCGATGAATTGAACGAATTTCTTAGCAGCTGCGACTTTCTTGTCGTCTTTGTTGTTAAATACTGCAAATCCGTTTACAAGGTATTCAAGAGATGGTTTACCAGAGTCTGATGGGAATGGTACTTCTACCACTTCAACTTTACTAGCTTCCAAGAGTTTAGCTTGGATACCGTTTTGAGCTGGAGCCCAAAGGATTGTGTATGAAGTTTGGCCGTTAGCAAAGTTTTGGATGTCTGCTCCACCGTCAAATTGTGAACCATTGTTTAACAAACCATCTTTGATCCAGCTAGCCGCTTTTTCAAGACCTTTGACGAATTTAGGATCGTCAGTTGTATATTTAGTTACATCTTTGTCTGTTACAGAACCGCCGTAAAGGTTTGCAATGAAGGCACGTGTTCCTTGGTCTCCCCCTTGACCAGAACTGAACAATGAACCTGGAGTGTAGCCTTTATCTTTAAGCGCTTTCAAAACTTTTTCAAAGTCATCAGTTGTCCAACCTTCTTTAACAAGGTTTAGAACACCAGCATCTTCCAACATCTTCTTGTTCAT
The DNA here is from genome assembly GCA_963528645.1 of uncultured bacterium. Lineage (GTDB taxonomy): Bacteria > Bacillota > Bacilli > Lactobacillales > Streptococcaceae > Streptococcus. Next base: position 160,881 of record CAURVH010000002.1, read on the forward strand.
TGCCATGTAGAATGGTGCTGAACTGATTGGATACATGTAAGCTTTATCTCCAGCCTTACTTGCTTGTACGATGTTTTCGTTGTTAACATCTTTGACGAATTCGTCTGTGAAGAGGTCGTTCAACTCAGCCAATTTACCATTTTTACCGTATTGGATGATACGTCCTGGTGCGTCAAAGAGTACGTCTGGCGCTGTTCCTGCTTCGATAGCTGTTGTAATCTTTTCTGGACCTGACTTGAAGTCGATGGTTTCCAATTTCACTTTTACATCTGGATTTGCTTTTTCAAAAGCTTCGATGATTGATTTTTCATAAGTTCCAACACCGTCACCAGTTTTTTCTTGTGTGAAGACTGGGAATGCCCACCAAGTGATTTCTGTTTTTCCGCTATCGCTTCCTGATTTTCCAGCATCTTTACTTCCACCAGAGTTACCACAAGCAGCAAGGCCAAGAATCGCAGCACCTGCAAGTACTGTACAAGCTAGTTTTCTAAATTTCATTTGTATTCTCCTAATTAATAAGCGTGTCCATATTGGATAGTGAGTAAGCTTCTATTTGTATACGTTTTCATTTTATCCGACGCATCGACCACTCTCCTCTGTTTTGAGATTATGTTATTTAAGACCGGCAACAAAGCGTTCCGTAATCTCTTTTGGTCTAGTAATCGCTCCACCGACAACAATACCTCGTACCCCATATTCAAGAATTTGTTTGGCTTGTTCTGGTGTATGAATTTTTCCTTCAGCGATGACATCCACACCGGCATCGCAGAGTTTTTTGATCAGTTCAAAGTCTGGACCATCTACCTTAGGACTATAAGAGGTATAACCTGATAGGGTTGTTCCAACAAAATCAATCCCTGCTTCAACTGCTGCAATTCCCTCTTCAAAAGTACTGGTATCAGCCATTAAGAGTTGATGCGGATATTTTTCTTTGACTTGTCGGATAAAGTCCTGAATTTCTAAACCGTCGTAACGTTCACGTTTGGTACAATCCAGAGCAATGACCTCAATGTCTAGTTCAGCCAGTTCATCAACTTCTTTCATCGTAGCTGTAATGAAAGGCTCCTGTGGCGGATAATCACGTTTGATAATCCCGATAATCGGGAGTTTCGTAACCTCCTTGATCTCCTTAATATCGCGAACACTGTTTGCTCGGATACCGACTGCTCCACCTTGCTCAGCCGCTTTGACTAGCAAGGGAATGACTCCTCCCGCTTCTGTATAAAGCGGTTCGTGAGGAAGTGCCTGGCAAGAGACAATGATTCCATCTTTGATTTGTTCAATCAAGGCTTCTTTGCTGATCTGTGGCATCCTCTTTCCTCCCTTTCTTGTTCTTATGGGCTTATTATATATCATTTGTTAAGCGCTTTCAATAGTTTGTAGTGGAATAGATTTCAGTTTCAAAACTATTTTATAGAACAGACTATCCTGAAAGTAGTTTCAGACATCTTAGAATTTCTTATTAGCACACCTCAACTCGAAAGAAAAAGATAGCAGGCGGAAAAACCTGCTATCTCCTTCTATTTTTACAAAGTAAAATGATTAGAATTATTCTCTTATTCTTCTCTCTTTTTCCCCATTGCAAACAAGCTAAGGAAGAAAGCTGTTAATCCTAGTGAGGCAAGGAGGCTACTCTCCTTGTTCCCTGTATCAGGAAGTGTCTGCTGAGCAAGAGGAGCTTTGTAAGTATAATCTTCTGCAGCAAGAGTTACAAGCGAATCAGCTCCCTTATATTCTGCAATTTCATGTACAGCTGCATCGGCTGCATTCACGCCACCTGTGTACTCAGGGAGTTCATGTACTGTGGCCTCAACAGCATTAACCCCGCCTGTAAATTCTGGCTTTTCAACTGTCGGAGCGGCCTCTTCACCCGCTGTGCCTAATGGGTCTGTATACTCTGGGACTTCATGAACTGCGGCCTCAACAGCATTAACTCCGCCTGTGTATTCTGGCTTTTCGACTGTTGGGGCTGACTCTTCGCCCGCTGTCCCTAGTGGGCCTGTGTACTCTGGAACTTCATGGACTGCGACCTCAACAGCATTAACCCCGCCTGTAAATTCTGGTTTTTCAACTGTTGGTGCTGGTTCCTCACCCGCTGTGCCTAATGGACCTGTGTACTCTGGGACTTCATGAACTGCGGCCTCTTCACCATTCACACCGCCTGTAAATTCTGGTTTTTCAACTGTTGGGGCTGGCTCTTCGCCAGCTGTCCCTAGTGGGCCTGTATATTCTGGCTTCTCGACTGTCGGAGCTGCCTCTTCACCCGCTGTGCCTAATGGACCTGTATATTCTGGCACTTCATGAACTGCGGCCTCTTCACCATTCACACCGCCTGTAAATTCTGGTTTTTCAACTGTTGGTGCTGGTTCCTCACCCGCTGTCCCTAGCGGGCCTGTATAATCTGGAACTTCATGAACAGCAGCTTCACTTCCGTTCATTCCATTCGAAAGCTTAGTGCCCGCTACAGAGACTGGTAAATTATGCATACTTTCAATAGCACCTTCTGCCAGACCTGTAACTTTTTGACCCATATCCTCTGAATCCACCGTAAATAGGAGGGTTTTTGTGTCATACTGGGTCATGAAGCGTGCTGTTTTACCGTTTGCCAATTGAAGGGTTGGTGCCTTGTTGACCAATACTTCCGAATCAAACTCCATAGCAAGGATGCCTGGCCATTTTTCAATCGCATATTTCACTTTTGCTTCTTTAGGAGAAATCCAATCCTTGGTCAAGAAATCCCAGTTGAATTTTTTATAGGATAAAGTATAATCGTTTTGATTGCCATCCGCATGCTCATAAAGCAAACCATATTCGCCATTTCCGAGTTCTTGGAGTGAGTTGTAAGCAAACTTACCACTTTGTATAGGATTGTGTTTCAACCATGTCAACTCACCATTCTCCTCAACACGAGCCAGGTGAACCAAACCATTGTTACGTCCAGGACCACCAGCATTGCTGAGTAGAATGTATTCCTTTCCTTCATGCATGGTGTGAATAGCGGACATTTGAACATAAACGTCTTTTACTTGAGGATAACGTTTGATTTCCTTATCCCACGTTGCTCCCCCATCATGACTGGTCGCAACCTGAAGATCGCCAGTCAACCCACGCATAAAGAGCTTGAGATCCCCATTATTCAACTGAACAACAGTTGACTCCGTATTTTGGGCACCTGGATTATTCATGGTTGAAGAGTGAATGGTTTGGTTGCCTACTGGACGGTTATCATTAACTGCTTCACCTGCTTGCCATGTTTCACCATGATCATCTGAATAAATTACACGAGATGATTGAGAACCACTTAGGTAGGAAACGTTGTTTGTTGTATAAACTGGAATCACCAGTCTTCCCTTATGAGGTCCTGTACGCAAGGCAATCCCAGTACCAGGTCCAGTTCCTAGGAAGTGCATCCAATCTTTCCGAATCCCATGTGTAATATCTTTTGGTGCAGACCAAGTCTTCCCATCGTCATCACTGTAGGACATCCATAGGTAGTTGGTATTGGAAACTCTAAAAATATTCTTCTCGCTATACTCAAAATAAATATTCCCGATTAGCTCATTCCCTTTATACAAATCCCCCTTATCGCTGTAGGCTGGTTTTTTAGGGTTAACGACAACACGATAATCTGTCTTTCTGTTTTGAGGGTCGAAAACCTCTCCGTTTTCTCGAATCGTATAGCGACCTGATTCTCCTTGCTTATATAAAACTTGATAAACTTTATCTCCCACTTGTTCATAAGCTTTCGGAGCTTGCCCCGGCAATGAAAATACTGCCTTACTCTCAAGGAACATGTCATAAATTGCAAAAATTCTCTTTGTTTCAGGGTCTTGTACCAAGGCCATATCAATATTGACTGGAGATGGCCAATCTGCATGTTTAGCGTGCTCATTGTCACGAGGATTTGAGATTACGATTCGGTCTCCCCATGTTTTTCCATTATCTGAGCTACGACGAACAACCATCCCAATATCTCCCCAGTCAGAATGGTGCAAACGTCTTTCATCCGTTCCAGCAATCAGCGTTCCTTTATCAGTCTTGAGAAGAGCTGGGATACGATAACTCTTGATACCATCTTTATTTGGTTGATTGTTCCTACCACCTTCAAAGACGTCTTCTTTCTCAGTAACTTTTGCTCCCTCAGGAAGTTTCTGTTCCAATTCACCTCTTTCAAATAATTGACTCCGTGTTTGAACTTCATCTGGGCTTAAAGCACGATCATAAACGGTTAGGTTTCGAACTTGTAGATTTGAGGACCAAACTGTTTTCTTGCCCCGTTTGGTTGCTCCAAGTTGAGCTTGATTAACATCTGGCATATCTTTGATGAAGTTCCCAGATTTTAGACTTGTTCGAGATAAGACACCGTTCACATAGAGACGAACTCGACCATGAGGTAACTCCGCTGTCGGTTGTTCGACAGTAAAAGTCACGGAATTCCATTGTCCTGGGCGAACTTTCAAAGGAGCATCTGTATACTTATCATAGAACTGTTCCCCGTTAGCGCCACGCCCTTCAATAAGAGCTGTATTATCAAGGACGGACATAGTAAAGTACTCATTTTCCTTGGTGTCACTGGATACAGAGAAGAGATTGTAAAAGCGTGGAGCTGATGCATCTGGTTTGAACTCCATGTGAACTGTAGCATTTTGAAGTTTCTTTAGTTTATCTAGTTCACTTGATAAATCAACTCTCTGACCATTTGCTGCATTGGTTTCAACATCTTCTTTTTCAAGGACAGGATTAGCATTTTTTAAATCTCTTGAGTAATAGTCACGAGGAATAGCCCCCTGATCCTCTGATTCCTCTTCCTTATTTGCTTCTTCTGCAGGGGTTTCCGTAGAGGATGGGGTTTCTGACTCTGCACTCTCATTTTTTTTCAAATGATCTTGGTCCACCTCAACGCCGTTGTCTTGAGCTGCTGCCAATTTACCAGCCAAATCCTTATCCAAATGAGCAAGATCTCCCGAGGACGCTTCTTTTGGCAATTCTGATAAACCTTGACCAGGTACGACAGTTTCTGTATTGGCCCCTGCTGCATTTGCTTGCTCTTGAGCTAAGACTGGATTTGCTCCAAATACCACTGTACCAATCACTACAGATGCCGCCCCAACTGCAAATTTTCGAATTCCGTATCGCTGTTTCCGATCTAAAGATTTGTAATTCATGTTTGTCCTTTCGTTTTTCATAAAATAAAGCGCTTTCTTTTTTCTTAAAATTTTTAGTTCCTCCAACTAAACAAGTAAAAAGAAAGTAACCGACTGAATGAGACCTCCCATTCTTCAAACGTCCACTGCTCTTACTCTTTGACCAAACAGCGGAAAGTTTCCTCCTTTCGCATAATACCTTTTCCTCATTATACAATAAACTTTGAACTTTATAGCTAAATTGATATAGAATAGATTTTACTTTTAAAACTATTTTAATATTTTAATTTTACAGAAAGTACTTTCAGAATTTTGATATAAAAAAAGAGCTCGCGAGCTCTCTTATTCATTATTTTACGTACTTAAAAGGAATCTCACTGCCACAGAGCCAGTTGTAGACTTGGTCATTGACAAAGACATTCATGGCTTCGTGAGCATACTCTGGCATGATGCGATAGGTCTTGTCGCAGGTTAGACGGTTGTAAATCGCAAACTGGGTAATGGGATAGCACACATCGTCGTCCAAGCCCGTAATCATCTTGACCTCACCTTTAATACGATGGGCAAGATTTTTCACATCGATATAGGCAAGAGTCGCCATGACTTCCTCCTCAGTTTCATGGAAGGGATCGTGAAACTTGAAATATCGGAAAAGTTCATCATAGGCTTCACTGGTATTGCCAATCTCAAGCACTCGTCTAAAATCAGACAAGAAAGGATAGATGGCAACTGTTTTCTGAATCCGAGGATTGAGCGCTGCTGCAACCAAAGCTAAAGCCCCTCCTTGTGAGGCACCATAACTAGAAAGTCGCTTCTCATCCACCTGAGGCAGACTAGCAACAATTTCAACCAACTGGTAAATATCCAGATAGACATCCTTATAAAAGAGCTGGTCCCGACCTTCCACAGCACCACGGATAATATGACCCTTTACCGTATTTCCAAGAGGAGAACGCAAGCCGTCTTGCGAATAGCCCGACTGGCCACGAACGTCCATAGAAACAACACCGTAACCAGCCACAGTGAAGGCCAGCATATCGGCCCAGTCCCAGCCACGTCCCATATAGCCATGAAAGTGGAAGATTAGCGGAACTTTCTCCTCACTCTTTGGAAGGACGACCCGTGCATAGACTCTTCCTTCATTAGTTCCCTCAAAGGTCAGTTCATAGCACTTGACTCGGGGAATGTGGAAATCTCTTTCCTCCAACTGGTAGGCTGGAAGAGTAGAAACTTTTTTTAATTCCTCATCCCAGAAAGCATCAAAGTCTTCTGGAACCTCATCCCGTCCTTTATAAGTCTTAATTTCTTCTAACAAAGCTGGATTTTTCATAGCATGCTCCTTTAGTTTTGTAATCGCTATCACAACTGTAGCATATCTAGGAAAGCAATGCAAGAAAGAATGCTAAATAGAAAGTGATTTTAGATTCTCTTTCCTCAAACCTATCGTCTGAAAGTAGTTTTAAAAATAAAGAGAGCGTTTCCGCTCTCTGTGTATCAATAGGTGCTAGCTCCTTTCTCTAGTTTGACGGTTTGGAATTTCTTTTGGTAGGTCACTTTAATAGTCATAGGAGAGTCCTCGTTTCTTTTTGATGACTCTAGTATAAGACCTAAACCTAAAAGCTAGCTTATAAATTTCTTAGAAAAGACTTAATCCAGATATTCTCTCTTCTCTAGGTGGAGAGCAATCATGCGCCATTCTGGATCCTCTTTCCAACCTTCCATAGAACTAATATAGCTGGCAACCTTCCTCGCTTCTTCTAAAATCGGAAGGTCTTCGATAATATCAGCCACTTGAAACTCTGGTAACCCAGACTGTCTGGTTCCAAAAATCTCACCAGAACCGCGCATCTTCAAATCTTCTTCAGCAAGGACAAATCCGTTGGTGGTTTCTGTCATGATCCGCATGCGGTCTTTCCCAGAGTCAGTCTTGGGATTAGCTACAAGAACAGCGTAGGACTGCTTGTCACCCCGACCAACACGACCTCTGAGCTGGTGAAGCTGGCTGAGACCGAACCGATCCGCGTCCATGATGATCATGACGGTCGCATTAGGGACATTGACTCCAACCTCGATAACCGTCGTCGAAACCAGAATATCTGTTTTTCTCTCTTTGAAATCCTGCATAATCTGGTCTTTTTCATCACTCTTCATCTTACCATGTAGAAGAGCCACTTCGGCCTTACCTGCAAAATGAGCCGTTAATTCCTCTGATAAGGCAATGGCATTTTTCAGATCCAGAGCTTCTGATTCTTCAATCAAGGGAGAGATGACATAAGCTTGCGAACCTTTTTGGATTTCCCCCTCTAACCAAGTCAAGACCTGAGGCAGCTGCTCATGCTTAATCCAGCGAGTCACAATAGGCTTCCGACCTGCTGGCATCTGATCAATAATGGAAACATCCATATCGCCAAAGGCTGTGATAGCCAAGGTTCGTGGAATGGGCGTCGCCGTCATCATGAGAACGTCAGGATTGTCCCCTTTTTCCCGCAGAACACGCCTTTGCCCCACACCAAAACGGTGCTGCTCATCAATGATAATCAAACCAAGGCGAGCATAATCCACCCCGTCCTGAATCAGAGCATGAGTCCCGATAATAAAGTCAGCATCACCCTTAGCAATAGTCTCCAAGACTTCTCTTTTTTCTGCAACTTTTAAGGAACCTGTCAAGAGAGCTAGTTTCAAGTCCGGAAAAAGACTCTGTAGACTTTCAAAATGTTGCTCAGCAAGGATTTCGGTCGGTACCATGAGGGCCGCTTGGTAGCCAGCCGTCACCGCCGCAAACATGGCCAAGCCAGCGACCACCGTTTTTCCGCTCCCTACATCTCCTTGCAGGAGACGATTCATGTGGTGGTCCGACTTCATGTCGGCCAATATTTCCCGCAAACTCTTTTCCTGAGCTTGTGTCAGGGCAAAAGGCAGATTTTCTTTAACGGCTGTCACTTTTTCCTGGGACCAATTCAGAACCAGACCGCTTCCATGAACTCTATTTTCAGACTTGAGCGTCTGCAACTGCATTTGGAAGTAAAAAAGTTCTTCAAACTTGATACGACGAAGGGCCTGCTTGTATTCTGCCAAATCCTTTGGAAAATGCATAGCACGAACTGCCTGACAACGAGACATGAGTTTGTATTTATCAAGTAAAGACTGGGGAAGATTTTCCTCTATCAAGAGGTCCAACCCTTGATCAAAGGCTGTCTTGATAACCTTGACCAGTCCTGCCTGACTGATTCCTTGAGCCAGACGATAGACAGGCTGGAGGTCATCTTCCACCTGAGCAAGAACCTTCATCCCTGTCAGGCTGGCCTTGGCACGGTCCCACTTCCCAAAAACAGCAAGGGTTGCTCCCAACTCTATCTTATCAGCCAGATAGGGCTGGTTAAAGAAATTCACCGCAAAAACGACTTCTCCCTGCTTAAGGCTAAAACGTAGGCGATTGCGCTTGAAACCATAATACTGTACACTAGCAGGTGTCACGACTTGACCAGACAGAACCGCCTTTTCGCCATCTTCCAGATCTAGGACCTGCTTGGTTTTGAAATCTTCATAACGGAAAGGAAAGTAGAGCAAGAGGTCTTGCAAGTTTTCAATTCCTAGTTTGGCGTATTTCTCTGCTGACTTTGGCCCCACACCAGGCAAGACATGCAAGGGTTGATGTAGATTCATGCTCCACTCCTTTCTTTTTAATAATATTCTCTCGGAATGCGATCGCTGAGGAGGCAAACCACCTCATAATTAATGGTTCCGCGGTAGGTCGCTACCTGAGTAGCTGTGATTTCCTTGTCACCGTTGGAGCCAATCAAGGTTACTTTTGTTCCTAGCGGATAAATCTTAGGCAAGCGAATGGTGATTTGGTCCATCGAAACCCTGCCGACGATTGGGCAAGCTTGTCCATCTACTAAAACGGAGAAATTCTGCATGTCTCGTGTCCAACCATCCGCATAGCCGATTGGCACGGTCGCGATGACTTGCTCGCTATCCGCCTGATAGGTGGCTCCATAGCCCATGCAAGCTCCAGCTGGAACTGTCTTGACATGGACCAGAGCAGACTCCAAACTCAAGGCTGGTGTCAAGTCATAAGGCAAGTCTAAGACATCTCCACTTGGATTGAGACCATACATGGAATCTCCCATACGGACCGCATTGAAAATAGTTTCAACATGCCAGAGGGTCGTTGCCGAGTTGCTGGCATGTACTAGCTCTGGCACTTCCTTCATGCTTGACAGAATGGTTTTAAATCGTTCCAACTGGACATTAAAGTAGGTATCTGATGCTTCATCTGCCGTCGCAAAATGGGTAAAAATTCCCTCAACACACGCACCCTCCTGCTTGAGCAAGTCTTGAGCCTCTTCAGCTTCGCTGGTCTCTCTAAAACCAATCCGTCCCATTCCTGAGTCAATCTTGAGGTGAACAGATAAGCCAGCTAGGTCTGCCTCCCTAGATAAGAGTGCTTGAATCCACTCCAATCCTGCCACCGTCAAAGTGATGTCGTATTTTTTAGCTAGAGCAACAACTTCGATTTCAGAAACTCCTAAGATAAGGATTTTCTTGCTAACTCCAGCCTGACGAAGTTCAATAGCTTCATCAATATTAGAAACGCAAAAGCCGTCGACATCGTCTTGGATAGCTGTCGCAACAGCTACTGCCCCATGTCCATAGGCATTGGCCTTAACCACTGCCCACTTGAGTGTCCCTTTAGGGATGTGAACGCCCATCTGCTGGATATTTTGTCGAATAGCTCCCAGATGAATCAGAGCCTTGGTCGGTCTATGTGGACTAGCTTTCATGATTTTCCTCCAAAATGACACTGGCTGTCACAAACTGATCTGTGTGGCTGATCGATAGCCAAATCTTCCCTGAAAATGGCGCCTGACTAAAATAGGGAGCTCCTTGTTCGTTGTTCAAAACTTCCAAATCCTGAAAGGTCAGTTTGCCAATCCCTGTCCCCATAGCCTTGGAAAAGGCTTCTTTAGCTGACCAGCGACCAGCCAAGTATTCGATTTGTCTGCGCCCTTTGAGACTGGTAAAACGCTCCATTTCTTTAGGGGTCAACACGCGCTTAGCAAAGCCCTCACGTCGTGTAACTGCGCTTTTTATCGAAGCCAATTCTTCGATGTCAATTCCGTGTCCAACTATCATTCTCATCAAAAGGAGTTGAGATTCCCCCAACTCCATCCTTTTCACTTATTTTGTTAAGGTAGTATAAATTTCGTCTACCAAGGCCACTGTATTCTCCCAACCTAGACAAGGGTCAGTAATAGAGCAACCAAAGACCTCTGGTTGGTTTTGGCGACCATCTGCTAGGTAAGATTCGATCATAAAGCCTCGAACCGTCTTTTTAATCTTTTCATTCCAATCACGATTCAGCAAGGCTTGACGAACAATGCGAATTTGTTCCATATACTGCTTGCCTGAATTGTCATGATTGGTATCGATGATAATGAAGGGATTTTCAAGTCCCATAGTCTCATAACGATTGATTGCATTCAAGAGAGTTTCATAGTAGAAATTGGGTTCGTTTTTTCCATATTCATTCATGGCGCCACGAAGGATAACGTGGGCCAAGGGATTTCCTGAAGTTTCCACTTCTTGACCATGGTAAAGGAAGGTTTGCTTGTTTTGAGCTGCATAGATGGCATTAAACATAACTCCAAGGTTCCCAGATGTCGGATTTTTCATCCCAACTGGAGAATCAATCCCAGACGCAACAAAGCGATGTTCCTGGTCTTCCACTGAACGAGCCCCTACAGCATGGTAGCTGACCAGATCATCTACCAAAACGAGGTTTGACGGATAAAGCATCTCATCAGCTGTTGTCAAGCCCGTTTCGGTAATCACACGGTAGTGGAGCTGACGAACAGCCTGCAAACCATTGATGAGACTAGGAGCCTCACTAGCATTTGGCTGATGAATCAAGCCCTTATAGCCATCTCCATTGGTACGAGGTTTAGCTGTATAGACCCGCATCACGATAAAAATTTTATCCGCAACTTTTTTCTGCAATTCAGCTAAACGGTGAGCATATTCCAAAACAGCCTCTTCATTGTCAGAAGAGCACGGTCCCATCACCAAAAGAATTCGGTCGTCCTCACCTGAGATGATGTCTGCCAACTCTCGATCACGAGCTTCCTTATAACGCAAGGCTTCAGGTGACAACTGGGTCGCAGCCTTGATTGCTTCAATATCTATTTCTTGACCTTTTTCGATAAATGCCATCTTATTCTCCTAGCGTTTGGTAGATTTCGCGAACAAGTGCTTCCGTATTGTCCCAGCCTAGACAAGGGTCCGTGATAGACTTGCCAAAAACTTCTGGCTCATTTTGACGTCCATCTTCCAGATAGGACTCAATCATAAAACCACGAACGTATTTCTTGATTTTCTCATTCCAGTCACGGTTGATCAAGGTCTGGCGAACGATACGGATTTGATCCATGTACTGCTTGCCCGAATTGTCATGATTGGTATCGATGATGATGAAGGGATTTTCCAAGCCCATCTTTTCATACTGATCAATGGTATCCATCAAATTGTCATAGTAGTAGTTAGGAATATTTTTCCCGTATTCATTCAAGGCACCGCGAAGAATGGCGTGGGACAAAGGATTCCCCGTTGTTTCCACCTCTTTACCGAGGAAGAGGAAACTCTGTTTATTTTGCGCAGCATAAATCCCGTTAAACATAACATTGAGATTTCCAGATGTTGGATTTTTAAATCCTGTCGAAAAGTCTGCTCCACTCGCTACAAAACGGTGCTGTTGATCCTCTACAGAACGAGCTCCAACAGCCATATAAGAAATCAAATCATCCACCAGCGGAAGATTTTCAGGATAAAGCATCTCATCAGCTGTTGTCATTCCCGTCTCGTTAATCACACGGTAGTGGAGCTGACGAACAGCCTTGATCCCATTGATCAAGCTAGGAGCTTCTGTCGCATTTGGTTGATGAATCAAGCCCTTATAGCCATCTCCATTGGTACGAGGTTTAGCTGTATAGACCCGCATGACCATAAAAATACGGTCTTTGACTTCTTCTTGTAAGTTAGACAAGCGCTTGGCATACTCGAGGACTGCCTCTTCATTATCAGATGAACATGGTCCAATGACCAAGAGAATACGCTGGTCTTCACCACGGATGATGGCTTCCAATTCCTGATCACGTCGGGTTTTTCTCGCAAGAGCCGCCCCCTCTAATTTAGACAAGGCGCGAACTTCTTCAATGTTAATTTTAGGACTTTTAGCTTTAAATACCATGATTCATCTCCTTATAAAGCAAACGGACACCAAGTAAAAATGTATTTTCACCAGGTATCCGCCTGTATCTTATCTCATATTATTGTCTCTTACCATGACAGTTCTTGAATTTCTTACCAGATCCACATGGACATTGGTCGTTTCGTCCGATTTGGCTCAAGTCCACATCTTTTGGAAGCTGAGTCTGCTGCGCTGCGATATTACGAGTCGCAGTTGTACTGATATTGTGTTCAGTTTGCGGGCGTTCTTGTTCATGGATTTGTGCTTTCATCATCAAGCGGGTCACATCGAACTCAATCGATCCGATCATGTCGTTAAACATGCGGAAACCTTCTGCTTGATACTCAACAACAGGGTTGTTTTGAGCATAGCCACGAAGACCGACAGCATTTCGCAACTGGTCAAGGGCATCGATATGGTCTGTCCACTTATTGTCTACAACACGTAGAATCAAGACCTTTTGGAATTCTTTCACTGCATCTTCATCACGAAGTTTAGCAACTTGGCTATCATAAACCTTCAATGCACGTTGATACAGCTCATCTTTGATGGCTTGATCTGATAGACCTGCAAGATCTGAGCGGCTGATTGAATCTTCTGGAAGTAAGTTGTACTTAGCAAAGTTCAAGATTGCTTCCAATTTTTCATCTTCTTTCGAACGAGCATGTGCATCCACGATACGTCCAATGGTACGACGGATCATAGCATGGATTTCTGGGGCCAAGTCACGATCTGCAGTAATGACATCATAACGTTGTGCATAGATGATTTCACGTTGTTCACGCATAACATCATCGTATTGAAGGACTTGTTTACGAGTGTCGTAGTTGTTTCCTTCGACACGTTTTTGAGCTGCTTCAACTTGACGCGTTAACATGCGAGATTCGATGGCTTCGTCAGACATATTGAGACGTTCAAAAACACCTTTCAAACGTTCTGAACCGAAACGTTTCATCAAATCATCTTCAAGAGACAAGTAGAATTGTGACTCACCTGGGTCTCCTTGACGTCCTGAACGTCCACGAAGCTGATTATCAATACGGCGACTTTCGTGACGTTCTGTACCAATGACGCAAAGTCCACCAAGTTCACGAACCCCTTCACCAAGCTTAATGTCGGTACCACGACCGGCCATATTGGTTGCGATGGTAATCGCACCACGCTGACCAGCATTCATGATGATTTGAGCTTCTCTGTAGTGGTTTTTCGCATTCAAGACTTCGTGAGGAACACCTGCTTCGACCAATTTCTTAGAAAGGAAATCACTCGTTTCAACGGCAACAGTACCTACCAAGACTGGCTGACCCTTTTGATAACGTGCCTTCACATCTTCAACCACGGCCTTGAATTTTGCATCAAGGCTAGCATAGAGAAGGTCTGAATGGTCAATACGCTGGATTGGGCGGTTGGTTGGGATTGGGATGACACGAATGTTGTAAATTTCGCGGAATTCTTCTTCTTCTGTTTTACCAGTACCTGTCATACCTGCCAATTTCTTATACATACGGAAGAGGTTTTGGTAGGTAATAGAAGCTGAAGTCTTGGTCTCATCTTGGATTGGCACACCTTCCTTGGCTTCAATCGCCTGATGCAAGCCATCAGAATAACGACGACCTTCCATGGTACGACCTGTAAATTGATCGACAATCAGGATTTCCTGCTCTTCGCTAACCACATAGTCGATATCGAGAATCATGATATAGTTGGCACGAAGGGCATTATCGATAAAGTGAGTGAGAGCCACATTTTCAATATCGTAGAGATTTTCCAGTTTGAAGTAGCTTTCAGCCTTGTCAATCCCTGAATCAGACAAACCAATAGTCTTAGACTGAATGTCGATGATATAGTCATCTTTGTCCAAAGATTTGACAAAGTGATCCGCCATATGATACAGCTGACTAGTTTCCACAGCATTGGCTCCTGAAACGATCAAAGGAGTACGAGCCTCATCAATCAAGATCGAGTCAACCTCATCTACCAAGGCATAGTTGAGCGGACGCTGTACCATGTTTTCTGCCCGAACAACCATGTTGTCACGAAGGTAGTCAAAACCAATTTCTGAGTTAGTCGAATAGGTAATATCACAGAGATAGGCTTCTTTCTTCTCCATTGGTGACTTTGCAGCCAAGTTGATCCCTACTGATAAACCAAGCCATGAGTACAATTCACCCATCTCAGTCGCATCACGTTCGGTTAGATACTCGTTGACCGTTACTACGTGAACCCCTTCACCTGCTAGAGCGTTGAGGTATACAGGCATCGTCGCTGTCAAGGTTTTCCCTTCACCAGTACGCATCTCTGGAACGTCGCCATGGTGAAGAACGATTCCACCCATGACCTGAACCTTATAAGGAAACAGTCCAAGGACACGTTTTGCTGCTTCACGTACTACCGCAAAAGCCTCATAGAGCAATGAATCAAGCGATTCACCCTTGTTGTAACGTTCCTTAAATTCATCTGTTTTTGCTTTTAGCTGGTCATCCGTCAAGGCTGCCATCTGATCTTCATATTTGAGAACCTTGTCTGCCATCTTTTCCAGACGACGAAGTTCTCCTTTATCATTTTCGATAATCGTTTTTAAAATATTAGCCATTATTTTCCTTACTTTAGATTCTGAATATTTTAGAATGTTCTTTTAATTCTAGCATATTTGCTCTTAATTTTCAAGAAAGAATCCGCGTTTTAACAGGGAAAAGAGGCTGACTTCTAGGTCAGCCTCTTAGCTTTTTATGGACTATATTTCACACAAAAATTTAATTGCCAAGCAGAGCTGGCAAAATTCCAAAAATCAGGAAGAGATTGATCCAGAAGGCCACGCAAAATAGCACTCCAAAGAGGAAGAGACTCATCTTTTTAGTCAGTACTGAGAAAAAGATTGCCAATACACCAAAGACGACAAAGAGTTTTTTCATGATGAAGAAATAAACCGAAACTCCTCCTATTTGCAAATCCCATGGAAGACAAAAGACCAGCAGCCATAGCAAGCAAATCGTAAGAATGTAGGACTTGTAGTGTCGATCAATGAACTGCTTTATTTTGAACATCGGAACCTCCTCTAAACTTTAGCTATTGATGGATGTCCTCGTTTTGTTCTCTTGTTTCAGCTTGAACATTCTCTTTAGACAGGCATATATTTTCCAGTCATTCACAAGAGACAAAAAAACTAAAAGGAACCATATCCCCCAAATTGTTAAATCAGCAGGATTTTTCAAGACAATATTGAAAATTAAGAATAAAAAAATTGTAAAAGCGATACTGAACAAAGCCCACAAAGGGAGATATATCCAGTAAAAGTAATAGAAAAATGCGAAATATTTACTATCTTTGTTCGCCTTCTCAATCCAATGAAAAAAATAAAAGTAGGGTGATAAAACCACTAGTTGCAGAAGCCTTTCTAGCATAGCTTTCTCCAAGATTTATTTTTATTTTATTATATCAAAAAAACCTGAAAAAAACTTTCCAGGCTTGAGTTTGAAATCACTAGTCATGCTAGAGAAATCCCTCTATTCATAGTCTGACTCACTTTATTGACTTGATGAAGATGTTCCAAAATCGACCTTAGGAACTGTCTTGGCTTCTTCTGTTTCTTTGAAGGTTTCAGCTTCTTTAAAGTTCATCATATTCGCAAAGAGCACGGTTGGAAAACTTCTCAATTTTTGATTGTACCCAGCTGCGACTTTGTTATAATCCTTGCGTGCTACAAAGATACGATTTTCACTTCCTGAAAGTTCCACCATTAGTTGCTCAACATTTTGATTGCTCTTGAGTTCTGGATAATTCTCCGTCAAGGAAATCAAGCGGGAAAGAGCAGAGCTCAATTCTCCCTGAGCCTTTTGATTTTCTTCCGATGTCACAGAGCTACTACCGATTTTAGCTCTAGCATCAGCAATCTTGGTAAAGACTTCGGTTTCATGATTCATTTGTCCTTTAACGGACTCCACCAAGTTACCAATCAAGTCCGAACGACGTTGGAGGGCTGTCGAGACATCGGCCTGAGCCTGCTCCACTTTAGTCCGTTCACCAACAAGACCATTATAGGTCGTCACTGCGGAACAACTTCCCAGAACTAGTAGTCCAAAAAAAATCGCTACTATTGAGAGAATTACTTTATTTTGTTTCATATCAAAACCTTAACACTTTCTTTTATCAACTTTTCTGAGAAAATACTCAGATTTTAAATCAATTTCCCAAACTTTGTTTTTATTTTTAATTAAGGAGTGAACTGTTGCAGAGGGGGCACCTTACTACATGGAGAAATCGGTTTGAGCTATATACGATCACTCACCAGTCATCAGACGAACCGCCACCATCGAAGCCACCGCCGTCCCAGCCACCAGATGAGTCGGAACCTGAGTCAGACCAGGAGGACCCTGAATCTGATGAGTCACCGCCCCACCAGCCACCGCTAGAATAATCGCGACGAGAACCACCACGACCTCCAGATATAAATACGATAATCATCACGATGAAGTAAATGAGAACTCCAAATCCGATAACTCCGTCGCTCGAACTGCTTTTTCGATGACGGCTCGAAGAACTACTCTCACCAGCATATCTTTCAAGTTCCCTTAAGCGACTAGAGTTGGTGGTATAGTCGTAACTACTTTTAGAACTTGAAGAAGGTGTACTAGATCCACTATAGAACATATAGTTGAGATTGTTTACTATAGAGAGAACTCCATTGTTATAGTCTCCCTTTTGAAAGTAAGGGCGTGCTGTTGTCAAGAACCTGTGAATCTGATAGTCAGTGATTTTACTGGCCACATTATTACTGGTTTCAATCCGTGATTTTCTATCTTGGACTGCTATGACGACCAAGGCACCATTGTTATCTCCCGAATAGCCAATCTTCCAAGCCCTAGCTGTTTCATTGGCGACTGTTTCGATTGTTTCTCCATCTAGGCTTTTCACAACGTAAACGCCCATTTGGAATTTTTCTGTTTTTTGACTATTTACCTTGTTCAATCCCCGAATCAGACGAATAGTCTCATCCGTTAAATAATGATCCGGGTCATAAATCCCGTACTCAGGTTTTTCAGGTGCTGTGAATGCTGACAAGAAGAGAAAGACCATCAGCAACCCAAGCAAGCGAACCAACAAACTATGTTTAAATAATCTGCTTTTTTTCATAATAACCTCCCTGATAAAGGAAAATTGATTTAAGGAATTATAGCATTTTGATTTTTACAAAGAAAGTGCATTTTCATTACAAATAGATTACAAAAACTAGAAAATTGATTGAATTTTGATGACAAATTTTTCCTCCGATTTGACAAGCCTTTTTACTCCTTTGATAGAAAAAAGAAGACCTCATAGCCTTCTTTTAGTTTATTTTTGTGTGAAAACAAGCATAGCTTACTTGCGTTTTCTCGCGATCAAGTGAATCGGTGTTCCTTCAAAGACGAAGGCCTTGCGAATTTGATTTTCCAAGAACCGCAGATAAGAGAAGTGCATGAGTTCTTCTTCGTTAACAAAGATGACAAAGGTTGGTGGCTTGGTTGCCACTTGGGTTGCGTAGAAAATCTTGAGACGTTTTCCTTTGTCTGTCGGTGTTGGATTGATGGCAATGGCATCCATAATCACATCGTTCAAGACCGCTGATGGGATACGGGTGTTTTGGCTTTCACTGATTTGCTTGATCATCTCAGGCAGTTTGTGGAGTCGTTGCTTGGTAAGAGCCGATACAAAGACAATCGGTGCATAAGGCAGGTATTGGAACTGCTCACGGATATCTTCTTCCCATTTCTTCATGGTGTGGTTGTCTTTCTCCAGAGTATCCCACTTGTTGACCACGATGATCATTCCTTTACCAGCTTCGTGGGCAAAACCTGCGATACGCTTGTCATACTCGCGAATACCTTCTTCGGCATTGAGCACCATCAAGACAACATCTGAACGGTCAATGGCACGCATGGCACGCATAACAGAGTATTTTTCTGTATTTTCGTAGACTTTACCAGACTTACGCATACCAGCTGTATCAATCATGGTAAACTCTTGTCCATCAGCATCTGTAAAATGGGTATCAATCGCATCGCGAGTTGTTCCAGCAACGGGACTAGCAATCACGCGGTCTTCTCCTAAAATGGCATTGATCAAACTTGATTTTCCAACGTTAGGACGGCCAATCAAGCTAAATTTAATCACGTCTGGATTTTCTTCTTCGACTTCATGTGGTAGATTTTCCACGATGGCATCGAGCACATCACCTGTTCCAATACCGTGGACAGACGAAATTGGCAATGGTTCACCTAAGCCTAGCGCATAGAAATCAAAAATATCATTTCGCATTTCAGGGTTGTCAACCTTGTTAACAGCAAGGATAACAGGTTTATGGGTTTTATAAAGTTTTCGAGCTACGTATTCGTCCGCATCTGTAATCCCTTCTTTCCCAGACACCACAAAAACGATGACATCAGCTTCTTCCATAGCAATTTCTGCTTGGTGTTTGATTTGCTCCATGAAGGGAGCGTCGACATCGTCAATCCCTCCAGTATCAATCATACTAAAGGAACGATTGAGCCACTCACCCGTCGCATAGATACGGTCACGTGTCACACCCTCGACATCTTCTACGATTGAGATCCGCTCACCAGCGATCCGATTAAATAGGGTTGATTTCCCAACATTGGGACGTCCCACAATGGCAATAGTTGGTAAGGCCATGTTTTCTCACTTTCTACAATAACTTTTTCTGTTCTAGATTTTTCCGAGTCGAACTAGGTTCGGCTTGACCAAACTGCTCTGCCAAACGTTGACTCCAAGAGGTTGTCGCACGCGCACCAGCATAGTCTGCCTGTACTTTGTCATAGTCCAAAATCGCCGCTACTGGCTGTTCTTGGTATTCTTCTTCAAATACCACTTGGTTCAAAGGCAGTCTTGGTTTGACATCGTGTTGTTGATTTGGCACACCAAGGGCAATCCCAAAAACAGGGTAGGTATAGTCAGGCAAGTTAAAAAGCGCTGCCACTTCTTCTGACTTGTAACGGACTAAACCGATGATAACACCACCATATCCCAGACTCTCCGCTGCAAGCAAGGTATTTTGACCAGCAAGCGCAGCGTCTACAGACGTGATAAGGAGACCTTCCACCCCTTGAGGTTGGAAACTGTCCGTATGAAGGCTTGCTCCCTTTTCAGCTCGGTTCAAGTCACCAACAAAAAGCAAAAAGGCTGCTGACTGGCGAATGGCTTCCTGAGGAACCAATTCATATAAGGCATCTTTCTTCTCTTGGCTGCGTACACGAATCACAGAGTAAGATTGGAAATTTTTCCAAGATGACGCCATTTGAGCAGCAGTCAGAATCTCGTCCAAGTCTGCCTGAGGAATTTCTTGCTCCTTAAAGCGACGAACTGAAGTATGAGCTTTCATCAGTTTAATGGTTTCTGTCATCGGCGATTTTCTCCTTCTAGTCTCGTTTCCTCTGCCAAATAACGAATTCGTTCCATGACCCGTCTAGCTTCCCAAGTCTCGTCATTTCCATTCTTTCCTTTAGCAAAATGCTTCTCCAAATCTTGGAAATTAAAGTTGGAAGTAAAGAAGGTCGGCAAATCTTCCTGCATGCGATACTGAAGAATGACTTGGAGAATCTCATCACGCACCCAAGGGGTAGACTGTTCTGCACCAATATCATCCAAGACCAAGACTTCTGCTAACTTGATGTCATCCACCAAGGTCTTCACAGATCCTTCACCGATGGCATTTTTCACATCAATGACAAAGCTTGGATAGTGGAGAATGGTCGTTGATGCCCCACGTTTTTCAGATAGGTCATGAGCTAAGGCTGCCATCATGAAACTCTTACCAACACCAAAATCTCCGTAAAGATAGAGACCTTTTCGGATACTAGGGTAAAGGTCAACAAAGGAATAGAGTCTCTCAAAAATCGGTAACCGTCCTAGATCATCCAGGTCAATCTGAGCCAACTTCGCTTTCTTGAGACTGGCTGGTAAATTGATCAACTTAAGGCGATTCTTAATTGCAGCCTCTTTTTCTGCCGCGATTAGTTCTGGTGTTTCTTCATAAGACACATCCGCATAACCGTGATTCATGACCAAGATAGGCTTGTAGCCACGCGCTATATAGTCCGCATCCCCTCGAAGAAACTTATCCCGTTCTGTGATATATTGGTTGAACTTGGAGATACTACGATTTAACTCCTCTGGGCTGAGGGATTCTTTCTGGATAAAAGCCGCTACATCTGGGTCTTTCATAATCTGCTGGACTAGGTCCTGATACTGAAAACGACTTGTCTGACGCTTGATAACGTCGCCAACACTTTCCATCTAGTCTCCTCCTTCTTCTAATCGGGCTAACATTTCTTGTTTTTTACGTTCTAGTTCCAGACGAGTTTCCTCGCTGGTTTGATTCTTGTATTCTGGATTACTCCACTTGGGAACATTTGTCTTAGTCGAGCTAGTTTTCGATTTCTGGTCTTCCTGGCCTTTTTGCTGACGTTCTCGAATCCGAAGCACAGCTTCTTCTGCTGTTCGAATTTTTTGGTAAGCATAATCATTTGCGACCTTCATGGCATATTTTTCATTGACATTGGCCGAATCAACCTTGTTAAAGGTTAGAAGTAAGACGATATTGATGACTTCGTCCAACAAACCTAAAGACGCCATCTGGTGAAGGAGTTCTCTTTCACTTTGGGTGATGTTCCCCTTACGCGTTTGCTTGATTTCCGCTAAAAAGTGCAGGGGAGTTTTATTTTTGGCTTCCCTGATAATGGTCATTTCTTTGGAGCTAAAGTCCGAAGACACCTGCTTTTGTGCTATCTTTTCACGCATGCGTTTGACTGAGATGACCTGAGCCACCGCTGTCGCCTTGGCTAATTGATAGGTTTCAAACCATGTCCATTTTTTTTCATCTGCGATGGCAAACAATTCCAAAACATCCGCCTGCTCGTCTTCAAAACGCAAGCCATCTCGAGCCATCAGGCGCTGAAAATGCTCTAAATCAAAATTATTTTTCGTCTTGATTTTAGACTCAGTTGGAGTCACTTCTTCAGTCAGGCTTGGAAAAACTTGGCTCAAGGAAACAGAGAGTGCTTCTCCCTCACTTGGAACCTGCTTCATAGTAGAAACAGCTGTATCGCCTATCTTTCTCTCCAATAGTCTGCTATAGACAGAATGACTTAGAAATTCCTGACTGGAGAGGGGAGAATGAAGCTGCAATTCATAGGCCTCTCCCTTCTGATAAAGGGTCAACAGATCTAAGGCAGATAAGACTTTGAAGGATTGGAGCAAGGTCGGCATGCCAAAGTTTAAGTGGTTGAGGATATGGGAAAAGAGGTGTTCTTTTTGACCTCCATCCCAAAAGGTAATGGCATATAGATAGAGGCTCAGCGCCTCCTGACCGATAATCGGGAGGTAGCACTGCACCAGAGAAGAGGTATCTTGCGACACCCGATTATTCTTTAGAAAAGAAAAACGGTCATTTGGTTTCATCTATTTTTCCTTTTTCTTCTTAGAGGACTGGGTGATTTGCTGGAGCAGACTCTCCAACTCACTCACATCCTTAAAGCTACGGTAAACACTGGCAAAACGAACATAGGTAATCTCATCAAGCTCTGCCAATTCTTCCATGACTAAAGACCCAATATATTCACTTTGGATCTCATTCTCACTGCGACTACGGAGTTTTTGCTCGATGCGATTGACCACCATGCCGATTTCATCACTCGAAACAGGGCGTTTCTGGGCTGAGCGAATAATCCCATTAAAGATTTTATCTCTCGAAAACTGCTCTCGTGTACCGTCTTTTTTGACAACAACCAGCGTTCTTTCTTCTACTCGTTCATAGGTTGTAAAACGATGCTGACACTCGTCGCACTCACGTCTTCGACGGATGGTATTTCCTTCTTCGGCTTGTCGACTATCAACAACACTAGACTTGGTAGCCCCACATTTTGGACAACGCATGCATTTCCCTCCTTGTCGTTTTCTTTTCATTATACCATTTTTTGAGCAATTCCCAAAACAATTCTTATTTTTACTTGACAAGTTTTTTGTTTTATTGTATTATTTAATTAGAACAATAAAGAAAAAGAAAGGAGACTATGATGTCCTGGTCATTTGATAATACAAAACCCATTTATTTGCAGATTATGGAAAAAATCAAATTACAGATTGTTTCCCATGAACTGGAACCCAACCAACAGCTCCCAACCGTAAGGGAACTAGCGAGCGAGGCTGGGGTTAATCCCAATACCATTCAGCGCGCCTTGTCTGACCTCGAGCGTGAAGGATTTGTATACAGCAAGCGGACAACTGGTCGTTTTGTCACCGAGGATTTGGACCTCATCCTTCAGTCCCGCAAAAAACTTTCCGAGGAGCAACTGCAACAATTCGTCTCTTGCATGCTCCAATTTGGCTACAAAAAAGAAGAACTGCCAAATGTATTAAGCGACTATATTAAAGGAGTTTAAGACTATGACACTACTAGCACTTGAAAATGTAACAAAATCATATGGAGCAACTGCGGCACTTGACAATATCTCACTAGAGATCTCAGCCGGAAAGATTGTCGGGCTCCTTGGACCAAACGGATCCGGAAAAACAACCTTGATCAAACTGATCAATGGTCTCCTTCAACCAAATAAAGGACGTGTCCTCATTAACAACATGGATCCGAGTCCTGCTACCAAGGCCATTGTCTCTTATCTACCAGACACGACTTATCTGAATGAACAGATGAAAATCAAAGAAGCACTGACCTACTTTAAAACTTTCTACCAAGATTTCAATCTTGAGCGGGCTCAGCACCTTTTAGCCGATCTCGGTATTGATGAAAACAGTCGCCTCAAGAAACTATCAAAAGGAAACAAGGAAAAGGTCCAACTCATCTTGGTTATGAGCCGTGAAGCCCGCCTCTACGTTCTGGACGAACCAATCGGAGGCGTGGATCCAGCTGCCCGTGATTATATCCTCAATACCATCATCAATAACTACTCACCAACCTCTACGGTGCTGATTTCAACCCACTTGATTTCAGATATTGAGCCAATCTTGGATGAGATCATCTTCCTCAAAGACGGAAAAGTCGTCCGCCAAGGAAATGTTGATGATATTCGTTACGAGTCAGGTGAATCAATTGACCAGCTCTTCCGCCAGGAATTTAAAGCCTAAGCAAAGGAGATTATTATGTTTTGGAATCTAGTTCGTTATGAATTTAAAAATGTCAATAAATGGTATCTGGCACTCTACGGTGCTGTACTTGCAATTTCAGTTTTGATTGGAGCTTTTATTAACAGTCTTAGCCAGAGTTACAATCCTAACAATGCTGCTTATTTCATCTTCTTTTTAGTACTAGTCTTTGGAGGACTCAGCGTCACTCTTTGGATTGCGACGATCTTTTTAATCATCCGAAGATTTAAGGGCAGTGTTTATGACCGCCAAGGGTACTTGACCCTGACCTTGCCTGTCTCTGAGCATCAAATCATCATCGCAAAACTTTTAGGTGGTCTTGTCTGGTCCATCTTAAGCTATATCGTCTTTATCTTGAGTATATTGATTATCATCTTCTTAACACCAATAGAAAAAGACTTCACTGCTCTCTATAACTTCATTTCCCCTTACCTCAGCTACGGTTGGCTCTATGCCCTCTCTCTTCTGGTGGGTTCAATTACTTGGATTTTATCTATTTACCTTTGCATCTCAATTGGTCAACTATTTAACGAGTACCGTACTGCTATGGGAATTTTAGCCTATATCGTGCTTAACATCGTGATTGGCTATATTTCTATCTTCTTCCGAATGGATTATGATTTTAACCTCCTAATTAGCGTTGATATCCTCAAAGATTTCATTCTAGCAATTATCTACTACCTCGGAACCTACTATATCTTGAAAAATAAGGTTAACTTGCAATAAAAAATGCCCAGCTAGAAAGCTGGGTTTTACTTTAACTCAATATCAAACTGGCTATAATGGGGCTGACAAAGACATAGAGAATACCAGTGACACCGATCGCCAAACCACCCATGGCGCCTGCTACAGAGCCGTATCGAAAGGCGGTTCCCGTTCCGACAGCATGACCTGTTCCACCAAGGGAGAGTCCCACTGCAACTGGATCATCTATCTTCAACCACTTCAAAAGTGTTGGCCCGATAACACTGGTTAAAATCCCAGTCGCCACTACGACGACCAAGGTCACAGTCGTCAGACCTTGCAATTTTTCTGTGATTCCTACTGCCATGGCGGTTGTCACTGACTTGGGAAATAGAGAAATGGCTAGGAAAAAGTCCATTCCAAAGATTTTAGCTACAAGGGCTGTGAAAGAGGTATTGACAACTACTGCTAGCAGACTACCAAAGAGAATACTTCGCGCATGGTGCTTCATCAGGTGAAAACTCTTATAAAGCGGAATCCCTAGAGCCACGGTAGAAGGGACTATCAAGTTATTCAGATAAACCCCACCTTGGTAGTAATCTTGGTAAGAAATACCCGTCACCTTAAGAAGGATGATAATGAAAATTGCCGACAAAAGCAAGGGCGTCGTCAAAGGATGGGGAAAACGCCTGTAAATCAACATTCCTACTAGATAAGCAAGGATAGACAGGGCAAGCCCAAACAGGGGATTGGAAACAAATTCACTCATTTAGCATCTCCTTTCTCATAATCTCCCTCAAATCGTCTCTTGATAAACTGAACCACTAGAGCGATGAGGATAATATTGATAACAGCCGCAAAAAAGACAATCAAGACGATAGGCAAGAGATAAGGGGCAATCACATCAAACTTTTCCATGATACCCACTGCTGGCGGCAAAAAGAGAATGGTCATATTGGCCAGCAAGAAATTCCCGACCATATTGACATGCCTGGTCCTTAGCCACTTGAATTGCAGGGCTAGAAAAAGAATAATCAAACCAATAATACTGCCTGGTATGGGCAGATGAAAGAAACTGGAGATTCCCTCACCGATTAGAGAAATCACAAAGAGAATCATTAATTGAACATATAACTTCATCTCAAACTCCTTGAAATAGAATTCTTGCATACCAGTTTACTCTTTTTTCAGAAAATTTCAAGGAAATATCGAAATTTTTCTTTCTTGCAAGGATTAGCTAAAAGTAGTATAATCATTGCATGCGCAATCATCTTATGTTGCAAAGACAGTCAGTAATGACTTTTCTATTCTATACTTCAAAAGAAAGGAGAAAGCAATGACCTATTTGGAAAAGTGGTTTGACTACAACCGCCGTCAAAAGGAAATGGAAGCCTTGTTGGAAGAAACTATTGCCCAGCAGAGTGAACAAAGGCTGAACTTGAAAGAGTTTTATCTGCTCTACTATCTGAATCTAGCCCAAGAAAAATCTCTACGACAGATTGACCTGCCAGATAAACTCCATCTCAGCCCAAGCGCTGTTTCTCGAATGGTGGCTAGGTTAGAAGAGAAAAACTGTGGCTTGCTTAGTCGCAGATGTTGTGATCAGGATAAACGGGCTAGTTTTATCTGCCTGACTGACGAAGGACAAACAACTCTGACTTATCTACAAGAGGCCGTCGAAGAAAGACTAGAAATGAGTCTTGACTTCATTTCTTAATCAGATTTTTAAAAAAGTTGCGTGCGCAATCATTTTTCTTGACATTCCTCTTTTCAAGGAGTACAATAAAGTCAAGATCGAATAAAGGAGTTTTATATGATCGAAATTACCTATCTAGATGCCAGCAAGCAAGAGAAAAGCATGACTTTCGAGTCTTATGAAGACTTTGAACGCTCTCAACAAGCTTGCCTTATCGGTGTCGCAGACTATTACCCAGTTCAAAAATTAACCTATAATGGTCATGATTTGGACTACCATGGGACTTACGGAGATGTCTTCTTCTATCTCATGAAACAAGATTTAAGCCAATATAACTAAAAAGGAGAAATACTATGGCAAAAGCAATTACAGATGCAACATTTGAACAAGAGACAAAAGACGGTTTGGTCTTGGTAGACTTCTGGGCAACTTGGTGTGGTCCATGTCGTATGCAAGGTCCAATCTTGGATAAATTGTCTGAAGAACTTTCAGAAGATGTCTTGAAAATCGTTAAAATGGACGTAGATGAAAATCCAAACACAGCTCGTGCTTTTGGAATCATGTCTATCCCAACTCTTCTCTTCAAAAAAGACGGCCAAGTGG
Source organism: uncultured bacterium (assembly GCA_963528645.1). Taxonomy (GTDB): domain Bacteria; phylum Bacillota; class Bacilli; order Lactobacillales; family Streptococcaceae; genus Streptococcus. Next base: position 187,402 of record CAURVH010000002.1, read on the forward strand.
TAAAACAAGTTGCTGGTGTTCACACAGCAGAACAAATCAAGGCCATCGTTGCTGAATTGAGCTAATCAAACGAGAGACCAAGTGCTTTATTTGGTCTCTTTTTTCTTGCCCTTTGCCATTTTTTAAAAAATATGCTAGACTGTAGGTAGAATATTACGATGTTTGGGACATGCCATCGCTAAAAAAAACCTCTACTTGGTATTTTTTAGCTCCCTCAAGGGAGCTTTTTGCGTGCTCTGAACATTTCCCATTTTGGAAGGAGTACTATGAAACGTCAATCAGCCTTGGTCGTCTTTAGTGGCGGTCAAGATTCCACAACCTGTCTCTTTTGGGCTAAAAAACACTATGAAACAGTCGAAGCCGTCACCTTTGCCTACGGCCAACGCCATCATCTCGAAATTCAAGTTGCTAGAGAAATCGCTAAGGAACAGGGTATTCGTCATCACATCTTGGATATGTCTCTACTGGGACAAATCACTGAAAATGCCTTGACTTCTGATCTGGAAATCGAGCAAAAAGAGGGAGAGATTCCCAATACCTTTGTTGACGGTCGCAACCACCTCTTTCTGTCCTTTGCGGCAGTTCTTGCTAAGCAACGAGGCATTAAAGACATCGTCACAGGTGTCTGCGAGACAGACTTCTCAGGCTACCCTGATTGTCGAGATGTCTTTGTCAAATCCCTTAATGTTACTCTCAACCTTGCCATGGATTACGACTTTGTTATCCAAACACCTCTCATGTGGCTGGACAAGGCTGAAACTTGGGAATTAGCCGACCAACTCGGTGCCTTTGACTATGTTCGTGAAAAGACCTTGACCTGCTACAACGGAATTATTGGAAGTGGCTGTGGAGATTGCCCAGCCTGCCACCTACGTCAACATGGCCTAGATGTTTATCTCTCACAGAAAGGAGAGGGCTAATGTTTTTTGCACCCAAAGAAATCAAACAGGAAACTGGGGAGTCTCTTGTCTACAATCCTCACAGAACCTTGGTATCAAAAGAATTTACCTTCGACGCTGCCCACCACCTCTTTCACTATGAGGGAAAATGCAAATCCCTGCACGGCCACACTTATCATCTGCAGATTGCTGTCAGTGGATTTTTAGATGAACGTGGTATGACCTACGATTTCGGAGATATCAAAGCGATCTACAAGAACTACTTAGAACCCCACTTCGATCATCGCTATCTCAATGAAACCCTGCCTTATATGAACACGACTGCTGAAAATATGGTTTACTGGATTTTCCAAACCATGAGTCAAGAGTTGCCAGACGAGCGCGGTCTCCGTATGGAGTACGTTCGCCTCTATGAGACTCCGACTGCCTTTGCGGAGTTTAGACGGGAGTGGTTAGATGACTAAGGAACGTGTCCTCAAACTACCGGTTCTGGAAATTTTCGGCCCTACCTTTCAAGGTGAAGGTCGTGCTATTGGGCAGAAAACCATGTTTGTCCGCACTGCAGGTTGCGACTACCACTGCGACTGGTGCGACTCTGCCTTTACTTGGGATGGTTCTGAAAAACCAACTCGCATGACCGCTGATGAAGTCATTGCTGCCTTAGATAAGCTAGGAAGCTACGACTACGTTACCCTATCTGGCGGAAATCCTGCTATCCTAGCAGCCAACATGGCTCAACTCATCACCAAGCTCAAAGAACGTGGTGTCACTCTGGCTGTTGAGACCCAAGGTTCCCGCTGGCAAAATTGGTTAAAAGACATCGACCAAGTCACTCTGAGTCCCAAACCTCCTTCCTCTAAGATGGAAGTCAACTTTGAGACCTTGGACTTTATCGTTTCCCAATTGGATCCAGACAAGGTCACCTTTAAAATTCCTGTCTTTGACGATGCCGATTTGGCCTTTGCTAAAGGGATTCAAGAACGTTACCAACCAGATGTTCTTTTCTTATCAGCAGGAAATCCTGAGCCCAAGGCTACAGGTAATATTGTCCAAGATCAACTAGACCGCCTCAAAGAACTCTGGGAACGCATCGCTGCTGACGATAGCTGGGGCAATGTCCGCGTCCTTCCTCAACTTCATACCCTCCTCTACGACAACCAACGTGGTGTTTAAATTAGAAAGAAAAAATCATGTCACAACAAGAAGAAATGAAAAACCTTAGCCTACTAGGCAATAAAGAAACCAACTACATTTTTGACTATCAACCAGAAGTCCTCGAGTCTTTTGACAATCGTCATGTGGAAAATGACTATTTTATCAAATTCAACTGTCCTGAATTTACCTCACTGTGCCCAATCACTGCTCAGCCAGACTTCGCGACGATTTATATTTCCTACATTCCTGACAAGCTCTGTGTTGAGTCAAAATCCCTCAAACTCTACCTCTTTAGCTACCGAAATCATGGGGATTTCCACGAAAACTGTATTAACACCATCGGAAAAGACTTGGTCAACTTGCTAGACCCTCGCTATTTAGAGGTCTGGGGAAAATTCACTCCACGTGGGGGCATTTCAATCGACCCTTACTACAACTACGGTAGACCTGAAACCAAGTATGAAGGTTTGGCAGAACAACGCCTCTTCCAACATGACCTCTACCCAGAGAAAATTGACAACCGCTAAACTCATACTCAATGAAAATCAAAGAGCAAACTAGGAAGCTAGCCGCAGGCTGTACTTGAGTACGGCAAGGTGAAGCTGACGTGGTTTGAAGAGATTTTCGAAGAGTATAGTACGAAAAAGCCCTGTTCCTCAAAATGAGGAGCAAGGCTTTTTGAGTTTCAATTATTCTTCTGTTCCAAGAAAGTTTTTCGCAACAAGAGCTGCAAGAATACCACCAACGATTGGCGCAAGGATGAAAATCCATACTTGTTGAAGGGCTGCGCCACCTACCAAGACGGCTGGTGCCAAGCTACGAGCTGGGTTTACTGAAAGTCCAGTGATGTTCAAGCCTACAAGGATCAAGGCTGTCAATGACAAACCAATGACCAAACCAGCAATCGCGCCATTTCCCTTGCTTGCTGAAGTCACGGTCATGATAACCAAGACAAACAAAAAAGTTGCGATGACTTCAAACAAGAAACCACCAAAGACAGTTACACCGTTTGCCAAGGCATTTTCGCCAAGACTAGCAGTCGACATACCTGAGTTAGACAAGAGGAAGAATACTGCAGCTGACGCAAGGAAAGCTCCAACTACTTGTCCAAGGATGTAGTTTACAAGCTCAGAAGATGACAAACGTTTGTTTACAAACATAGCGATAGAAACAGCTGGATTCAAGTGAGCACCTGAAACAGTTCCAATTGAGTAAGCTGCAACCACAATTGCTAAACCAAAGGCAAAAGCAATTCCAAGGTGTCCAAGGCCATCAAGACCATTTCCAAAAACAACAGCTCCTGTTCCGATGAACACAAGCATAAATGTACCGATTAATTCAGCAACAAATTTTTTCATGATAAGTCTCCTTTTTTCAAACTATGTATTAGTCTATCAGAAGAAGGAAAGGGTTTCAAGAAAATTGACTGGAAAGTTTTTTGAAAATCATAAAATGACCAGCTAATCTCTAGTATTGAAAAGATTGAATGGCTTCTTTCAAGGCATCTTGTAAAAAGTTTTTCTGATCAAGTTTGACATAGACTTCCAACAGACAGGATCTGAAGTTGGAAAATTTATGGAAATCATTTGCTTCTTTCAGGGGAAATTCGACTGTTTGCAGCCAAGCAGTGAGGAGAGACGGTTCGATTTTCCCTCGTAATATTGGTTCATAAAACGCTCTGGCTAACCGCCAATCTTCATCATTTGTAAAACGAATGGTAATTCTTTTAAATAGTTGGCCAAGTATATCAAATACTTCATGAACTCTGTTTATAGGAAAGTCTGGATGACAAACGACTTCAGTCAAGAGATCCGCTCCATGCGCAAAAGCGTGAACCCAACCATACTGACTTGAAAAACCTGTTGTATCCTGTTCTTTTGAAAGATAGTGCAAGCCTTGATTTAAAAGAACATTCCTAATTTCTGCTTTTAATCCCTGATAGAAAATCGATTGCTGGTTGGCATCCGCAGACAAGAGATTTGCATAAATAAGCGCCCTGAAAGAACGTTCAAGTGTTGACAGGCCTATCTTATCAATCTCTTTATCTAGTCCTCCATCAGATGAGACCACCTCAGCAATGAAATGAAATTGATCCTGTGTAAATAGCTCTTCCTGAATCCCTCTAGCCAAACTAGTAAAAACCAATTCATCACGAATCTCTGGATTGGGATCCCCTAAGTGATCAAGTAACCACTGGAGTTCTTCTTGACGATAGCTCGGTTTTTCTTCTGCTATTTTTCTAAGTAACTCTTGATACATGGTCAATACCTCTACATTTCTAGTAACTTATCAAAAATACAACCCAAGATAACTTTCTATCTTATTCTTTTTTAGATGGAGTTTTTCCTGCAGCAATTGCATCGGTCTCTGTCATCTCAACAACGTTAGCTTTATTGGTATTTGACGGCATTCTATCCTTACTATACCAATAAACTTTCGCATTCCCATGGTTTGCAACATAGACAATTCTATCTTGCTGTTGGGCTTTGTTTTCAGCTTCTCGTGCAATTCTTTTCTCTTCTTCTTTTTGAGAGATTAATGACTCAACTGCACCTATTCTGCCGAGCAACTCTGTCTTTTTATCATTATTTTCAATCTGATTAACGGTCTCTTTAACAGACTTCACTTGACTCGCATCTTGACTGTCTTCCAATTGTTTGACTAAGGTCTCACTTTTTTCTTGCAACTCCGTTGCAGCTTTTTCTTTAGCTTTTTTCTCTTCTTCAACTTTTTTCTCTTCTTCAACTCGTTTTGCCTCTTCTGTACTAGATGAAGCATCGGTTGTTAAATCTGCTTTAGCAGTAGATGTCGCAGTTTGCTTAGTTTCTGATTGAGAAGATGAAATTTTCTTTGTGACTGTCGGAGTTTGGAGAGAAGCTACAGCAATACTGACAATGAAAAGTCCTATCATTAGATTTCTTTTTCGAATATCTGGTGCTTTCTTTACAAAATACCAAATACCAATTCCACTCAAAACAAGATAGAAGGTTGGTAAAGCAATCAATAAAATAATGCCCAAAAAGATTAAACCAATTTTGATAAAGAACATTCTTTGTGGATCTTGTTCCAGCCATTTTTTAATTCTGTTCATATCCTTATCCTAAATCCCCTTTACTCTCCCAACTGGGCACTGTAGGCGATAATCTGGTCAACCGTGTCAGACAAGAATTGGATGGTATCACGGAGCGGTTTATCTGTTGAAATATCCGCTCCGATAATCATGGCTGATTCAAGCGGTGTCTTACTACCACCTGATTTGAGGAGATTGAGCCAGTCTTCAGCTCCATTCTCAGATTTTTTCAGATGGAGATATCCTGCTGTCGAGATGACAAGTCCTGCAGAGTAAGTGTAACTATACAAGCCCATGTAATAGTGAGCTTGGCGCATCCAAGTTAGAGCTGCATCATCATCAATCTCAATGGCATCTCCCCAGAAATCTGTCAAGACTTCCTTCATCATGCTGTTGAGCTTGCTTGCTCCAAAGGTTTCACCTTCTTCGATAAGCGTATAAACTTTACGCTGGAAGGCTGCTTCCAAGAGGTGGGTGATAAAGTTATGGAAGTAGGTGTCTGTCAAGCGGTGGGCAAGAGCGAAGCGTTTTTGACGAGGGTCGTCAGACTGGTGTTCCAAGTAATCACTGAGAAGCAATTCATTGAAGGTTGATGGCGCTTCGACATAGTAGGTCGACATGTGGGCGTTGAAATAGCTCTGGTGGTTATCTGAGAAGATAAATTGACCAGAATGCCCGATTTCATGAATCAAGGTATAGACATCACTCAAACGACCTGTCCAGCTCATAAGGACATAAGGATGCACACGATATGGATCCGTTGCATACCCACCAGAATCCTTGCCACTATTGGCAGCAAAGTCAACCCAGCGCTCTTCTTGGTAGCGGGCAATTTCTTGACTGTATTCTTGCCCCAGTGGTTCTACCGACTTCATGACCAAATCATAGGCATCATCAATGCTGACTTCAGGATTGAGGGCGCTATCCAAGTCCAATTTCCAGTCTGCAAAGGTCATCTTTTCAAGATCATTCACCTTGGCAACATGCTTGAGGTATCTCTGAGCGACTGGCGCAAAATCCTTCATGATGAGATCAATCTGACGGTCAAACATGGCACGGTCTACTTCCTGCTCGGCTAAAAGATAGTCGAATACTGAGTCGTATCCTTTCATATCTGCCAATAGTTTTTCAGACTTGACTTGAGCTAGATAGGCTGCTGCAGCTGTATTTTGGTGCTTACGAAGTCCTTCTGAGAAGGAACGGAAGGATTTCTCACGAACCTCAGCGTCCTCGTGGTTTTGATAGAAATTCTCATAGGTTACAAAGCTGTTTTTGTAGGTCTTGCCATGGGCTTCAAAGTCTGCCATTTCAAAATCCCCAGCTCGCATCTTAGTATAGATGTCCTGTGGACTGTAGAAAACTTCACCGAGATTGGTCAAGGCCTTCTCCACGTCTGCCCCAAGATAGTGGGCTTTTTTGATTTTAGCCTGACGAATGGCAGCTGTTAAATGTGGCAGTTCACCCAAACGGTCCAAGATTTCCTCGTCTGCTGCCACCAAGGCATCGTCAAAGAAAGTCAAGGCTACACTGGCATCTGTTTCAAATTCCATCCCAGCTTGGGCGATATTAGCAAAATCCTCATTGCTATAGTCTGTCGTCTGAGGCATAAAGGCATAATTGCCGATATGGCTCATCTGAATGTAGATTTGTTCCAATTCTGCAAAGGCCTTCTCAAAATCCTCAAAAGTATGAAGATTTCCCTTGTAGTCACGGCTAAATTGGTTGATATCTTCGCGAGTCTTTTCAATGGCACGCAAGAAATCCTCACGATCTTGGTATAGGGCGGTTAAATCCCAAAGTTCCTTTTCTGGAAATTCTGAACGGTGTTTTTGTTCCATTTTCTTCCTCTTATTTCTTTAATTCTAATAAAACACTAAGGGCTGATAAGGCGTAAAGCGGTGCTGTTTCCGCTCTTAGAATGCGAGGACCAAGTCCTGCAAGAACTGCTCCTTTGGCTTGAAAACTTTCAATTTCTGCAGGTGAAAGACCACCTTCTGGACCAAAGATGAAGAGCAATTTGGTTCCTTTTTCAAGACCAGTGACTGCTTGTAAGAGTGCAGCGACTTCTCCTTCTTTGGCCACCTCTTCATAGGCCACTACAATAGAGTCGAACTGGTCCAGTTGTGCTAGAAAGTCTGATTTTTTTTCAAAAAGACTAACACTCGGTACCCGATTTCGTTTGCTTTGTTCTGCTGCTCCAAGGGCGATTTTTTCTAGTTTCTCAACCTTTTTGCCCAATTTCTTGCCGTCCCACTTAGCAACCGACCAGTCGGCAGGAAAGGCCCAAATCTGGCTGGCACCCAGTTCCGTCACTTTTTGAGTAATGAACTCGAGCTTGTCCCCCTTGGGAAAGCCTGATGCGATGGTCACTTGGACGGGCAGTTCGACATTGTCAGCTAATTCCTCGAGCAATTCAAACTGACGAGCTTCCACATCTAGCACGCGCGCCAAACGCTTGATACCATCATCAAATACCAAGGTCACCTGGTCATCTTCTTTCAGACGCATAACCTGAAACATGTGCTTGCTGGTTTCCTTGTCCTCGATAGTGACAGGCGATGTTGCAAGGCCTTTTACAAAATACTGTTGCATCCTAGCCTCCAATCACACCAGAAATGTCCTCGGTCTTCTTAAAGACACAGGCATTCCACTCTCCTTGAATCATGTGGGTTTCAAGGAAAAATCCAGCTGACTCAGCCGACTCGCGCACCATGTCCCACTTGTCCTTGATAATCCCACTCATGATGAGGTAGCCTTCGTCCTTAACCAAACGATAAGCATCCTCTGTCAGATGAATGAGAATATCCGCCAAGATATTAGCCACGATGACGTCTGCCTCAACTTCCACACCCTTAAGCAAATCTCCTGCTGCTACATGGATGTTTTCCATACCTGGATTGAGCTCAATATTTTCCTGAGCAACCCGAACCGCCACATCATCTAGATCATAGGAGAAGATCTCCTTAGCTCCTAGTAGTGAGCTAGCGATAGAAAGGACACCTGAACCTGTCCCTACATCTAGTACTGTTTCGCCACCACGAAGAACTTGCTCCAAGGCAAAGAGACTCATCTTAGTCGTTGGATGTGTCCCAGTACCAAAGGCCATGCCTGGATCCAGCTTGATAATCTTTTCTCCAACAGTCGCCTCATAGTCTGTCCAAGACGGCACGATGGTCAAGTCATGAGTAATACGAGCTGGCTCATAGTATTTCTTCCAGTTGTCTGCCCAGTCTTCCTCAGCCAAGGCAGTCGTGCCCATCTTAACCTCTCCCAGATCCATAAAATCGGTTAAGTTTGCTAAGCGAGCCTGCAAATCTGCCTCAACCGCTGTCACATCCACCGTTTCAGGATAGTAGGCTGTCACCACGATTTCTTCTTGCTGCTCGACTTCAGGGAAAATCTCGCCAAAGCGATCCACATTTCCCACATAGTCCATGCTGTCTTCAATCGCAACCCCTTGCGCCCCTAGCTCAATCAAGAGATTGGAGACCAACTCCTCCCCCTCACGCTTGACTGTAACTTTTAACTCTTGCCATGTTTCCATAATTAAGATACCAAGCCCGTAAAACACAAAGCCAAAATAGGAAATTCTCTGAAGACGCTTGTGTCTAAGAGAAGTTTATCTTTTTGGCACAGTGTTTAGGGCGGGTTCAGTTTAGAAATTTAACTGAACTATCCTTTCTATTTCTCTATCCATTTTTTCATGTAGACCATATCCATGCCTTCTTTTTCAGGCTCGATATGGGTTTGATGGTAGCCATTTTTCTCGTAGAAAGCAACCATCCCTGCATCTTGAAAAACCGTACACAAATCCCACTGTGTGATGGTTGGAAATTCTTTTTCCAGCAAGCTCAGTCCCTCAGAACCATAACCTTTTCCTTGATACGGAGGTAAAATTGCCGCCGTTCCCAACCAAGCTTCTGTCAACTCTTCATTGGTCTGAACTCGTAAAAATCCGATGTTTTCGTCCTTTTCTTTCACAAAGTAGTAATAGCTATTAGGACGCTCAACCAATTTCCACTTGATTCGTTCGCGGTCCTCCAGATAAGGATCATACTCATCTTGGTGTTTCTCATAGACTGCCTTAAAACTGGCTCTTTGAATAGAAATGATGGTCTCTAAATCCTCTTCTCCTGCTCTCTCAAGTGTTATCATATTTCTCCTCCATATAATCCATCACTCTATCCTGCAACTGGGGCACGACCTTATCTGAGCTAAGAAACTCATCAATGCTCATCAGTTTGTAGCCCTGTCCTTCGTCACCAAAGACAATCTTGTCAAACTGTTCCTGAGCCAACTTGCCAACTAAAAAGACCGACTCCTTCCCCTCAAAAAGCATGCTTGGATAAACCTTATCCCAAAGCAGGCAATCTTCAGTTAGATGAATCCCTAGTTCTTCATAGACTTCACGTACCACGCACTCAAAAGGACTTTCATCACCCTCTCGTCCGCCACCTGGCAACTCCCAGATATTAGGATAGGGAATGTTTGATTTGTCATCACGTAAGATAGTTAAGAGCTTATCACCACAAAAGAGGGCAATCTTGCAGCCTGTGAAATCAGAAATTTCTATTTCCATATTAGACTCCCTTGTCTAATTCTTTCTCCAACTCTACTAACCAGTTTTCATAATAGCGTTTCTCGTCCCGTAGCATTCGACTGCTATTCATTTTCTGTCTAGCAATCTTCATAGCCTTGCGAGTTTGAGCCACATCATTCTTAACTTTAAATTGATACCAGGCTTGAATCATCTGCATATCTGCCATTTTTAGAGCTAAAAAGGATTTAACGCTTCGAATACTTGCATATTTCTTTGCTTTCTCATTATCTCCTTCTAGTAAGGCGATTTGAAGAAGGCATAGCTGGCAAAAAGTTTCAGACAGCGAGTGTTCTGTTCTCTCTAGTAAAGATTGAAATAGCTTTTTAGCTGTCTCTAAATGACCATCCAATATGAAAACCACTCCCTCAAGAGTTTGAATACTTTCTGCAAAGCTCCCACTTGCATCCTCAGGAACAGGCATGATAAAGTCTTTCAAATCATACTCTTGAGGAGCAAGCAAAGTTTGGGCAGAATGCCTTAACACCAAGTAAGCGTATTTGGTATTTTCAGGGTGTTGTAGCAATTCCCAGATTTTCGCTCCATCGGTAATGCCGACTGGCAAAGCATTGTTTAGGAAGAAAGACAAATTAAGAAAAATCCAAGTACCAGCAAAATACCAGCTTCTTGTCAAACATCCAAACAATATCGCCAATAATATCAAGCTAAGATGAACCATCAAGCCTCCTGCAATCATCAGGATGATTCTTTGATCATTTTCATCTTCTTTCAATCCAATGTACTGAGCACCAACATTTTTCAGAACGGCTGTTCGACTAAGATAAAACCTGCCTGACTTTTTGGTCAAAAGAAAATGTCCTAATCCAAAAGCCACCAGCCGATAGCCTGTCAAGTAGCCACAAAAAGCATGACCCAGCTCATGAAGAATAAAGATTAAATACATGCTTAGAAGAGCAAAGGAATAACCAAAAGTAAAGGCTAAAACTGCGGAATACCCCAACTCTGCAAATGAGATAGTTCCACAAGCAAAAGCTAGCATAATAAAGACAAAAGCTAGCACATAAACCAAATAAGTCCCAATTTTTTTCATAAAATCTCTAACCAACTCCTAGTATCTCGGATAAGGATAAAATTCTCCCTCTTCCAAGCCAACTTTTCCTTCTTCAAAGACTTCTTGGTTCCATTCCATGACGAATTTTTCTGCTTTTGGGTCTTCCAAAAAGTCCATGAGAGCATCCAGTCCAACCTCGGCAGTATCTTTAAGGAAAAGGGCAAAATAAGATAAAAACTCACGAGAAAATCCTTTTTTAGGCAGATAAGGAATGACCGTTAAATAGTCTTCTTCATTGACTGTTGACTTGGCAGGATTGTAAAAAAGCACTGCTTCCTCAAAGAGAATATCGTCTGACGACACCTCTCCATCCTCGTCCACCATCTCCACACCTGTAGCGTTTTTCGCTTCCAATAGAAAACTCACTTCTACCGCATGGTTGCGCTTGTCCCAGCTAATCTCATAGTCAAAGGGAAAGTTCTTGTCCAATTCTTCCTCTAAAATATCTAAAAATCCGTATGTTGCCATTTTGTCCTCTTTCTATGCGACTCTTTAATCGCCCCGATTGCTCGGAAATATGCTAAAATAGATACTACCATCTTACCACATATACATCAGAAAATCCATGTTAGAAAGGACTGCTATGCCAGACAATCTCGCACTTCGCATGCGCCCAAAAACCATCGACCAGATCATCGGTCAAGAGCATCTGGTCGGACCTGGAAAAATCATCCGTCGCATGGTGGAAGCCAATCGTCTGTCCTCCATGATTCTCTACGGACCTCCCGGAATCGGCAAAACCAGTATCGCCTCTGCCATCGCTGGAACGACCAGGTATGCTTTTCGGACCTTCAATGCCACTGTTGATAGTAAAAAACGTCTCCAAGAAATCGCTGAAGAGGCTAAATTCTCAGGTGGCCTTGTACTGCTACTAGACGAGATTCATCGTCTCGATAAAACCAAGCAAGACTTTCTTCTGCCACTATTGGAAAGTGGTCTGGTCATCATGATTGGTGCTACGACTGAAAATCCCTTCTTTTCTGTCACTCCTGCCATCCGTAGTCGTGTTCAAATTTTTGAGTTGGAACCTCTGTCTAACCAAGACGTCAAAGAGGCTCTTCAGATAGCTCTAAGTAATCCTGAGCGTGGTTTTGATTTTCCAGTTGAGCTAGATGAGGATGCGCTGGATTTCATCGCAACCTCTACCAATGGAGACTTGCGTTCTGCCTTCAACTCACTTGACTTGGCAGCTCTCTCTACCCCTGAGAATGATAAGGGCATCCGCCACATCACCCTCGACATCATGGAAAATAGCCTGCAGCAGAGCTACATCACTATGGATAAGGATGGAGATGGCCACTATGATGTTCTCTCAGCCCTGCAAAAGTCTATCCGTGGCTCAGATGTGGATGCCAGTCTCCACTATGCTGCCCGCTTGATTGAGGCTGGTGATTTGCCAAGTCTCGCTCGTCGCTTGACTGTTATCGCCTATGAAGATATCGGCTTAGCCAATCCTGAAGCTCAGATTCACACCGTGACTGCTCTGGATGCTGCCCAAAAGATTGGGTTCCCAGAAGCCCGCATTCTCATTGCCAATGTCGTCATTGATTTGGCCCTTTCTCCAAAATCCAACTCAGCCTATGTAGCTATGAATAAGGCTCTTGCCGACCTCAAAACATCAGGGCACTTGCCTATTCCGCGACACCTGCGTGATGGGCACTACAGTGGAAGCAAGGAACTGGGGAATGCCCAAGACTATCTCTATCCACACAACTATCCTGGAAATTGGGTCAAGCAAGACTATCTACCAGAAAAAATTCGTAATCATCACTATTTCCAAGCAGAAGATACTGGTAAATATGAACGGGCTTTGGCTCAAAGAAAGGAAGCTATCGACCGTTTGCGAAAAATCTGAAATCCTTTTCAAAAAATTGCACTTTCCTCTTGATTTTTTTTGAAAAAGTGGTATTATATAAACATAGAAACGCTGTGGTGTACGACTTCACACTTAAGTGTTGACCGACTATTTTTTGTATTATTAGGGAAACAAAAGACTTCTAACAGCATGCAAGCCGTGTCACGCGGAAGCAGCTTCAGTTAGAGCGAGTTGCCCACCTGCTTAATTGCGCGGGTTCAATACAAACCGTGAAGTTTCGGCACCAATACAGCTTTTTATTTGCCTTCTTAGCTCAGTTGGTAGAGCAGTAGACTCTTAATCTATGGGTCGCAGGTTCGAGCCCTGCAGGGGGCACTAAATACAACAGGAAAAAGCCTTAATTTCAAGGCTTTTTTGCTTGTCTATAACTGATTTGCTCCATCATTTGCCCCACTTTTAAATCTATCTTTTCTTTTTGAATCAAATTACATCTTAACAAATAGTGTAAAGCCAGTTACTTTTGCTTTGATGCCATACAATATTTTCATGTAGAGAAGACAAATTTTATCTTCTCTTTTTATTTTCAAAATGATAAAAACTGAAACTTCCAAATTTTCCATTTTGTTTATTGACATTTCCTCTAAAAAGGTGTATAATATTTTTATTATCAAACTATACTATATAGGGGGTATTGAAATGAAATTTTCTAATCGTTTACTGCTATTCCTTGCAGGAGTTGTTTTTGTCCTTTTAGGACTTTTCCTATTTACAAACCCAGTAGCTAATCTTGTTGCTTACAGCTGGTGGATTGCATTTGGTTTACTGGTTTCTTCTATAGCAGCTATTTTAGGCTATTTCTCTGTACCAAAAGAGCTTCGCTCACCAGCTCATCTTTTCCAAGGGATTGTTAATCTTCTCTTAGCTCTTTACCTCGTTGCCTATGGCTTTGTGACGCTGCCAGTTGTCATTCCAACTATTTTAGGAATTTGGTTAATTGTAGAAGCCATTATAGCTTTCTTTAAAGGCAATCGTCTGGGATTGATTTTCCCTATTATTGGCAACCATATCATGTGGATAGCGTTGCTTGCATTTTTACTAGGTCTAGTGATTTTGTTCAATCCAGTAGCTACAAGTGTCTTTGTCGTTTATGTCGTTGCCTTTGCATTTTTAATTGTTGGTTTCACCTATATCCTTGATGCCTTTCGTAAATAATCTAGCTGCCATTTTGGGCATATTAAAATAGCTGGGAAGTTACATTCTCAGCTTTTTCTGTTGCCTCCTTAGCTCAGTTGGTAGAGCAGTAGACTCTTAAGCTATGGGGCGCAGGTTCGAGCCCTGCAGGGGGCACATCTAAATCAACAGAAATAAGCCTTGAAACCAAGGCTTTTTTTAACGTCTAATAGCTTTTTGTAGAAAAGTATTTAAAAATAAAAGAGAAGAGAATCTCTCACTCTCTTCTCAGTATATCTTATTAAATTTAGTTTTTCTTAATCTACCTGATTTTCCTTTGCAACGACAAATTCTTTAACCAGTCGATAGATAACAGCAAATACGGGGGTAAAGAATATCATTCCAAGTAGTCCGAAAAGATTCCCTCCAATACTAGCAGCCGCAAGCGTGAAAATAGCTGGCAAACCAATAGACTGACCTACAACTCTAGGATAAATAAGGTTTCCTTCAATCAGCTGTATAACTTGATATAGAAGAAGAGAAAGTAAGGCTTGAGTAGGACTCACTGTGAAGATAAAAATCGCTCCCACAACACAAGCAATCATAGGCCCTACATAAGGAATGAACGATAGCACTCCTGCAAAGATACCTGTCATTACTCCATAGGGTATCCCAAACACGCTGTAACCAACCGCTATCATAACTCCTATGATAACTGCTTCAATCAGCTGACTCATCAAAAATTGGTCATAAGTCTCTAGTGCTACTTGTCCAATGTAAGTCAACTTTATCACCACCTTCTCTGGAAGAAAAACTTTTAGAAGTCGACTCGTCATCGCTGCCAAATGTTCCTTACTGGATAAAAATAAAAAGGTGAAGACTATAATCAAAAAGGCATTCATCAAACTTGAAAAAATATTGCCGATATTACTAGTCAGACCTGATAAAAAGGTTATCAAAGCTTGACTAATAGAGCTAGACTGTCCCTGAATTCCTGATACGATAGTTGACAACATGTCTTTGGTTACAAATTCCGAGCTGCCTAGCAATTTCCCAAGTTGAGTAAGGACTGTTGAAAGGACTGTTCCCAGCTGACTAATAGTCTGGGCTAGGGTTGGCAGCACCAAAACCAAAAGAGCAATCACGATTAAGATAAGAGCTAGGAAAACAAGTACCATGGCAATCGGACGACGCAACTCTGCCTTTACCTTCAATTTAACTAAATACTGTTCAATTTTTTTCATAGGAACATTAAGCACAAAAGCAATAACAGCACCATAAATCAAGGTTGATATTACATCAAAGAGAGAGATTGCTCCTGATATAAAGCTCGATGCATTCAGAATTACAAGAGCAACCAGCCCTATAAAAAGGATTAACGGAGTATATTTTTTAACTAAGTTCATAAATTCTCCTTAATAAACATGTTTAGATACGACTATACTATTTGGTTTTTCAAACTCTCGATCAAGGTAGGCTTGGTAAGTTCCTGGAGCGATAAATCCTTTGGGTGAGAGGATATCGGTGCCAGCCTGACCGACTATGGTATCAGCCAAGAGCACACAGTTTGTAGATAAGACAAAGTAGGATTTAAACTTAGATTTGATAAATTTATAAAGTTCCCCATCTGTCTCGTGTCTGATTTTATAAGCGTAGGTGTAGTCTTCCTTACCATCACCTGTCATGATTTTATCTGCACTTGGCTCCCATGGAATTGTCAGTTGTTTCAATTCAGCCAACTTTTTCTGAACTGCTTTTTCCATTTCAGGCGTCAAATATATCCCATAACCAAAAAGCGTTTTTTGACTCTCACGTTTACATAGGTCAATGTACTTGTCACGATCACAGAAATATAAGACACCATCTCCTACCATGCCAAATAAGGTCTCAGAAGACGGATCATAGTTGCCATAAGAAATAACACGGCCTTGATAGCAGATATCCACATGACCAATTGCCGAAAACAGAGAGGTCTCAGCTGTATGAACAAAAATTTCAAGCTCCGCTGTCTTACCAGACTTCACCATTCCAAGATGGATATCTTCTTCCTCATCAGCATTTTCCAGCATAAATTTGTTAATTTTTGCTAAAGTTCTTGCAGGGATGAGAGCGGCTAGGACAATAGGTAAGCTAATTCTAATGCGACGTTTGAGATGGTTTTTCCCAATTTCCTCCTCAAACAAGAAACCGTCACGGATATTGGACACACCATAAAGGAAAAAATAAGCCCCTAATACAAAGAGTTGAAAGACAGAATTTCCTGTAGAGGACAAAAGACTAGTCCCACCAAGAAAAACTAGTACGAGTCCATCTAGTAAGAGACGAAAACGAGGTCGAATTTTGTTTTTGCGGTAGAGAACATAGGTGACAAGGTTGATAGTAGCATGAAAAATCTGATAAACTCCAATCACAAGAGCCAAAATATAAATCGGCACATCCGTCGCAAGATTGGAGCCAAGCAAATATCCCAGCACTAACAATTTAACCAGTGCAACTCCCAAGGTGTCCGTTGACTGACTTTTTTTGAAAATACGTAATACTAAATCTAAGACCGTTGCTATCCAAGCTAAAAACAGAACCAGTCGAATAACCGTTACTGGCAACCAAGTCCCCGTGACCATCAAGATGAGACCTAGCAGAACAAACAAGAACCCCTGAGCAAGTAATTTCTTACCTGTCAGACCTAAAGATAGAATTTTCTCCATATAAAAACCTTTCAACAATAAAAATTAAACACTCCGATTAAACTGACTAGTAAATAGCCAACACTACAAACAGCCTGTGCCAGCAACATATGGTGACTAGAAATGACTGTAGTAATGTCACCATCTTGTCTTATGCACTTCTAAAATTTGTTATATTGATTAGAAACCAGAGCTTATAAAAACTAGCTAAACTCGAGAGATAGACACAATTGCGACGAAAAAATGTATAACCAATTCAACTTGTTAAGGTAAGAAAGCATTATTTCCAATCTATTAATTATTCATCTATTACTTATTATGACACAATATTCCCTATAGTTCAACTTTTTACTTGTTTTTATATTACACGGACTAAAAAGTTTTCAACAGTTGATTGCATGTGTTTTAATAAGTTTTAACCTTTCTTGGTTAGATAAAAAAAGAACCATACAGTTTAGAATCTGTATGGTTTTTGCCCCACTTTTGTCCCATTTTTAAATCATGACATTGAAAATACCTAAAATCACTTATATTTCAATATTTTTAATTGCTCTCAATATGAAAGTCCTTTCCAAATCCCTGTAGGGGGCATCTAAATCAACAGGAAAAAGCCTTGGAATCAAGGCTTTTTTGTGTAGTCTTAGCACTAAAAAACGATAGAAAAAACACCCCTTCTGAACTGCACCCCAAAAGTTAGACAGAAAAAACCTAACTTTTGTGGCGCAGTTCATTCGCGTCACATGAAGTTATTTAAGCATCTCCTTTTTTTTTTATTACCATTTTCTGTTATAATAAATTGTACTTCTAAAATAGAAAGGTCTTAAGATGACAACTCTTGTTAAACATAAACGTGTAAATTATTCAGAACTTTTTTATGATCTAGTTTTTGTTTTTGCGATTTCAAAAGTAACTGCTTTAATTCACCATCTTCATAACGGTATTTTGACTTGGAATTCTTTCCTTGATTTTCTCATTGCTACTTTGATTCTCATCGATTCCTGGATGATTCAAACCGATTATACCAATCGCTATGGAAAGAACTCTTTATTTAACATAGTAATCATGTTTATCAAAATGGGACTTTTACTCTTTATAGCCAATATGATGGGACCTGATTGGCAACAATATTTTCATTATCTCTGTTGGGCTATTGGTACATTAACCCTTACCTTATTTTTTCAATATTTGGTTGAGTTTTTTAGAAAATCAACCGATGATGTTAATCGGGAAAGTATCAAAGGTTTTCTATGGATAACAGGTCTAGGAAGTTTAGGAGTCTATCTAGCAGCTCTTCTTCCTATTTACGTTAGAGTCTATATCTTATTTGCTAGTATTCTGCTAACATTTATTATGCCAATTATCTTGCTTAATAAAGATAAGCATTACCAGGTAAATCTCCCCCATTTAATCGAGCGCATCTCCCTTCTTGTCATTATTACGTTTGGAGAGATGATTATGGAGCTAGCTAACTTCTTTACAATCGAGAATTTCTCGATTTATTCGGTTCTTTATTTCATTATTATGATTTCTCTGTTCTTGTTTTATTTTGGTCAATTCGACCATGCTATTGATGAAAAATCTAATCAAAAGGGACTATTTCTAATTTACAGTCACTATCCTATTTTCATTGGACTTATTATGATGACTGTTTCGATGAGTTTTCTTCTGAATCCTGAAGCTAATCGTCTCTTTGCAACCAGCTTCTCTTATATCGGAATTGGCCTCTTTCAAGCTGCTGTCCTAGCAAATGGGCCCTATAACAAACACTATCTTCGCTATTCGAAAAGTTACTACTGTGTCCAAGCTACACTCTATCTGGCTGCCTTGATTCTCTCTTTAATCTTTGCTTCTAATCCTATAATAGTAGTAAGTATTACAACCATTTTAGCTCTAGCTATAGCTATTCATTCTATTTATTTTTATATGACACAGAATAAAAAATATTCCAAATCTAACTGGGGATTATTTTAAAGAGTTTATAACATTAAAAAGCTTTGGGAACCAAGGCTTTTTTTTCATTAATTTGTTTTTCTATTTTATCCTCCAATTTGATCTCGCACTGACATTTGTTTATAACAAAACTATATATCTAGAATAGCATAAACATTAGGTATTATAGGTTTTCAAACCAAATACGAGTCATTCGTTTTTGCCCCACTTTTGCCCCATTTTTAAATCCTGACATTGAAAATACCTAAAAGTATTTCCCTAAAATCAGCTATATTTCAACATTTTTGTTTATTTTCAATATGAAAAGTTCTTACAAATCCATGCAGGGGGCATCTAAACAACAGGAAAAAGCCTTGTAATATAGGGCTTTTTTTGCTTGTTCCGAACTAAAACATGACAAGATTTTTAGGATATTCTGAGTTTAGTATAGAGGAAATTCTTTTCTCATAACAAAAAACGCTACGTAGCGTTTTTTTGTTATTCTTAGTTACTCGTCTAATCGAATGAACATCATTGCGTTAAGCAAGGAGATGAGAGCGACTGTATTGACATTATTGGAATAGATCAGTCTCTTATTTTCAATAGGAGGAATAATAAAATTAGAAATAATGATGTCGTAAGATGATTCCTTTAGAGACTCAAGTGATAACTCTAATTCACTCCAAACCTCCAGTTCAAAATTGTTGCTGCAATAGTAAGAAAGTGTCTCTGCTATTGATTTTGCATGATACTGATCAAAATTACTCATAACCAAAACCTTTAATTTAGGTTGATTTTGTAAAAGATTTAGCACTAAGTGTTTGCTATGAGTGATAAAAGTATAGGTCAAATGATTGACCTTCATTGAATTACGATCCATATCCAAAGCCTCTAGATAATGTTCAATCCCTTCCTTCACCTCTGAAACAAAGCGAGGGAAAATATTTTGAAAGTTCTTGATTGTATTGCCTTTTTGATCAAATAGGATAAACTCTGTCGATAATTCCTGACGGTGCAGATGTGCCGTATTATGCAGATGCCAAATCAAATTGTCCCTATTGTCTACTTGAAGATTATACTTGTTTGATACCTGATCCACTAAATCTCCCAATAACTGATACGATTTTTTTACATAGTTGTCTGTTTTTACATGGTTCAAGAATACTTCTTCATCTATGAAAAACATTTTTTGAAAATAGGATACAAACAGTTGACCTATCACCTCTTTATTCAAAGAGATATGATATTCAGAGTCAAAGCTCGCTACAATGTCTTCGATTCCTTCTGCCTGCATGAAAGACTCTAACAATTGGTTGTTAAAAGAATTTTTCTCAACTTCCAAGAAATGGCCAAACTTTATTCGGTATAAATTTGTAACGAGGAGTAACTTTAACATTCGTTGAGTGGCGAAATTGACAGGAAATGCAGTTTCTTTATAGACCAGTGCCAACAGCTTACACAAAGGTTCTACCGAAAAATCTTCAAAAGGCCATTCAAGGAAATAATATTTCTCTGAAAAATACTGGGCAAAAAAGTAACGGATATCAATCTCATTTCCAGTGATTCGAACTGGATTGAGGCTAATTTCAAAACGATATTGTTTCTTAATAATTTTATTAATATGACTGATGATACGGTAAAGAGAGGAAGAACTGATATAAAACTCTTTGCAAATACTATCAGCATCACATCCTTCATTAAAGAAGACAAATTCTAAAATTGAAAAGTGGGTTGAATGCTTAAAAAAATGATGATAGACCATTTCGATATCACTATCGTCAGTATTTATGATACGGATGCCGTTTGTTGAGGAATGAAATATCAAATCAGGAAAAGAAGACCTGACTTGAGACAAGTCATCTTTTACGGAACGTTCTGTACAGTGCAATAATTCTGCTAGTTCCGAAATATGAAACCAGCGTTTGTTTTCAAATAGTAATTCCAATAATTCTAATTGTCTATGACTTTTTTTCGATAATAAATCTCTCATGTATAACTTTTCTTTCTTTATAATAAACTAAATGATTGTCTTTCAATCTTCATGCAATTATACCATATAATAAAGCGTATTTATCCTCTTACAACGACTTTTGCTTACTACAAAAAGACTAGTCTAATCACTTAGAAACTCAGTAGAATCAAGCTTTTCTTATTTATCTGTATCTAGAGTACATGTTTACAGTAGGGAATTTAAGACGAACTATTATCTTTCCAGATTGAAATACTATATAATTAACTTAATCAAAGAAATTGATTCTTTGATTAAGAAATAGAAAAGGAGGATACACTATGTTGTGGTCTATTATTGTAGGAGGCCTTATCGGTCTCATCGCAGGTGCAATCACTAAAAAAGGTGGTTCAATGGGAGTAATTGCTAACATCTTTGCAGGACTTATCGGTTCATCTGTTGGGCAATCACTTTTTGGAAGTTGGGGTCCCTCCTTGGCTGGAATGTCTATTATTCCTTCAATTGCAGGTGCAGTGATTGTTGTTGCTGTCGTTTCATTCCTACTAGGAAAAAAATAAAATTCACCTAGTAGACATAAGTGCTGAGCTATAATTTTAAATATTTTAGACGGGTAAGATTATAGTTTAAAACTTTTTATTGAAAGGATTTAATATGTCAAACTCAAAGAAAATACTGTTACTTATTTTCTGTATTTTAATCTTGACTATTTTCCTTCCTATTCTCATAGATTATCATGAAGTCAGTGATTTAGGAATTCAATTATTTAGCTGGAGACAGCTTTATCTTGAATTCGTAATTTCTAGATATATCTTTTGGGGAACACTTGTCCTATCTGCTTTAGTTTTAATTCTAATATTAGTGATACTCTTCTATCCTAAACAATATTTAGAAATTCAGCTAGCAGAAAAAAAAGATACGTTAAAACTTAGAAATTCGGCTATCGAAAGCTTTGTTCGCTGCTTAGTGATTGATCATAGATTTATGAAAGATCCTAAAGTCCAAGTAAATAGCCGAAAAAATAAATGTTTCGTTTATGTTGAAGGCACAATTCTTCCTTCAGAAAACATCTCGAGTAGATGCCAATTCATTCAGAATGAAATAACTCATGGATTAAAGCGGTTCTTTGGCATTGATAAAGAGGTAGGTCTGCGAGTTTTAGTCAAGGAATATAACCCTCAAAAATCAACTAAAAAGTCTCTTAGTCGTGTGAAGTAAGGAAGTAAAATATGGAATGGTTTAAAAAATATCAGTATCCAATTATTGCAGGTCTAGTAGGTGTCATTCTCGCTTGCTTTATCTTATCCTTTGGCTTTTTCAAAACACTATTTGTACTAATTTGTGGAGTCCTAGGAGCATTTGCAGGATACTATGTTAAGGAAAAATATTTAAATAAATAAAGGAGTCTCGTATGTCAAACGTAGATAAAAATGTAGAAAAAAAAGATGTTGCTGTTGTTTCTCAAGATATTAAAGGGGAACTCACTTATGAAGACAAAGTAATCCAAAAAATCATTGGTCTTTCACTTGAAAAAGTACCTGGACTTTTGGATGTGGATGGAGGATTTTTCTCTAATCTAACAGAAAAAATTATCAATACTGATAATGTCACTCATGGTGTCAATGTTGAAGTTGGGAAAGAACAAGTTGCAGTTGACTTGAACATTGTTGTTGAATACCAAAAGAATGTCCCTGCTTTGTACAAAGAAATCAAAGATGTTGTCGTATCACAAGTTACAAAAATGACTGATCTAGAAGTTGTTGAAGTCAATGTGAATGTTGTTGATATCAAAACGAAGGAACAGCATGAAGCAGATTCAGTTAGCCTCCAAGACCGAGTAACTGACGTGGCTTCTTCAACAGGAGAATTTGCTTCAGAACAATTTGAAAAAGTGAAATCTGGTATCGGTTCAGGTGTTGCTGCTGTTCAAGAAAAAGTAGGCGAAGGTGTTGAAGCCGTTAAAGGCGAAACAAAGGAAAATGCTCGCGTACACTAATTTATCTTGTCAAAATCAATCAATTTAAAGGAGGCAGAATTATGTCAACAGAAGAAAAATTAAATCAAGCAAAAGGTTCCATTAAAGAAGGTGTCGGCAAAATGATCGGCGATGAAAAAATGGAAAAAGAAGGAACAGCTGAAAAAGTTGTTTCTAAAGTAAAAGAAGTTGCTGAAGATGCTAAAGACGCTGTCGAAGGCGCTATTGAAGGTGTGAAAAACATGCTTCACAAAGATGAAAAATAAGGCTAAACCTTAATTGACCTTTTCATTATAGTAGTCAAAAAGAGGACCGTAAATGTCCTCTTTTTTTGTAGATCGGATTCTAAACACGCTTCCCATTTTTCGTTAAAAGGTAATGTCAACAGGAAAAGCCTTGGTTTCAAGGCTTTTTTGCATATTTAAAATAAGATCTCCCTTTTTAAAGAAAGAAAATTTAAAAGGTTTCATCCTACTAGACTGGCTCACTTATCCACCACTTGAGCTTCAAATTGGGCTGGTTGCTTGTCTACATTGGTAATGGTTATCGTGTGGGGCTTGTTATTGGTGGCATCAAACACTTTTTCACCTTGGTAACTCACAACAACTCCATCTTTTTCTAAATAAATATCTGCTTGGTTGTTTGGAAGTTTTTCATCCTCCTTGTCCAAACCATGGCTTTTTATAATTTTTTGTTCCTCTACTCCATAATATACATCACCATTTCTCTCACTCCAAACACTAGAGCCAGTTAATTTAATTTTACTTGAATCATTTTTCTTCAAGATGAAGATTGAATAGTATTCCAAATCTTGTGTTCTGGGATTTACCCTTAAATTGACGGATTGACCTGGTTGAAGAGTGTATTTGCCATAGTTCAAAACTGAAAAGACAAACCAGACTAGCAGCAAACTATACAAGACTCCTATAATCATTCGTGAGCGCCTACTTTTAAACAAAGGTAAAAGTAACACAAAAGAGACAATAAAGAGCAATTCTGTAAACATTTTATCCCCCCTTTCTCATCATCGTTGACATCCTAAACAGAGTCTCGCATCCATTTCTCACTAGTAACATCAACCATACAAAGTCTGATACATCTTGTCTAGAAAAGCTTTCAACTCTTTTCGAACAATCTTTAATAGGCGTTCTTCTTCGGCTTGAGAGATGGTCACACTTTCTTTATTTTGATTACTAATGTAAGAATAGTAACTACGTTTTATGGTTAATTGATGATCTAAAATATAGTAGGCATCTATTTTTTCCTCATTTACCCTTGTTTCAAATAAAACAGAGATTTCATCCCTACCAAGATTCAACATTTTGAAATCAATGTCTCCTTTTATCCCTATGGAGTCAATTCCTCCATCCAAGCGAATGGCACCGTCGGGAGGAACAATATAGCCTGCTTTTCGCATGTCAGACGCATATTTCCCTGACGCCGTTAAATGTTTTAAGACGGCTATAGTGTCCTTTTCTTCAAAGGAAGTCTTTAATTGGAACCATTCTTGGTGGCTTTGATACTGAGAATAAAGAGTGATACCAACAACTAGGGCAAGTACAGCAGCAAGCAAAATTCGTATTTTTCTAGGTCTCGACAATTTTATCTCCTCTATCTAAGACATCATAGAAGTCTTGTTTCTAACTTTGAAAGATAACTTCTTTATCCTTGAAAATCCTTGGGACTCTAGCCCCCCGTGACTGTTATCTGCCCTTTTTCATGATGTATTTTCGTATAGGTACTTCAACCATTTGAACGATTTCAAATCCTTCTTTTTTGTAAAGCTTGTAAGCTGTTTGATTTGCCTCATAGACATTTAGAGAAATAGTATCTATGTCTTCATTTTCAAAGGCCAAACTAACAAATTTCCTTAAAGCCTGGCTACCTAAGCCCTGCCCCTGTTTCTGGGGGTTGATAAAAAATCTCCCGATATGAAGATTCCTGTCTTCTAGCCTGATTTTCTGGATAAGCCCCACAAACTCTTGTTCATCAAAGATTGAAAAGATTCCTTCCAAATATTGCAAGATTTGAATTGTTAAGGGAAAAGGAATCATTGTTCCCATCCATTGTTCTTGAAAGGATTTGCCAAGGGAGTTGGACCATTGGCATATGAATTGAGCATTTTCTGTGCTCACATTTTCTTCAAAACGAATCATCATCTTGACCTCACCATCTTATCTATGTTTCTCCATTATACTACTTCTTCTATTTTTTACGAATAGATAAGTATGATTGATCTTTATTTTTTTCTTGTCGGGAGCATTCTCGCTTCTTTCTTGGGTTTGGTCATTGACCGTTTTCCTGAGCAATCCATTATTCAACCAGCTAGTCACTGCGATTCCTGTCAGACTCGCTTGCGACCCTTAGATTTGATTCCTATTGTATCTCAGGTCTTCAATCGCTTTCGCTGTCGCTACTGCAAGATTCGCTATCCTATTTGGTATGCCCTCTTTGAACTCGGCTTAGGACTCCTCTTTCTAGCTTGGTCTTGGGGGTGGATTTCCTTGGGCCAAGTCATCCTCATCACTGCTGGCTTGACCTTGGGAATCTATGATTTTCTCCATCAGGAATATCCCTTACTAGTCTGGCTGACGTTCCACCTAGTCCTCATGGCCTGCTCTGGCTGGAATCTGGTTATGGTCTTCTTCCTTGCCCTCGGAATCATGGCTCATTTTATTGATATCCGCATGGGCGCAGGAGATTTCCTCTTTCTAGCTTCTTGTGCTCTCATCTTTAGCGCGACAGAATTACTCATCTTGATTCAGTTCGCTTCTGCGGCAGGGATTTTAGCCTTTCTTTCGCAAAAGAAAAAGGAAAGACTTCCTTTTGTGCCTTTCCTCTTACTTGCTGCGACTATAATAATTTTCTATCAGTTCTTATTAGTTTGTTGAATTGGGAACCCAAAGCTCAACTTCTGCATCCATGGGATTACCGTTTAAAAGTATTTCTAAGATAATTCCATCATTGTAAAGCGAACTATATTCTCCCTCAAAAAAGTTATCCTCCAATTTATCAAACAAGAGTCTTGATTTATCACCACTGGCTGAGCTTACTAAATAATCTTTCTCTGGGACAAGAATGCTTTCGTAACCTGCCACAGCATTATTTGCCACAACTCCTGCGTAGTATTGTATACCATCTTTATGAGGAACTATCAAAGCATAGCCTCTTTTATCTATGGAATGGGGCATCAATTTTCCTAGCATTCCTTCTTTAAATAACTGAGTATAGAATGCCGTTTTCTCTTTAGAATAGTGATGTTCATGAACTGTAGTTCCTTCTATCAAAATACTCTTGCCAACTAAGGTAAACGATGGTTTAGTTTGATGTTTCATTATATGAACTCCTTTCTTTATGGTATAATCATAACAAAAGTAATATGACAACTATCTGTCATATTTAAGGAGAAAATTATGAAAATCGACCGTCAAATGGGGATTATTTCTCATTTAGTAAATAAACGAAAAACAACAGCTAAAGAATTATCAGAACTTTTTAAAGTCAGCACACGAACTATTATGAGAGATATTGATGATTTATCTCTTGCAGGCATTCCTCTCTATGTAATGAAAGGAAAAAATGGAGGCATTTTTCTTATGGAAGACTTCCAAACTGACAAACCTCCCCTGACCCAATCCGAACGGCTTTCGATCGAATCTGGTTTAAAAAGCCGTTATCAAGTATTGGAAGATGCCTCTACTTTCAATGCTATATTGAAATTAAATGCTACCAATACATACTCTGATTTCGAAATTGATTTATCTCTATCTCAAGGGAACTTGGAAATACGAACTTTGATTTTTAAGTTATTGGAAGCTATCAGAGGTAGAGTAAAAATAAAATTTTCCTATATTAATTCACAAGGACTGGTGAGTCAAAAAAATTGTGAGCCTTACCGTATTGTCTATAAGGACCGGAGTTGGTATATGGATGCCTACGATACTGATAAAGCGCGTTTTTCTGTTTTTAAAGTTGCTAGAATTAGTGAACTTACTCTCTCCGATACTTTTTCAAAAAGACATTTTACACCACTTCCCTATGATGGTGGTGCTTGGATGAATGAAAACAAAGTACCTGTCATCCTGCATGTCCAGAAAATTGTTCTTGATCGATTTGTGGAACTCTTAGGCTATAATGCCATAAAACCTATTAATAGCGATATTTACGAGATTACTTATCCGTTAAACGACAATGATTGGGGATACAATACCTTGCTTGCTTTTGGAAAATACATCACTGTTATATCTCCTAAGCATTTCCTGAAACATTTCACCAACTATATAGATACCATTCATAAGCAATACCCAAACTAATATTCAACTGTCATTCATGAACTTATACCCTCAAAAGAAAAAGGAAAGACTTCCTTTCGTGCCTTTCCTCTTACTTGCTGCTTGTGTGATTATTTTTGGTAAGCTACTGCTTGTTTGATAAAGTCCTGAATCGGCTCTCCTTGGTGGAGAGCTTTTACAATTTTCGAACCGACGATAACGCCATCTGACACCGCATTGAAACGTTCGACATCGGCTTGACTAGATACACCAAAACCTGTCAAGACTGGGATGTCGGCTACTTGATGCAATTGTGCCAAGTGCTTGTCCAAGTCTGCTCGGTAGTTTCCTGATTTCCCTGTCACCCCATTGATAGCAACAGCATAGACAAAGCCTTCAGCTCCCTTGATCAACTCTTTCTGACGCTCAATTCCTGTTGTCAAGCTAACTAGGGGAATCAAGGCCATGTCTGTATCTGCCAAAAAGGGCTCTACAAAATTGACATGCTCATGAGGCAGGTCTGGGATAATCAATCCTTTAACCGCTGTATCTGCCAAATCTTTGACAAATTTCTCCACACCGTACTGAAAGAGGGGGTTGAAGTAGGTCATGATGACCAGTGGCACCTCAGTCTGAATGGTTTTCAAGGTTTCAACCAAAGCTTGGGTAGAAGTCCCGTGAGCTAGACTGCGTAAGCCTGCTTCTTCAATCACAGGTCCATCTGCAACAGGATCTGAAAAGGGAATGCCCACTTCAA
The DNA here is from genome assembly GCA_963528645.1 of uncultured bacterium. Classification (GTDB taxonomy): domain Bacteria; phylum Bacillota; class Bacilli; order Lactobacillales; family Streptococcaceae; genus Streptococcus. Next base: position 214,763 of record CAURVH010000002.1, read on the forward strand.
TAGCTGAAACACCCAAATCTTCTAAAAAGTGGATTGTTTCAGCGAGACCATCCAAACCTTTCTCATGGTCCCCGGCCATGATATAAGGAACAAAAATTCCTTTTCCAGTTGTTTTAATAGCATTCAATTTTTCTGTTAAAGTCTTAGGCATGGGCTTCTCCCTTCTTTGCTGCATCTGCTTCCAAGCGGTCTTTTACTTGGACCACATCCTTGTCCCCACGACCTGATAGGCAGACAATCATAGACCTGTCTGGACCGAGTTCTTTGGCCAATTTCACCGCAAATGCAATGGCATGACTCGATTCCAAGGCTGGGATAATCCCTTCCACACGAGACAAGAGTTGGAATCCTTCCAAGGCTTCCTCGTCTGTCACAGGGACATAGCTGGCACGTTTGATATCGTGGTAGTGAGAATGTTCTGGACCGATACCAGGGTAGTCCAAACCTGCTGAGATAGAGAAGGCTTCAAGAATTTGACCATGAGCATCTTGGAGCACATCCATAAGAGAACCGTGGAGAACACCTGGACGACCCTTGGTCAAGGTAGCTGCGTGGTGCTCCGTGTCCACACCAAGTCCAGCTGCTTCAGCCCCATACATAGCTACAGACTCATCTTCTACAAATGGATGGAAGAGTCCGATGGCATTCGAACCACCACCAACACAGGCTACTAAGGCATCTGGCAAATCTTGACCTGTCAAGTCACGGTACTGTTGTTTAGCTTCTCGACCGATGACACTTTGGAAGTCACGGACGATTTCTGGGAATGGATGAGGTCCCAAGGCTGAACCAAGGATATAGTGGGTATCGTCGATATTTGCCACCCATGAACGAAGGGCTGCATTAACTGCGTCCTTGAGCACGCGCGAACCATCTGTTACTGCCTCAACCTTGGCTCCCAAAAGCTCCATACGGAAGACATTGAGGGCTTGGCGTTTGACATCTTCCTCACCCATGTAAATGGTACATTCCATATTAAAGAGGGCTGCAGCTGTTGCAGTTGCCACACCGTGCTGACCAGCACCTGTTTCAGCGATAATTTTATTTTTGCCCATACGTTTAGCAAGGAGAACTTGTCCCAAGGCATTGTTAATCTTGTGGGCCCCTGTATGGTTAAGGTCTTCACGTTTGAGGTAAATCTTGGCGCCACCGATATGCTGGGTCAGGTTTTTTGCATAGTAAAGGGGAGTTTCACGTCCTACATACTGGCGTAAGAGTAGGTTTAATTCCTCTTGGAAACTTGGGTCTGCCTGACTTTCACGATAAGCTTTTTCCAACTCCAAAACTGCTGTCATCAATGTTTCTGGGACAAAACGTCCGCCGAATTTTCCGTAAAATCCATCTTTATTTGGTTCTTGATATGCCATTCTTTACCCTCTCTATAAATCTTCTAATCTTTTCATGATCTTTTTGTCCATCTGTCTCCACTCCGCTCGATACATCTACTGCATAGGGAGTAAAGTGTTGAATTGCTTTTGCTACATTGTCTTCCTTAAGCCCACCTGCTATGAAAAATGGCTGGGCTAGTCCAGACGTATCCAGTTGACCCCAGTCAAAGGTCTGGCCACTCCCTGCTACAGGGGCATCAAAGAGGAGATAATCTGCCTGAGAATTAGGCACATGACCATCTCCATCCACCTGCACCGCCTGAATGCTAGCGCAAGGCAAATCCTCAAACAAATCATCCGCCACCTGACCGTGAACTTGAACCAAGTCCAAGCCAACTTTTTCAATCGCTTCTAGCAGTTGAGCCCGACTTGGTGAAACAAATACGCCAACCTTCTTAACGTTCACAGGAATGAGCTTTGCCAGCTCTGTAGCCTCTTCCAAGGTCACCTGTCTTTTACTAGGCGCAAAGACAAAACCAATGTAGTCTGCCCCTGCTGATACGGCTGTCTCTACCGCTTCTTTGGTCGACAATCCACAAATCTTAACCTTTGTCAATTTGCAACTCCTTGATTCTCTGGGCTACATCTTCTGCCTGCATGAGAGCTGTTCCCACCAAAATTCCGTTAAAGTATGGTGCAACACGTATCGCATCCTGCCCTGTGAAAATGGCAGATTCAGAAATATAATAGCGACCTTCCTTAAAGTAATGGGCCAAGTCTACACTAGTCTGTAAGTCGACCTCAAAGGTCGTCAAGTTGCGGTTATTAACCCCAATAATCTCAGCACCAAGCCTGTGGGCCACTTCTAGTTCAGCTAGATTGTGAGTCTCCACCAAGACTTCCAAACCAAGCTCTGTCGCGTAGTCATACAGTTCCTTGAGGCGTTCTTCTGACAAGGCCGCGACGATGAGCAAGATAACTGTCGCGCCGGCATTGCGAGCACGGATGATTTGCTTTTCATCGATGATAAAGTCCTTGTTGAGCGTTGGAATGTTTACCTGACTGGAAATCTCACGAAGATAATCCAAATGCCCTTTAAAGAAAACCTCATCTGTTAAAACAGAAATCATCACTGCGCCGTTCGCTTCATAAGTCTGGGCCTGTTGCACAATATCCACATCTAGATTGATATCTCCCAGACTAGGGCTAGCCTTCTTGACCTCAGCGATTACCTGTAAACGATTCTGGTGATTCTTCAAAAATTCTGCCAAGCGATAAGTCTGGCGCAAGGGCTGGATTTCCTCCAGCTCCATTTGCTCGACCTCACGCGCCTTCTGCTCCAAAATTCGTGCTAAAAATTCCTGACTCATTTTTGGTACTCCTGTAACAGTCTGAGTTTTTCAAGGGCCTTGCCACTAGCAATCACTTGACGAGCCAAGGCAACTCCTTCCTTGATACTAGCTACCTTACCATTGGCATAGAAACCAAGGCCAGCATTCAAGACTGTCGTTTCCAAGAATGGACTTGGTTCGTTTTGAAGAACGCTAAGCAAAATCTCTGCATTTTCCTGAGCATTTCCACCACGGATATCTTCGATAGCGTAGCGTTCCATCCCCAAATCCTCTGGAGTGAAGCTTGACAAGGTGATTTCGCCATTTTCAAGAAGAGCAATATTGGTTGTTCCGTTCAAGCCAGCTTCATCCAGCCCTTCTGGTCCAGCAACCACGATGGCACGTCTGCGACCCATATTTTTCAAAACCTGAGCGGTACTTTCTAACAGTTCTGGACGACTAATACCAAGCAACTGTGTTTCCAAGGCCATTGGATGAATCAGTGGACCAGTCAAGTTCATGATTGTTGGAATTCCTAGTTCCAAACGAGCGGGCATGATGTATTTCATGGCTGGGTGCATGTTTTTAGCAAAGAGAAAGACGATGCCAGTTTTATCAAAAACCTTACCTAGTTCAGCTGGTTTGAGGTCAAGATTGATGCCCAATGCTTGAAGGACATCTGCAGAACCCGATTTAGAAGAAATCGAACGGTTACCGTGCTTGGCCATGTGAATGCCACCACCAGCCAAGACAAAGGCCGCAGTTGTTGAAATGTTAAAGCTGAAAGACTTGTCCCCACCTGTACCACAGTTATCCATAGCATCATGGATTTCAGTTGGAATGTGTTGGGCATGCCCTCTCATGACTTGTGCAATAGCTGTACGTTCTTCAGGTGTTTCCCCCTTCATCTTAAGGGCCAAGAGAAGAGAAGCAATCTGCGCTTCGGTTACACGCCCAGTTACGATACGCTCAATGACATCCGTCATTTCCACACCTGATAAATTTTCAAATTTTGCTAATTTTTCAATAATCTCTTTCATCCTAGTTTCCTCACTTTACAACATTCTCGATAAAATTCCGAATAGAAGACAAGCCATCTGGCGTTCCGATACTTTCTGGATGGTACTGGAAGCCATAAATCGGCAGGCTTTTGTGTTGAATTCCCATAATAGCTTGGTCATCAGTCGAACGAGCTGTCACTTCAAAGTCTTCTGGCATTTCTTCAATCAAAATACTGTGGTAACGCATGACTGGACGACCATCCTCAATGCCTTGATAGAGAACAGATGGCGCTTCAAAGCTGATATGGCTCTGTTTCCCATGCATGACTTTTGGAGCCAAGCCTAGCTTCCCACCAAAGACTTCTGCGATAGCTTGATGACCCAAACAAATCCCTAGAATTGGCTTCTTACCTGCAAAATCACGAATCATGTCTTCCATCTTTCCGGCATCCACTGGCCAACCAGGACCGGGAGAAAAGACCAGACCATCTGCTTTTTCAGCTTCTTCATACAGCTTGGGATCATCATTTCTCAAGACCTGAACTTCTGCAAAATTCCCAATGTATTGGGCCAAGTTATAAGTAAAAGAATCATAGTTGTCAATCAATAAAATCATGGTCTTAGTTCTCCAATTCTAGTCATAGATTTAGCCTTGTTAATGGTTTCTTGGTATTCGTTTTGGGAGATGGAGTCATAGACAATCCCTGCCCCAGCCTGCACATAGGCTGTTTGATCTTTGAGAATCATGGTTCGGATGGCAATGGCTAAATCCATATCACCCGTCGCAGACAAGTAGCCGATTGCTCCTGCGTATACGCCTCGTTTTTCCGTTTCCAGTTCATAGATCCGTCTCATGGCCCGAATCTTTGGTGCTCCTGACACTGTTCCAGCTGGAAGTGTAGCTTTCAAGGCATCCATGGCAGTGAGGCCTGGAAGCAAACGTCCCTTGACCACGCTGGTCAAATGCATGACATAGCGGAAGAGATCCACTTCCATAAACTTGGTGACTTGGACACTTGCCGTTTCAGCAATTCTACCGATATCGTTACGCCCCAAGTCTACTAACATTCGATGTTCTGCTGTTTCCTTCTCATCAGAAAGCAGGTCTGTCGCCAAGGCCTTGTCCTCTTCATCCGTAGCCCCTCTTGGCCGTGTACCGGCAATCGGATTGGTTGTCACGATGCCATTTTTAACTGAAACCAAACTTTCTGGACTGGCACCGATGATTTGATAATCCCCAAAGTCATAGAAATAGAGGTAATTAGATGGATTGGTCACGCGGAGATTTCTGTAGAAGTCAAATGGATTTCCAGTAACTTCTGCTGAGAAGCGTTGACTGAGCACACATTGGAACATATCTCCATTACGAATCAAGTCGCGAGCTTTTTCCACCATTTCCTCAAACTTCTGAGGGGCAATATGCGGTTTGAAGTCGAGCGGAGATAGATCCAAGTCTTCAAATTCATTTGAAGCAGGGATGCGTAATTCCTCAAGTACTTGATTCAAGGCTTCTTCCAAATCTTCTTGACTACGCTCGCTATAGAGAGCGTCCTCAATAACATGGATTTTTTCCTTCTTGTGGTCAAAGACCATGTAACTCTCATAGACAAAGAAATGCATGTCTGGTGTCCCAATGGTATCTTGAGGGATTTGACCAATCTTCTCATAGAGGGAAATTATATCGTAACCCACAAAGCCAATAGCTCCCCCACCAAAAGGGAGGTCTGAATGGTGCTGACTCTTATGAGTCACTTCATAAAGAAAATCCAAGGGATCCCGATCAATCACTTGACCATTTTGATAAAGAACTCCATTTTCAAACTTAATCTCAAAAATAGGATTATAGGCTAGAATAGAAAATCGAGCATTTTCCTTTTCTCTCGGAATACTCTCTAAGATCACCTTGCGTTGTCCTTTTAAGCGCATATAAGCCAAGATTGGTGATAAGACATCTCCATGAATGATTCGTTCCATTGTAATTTTCCTTTCAGTTCTAGTTCTAGTCCGTGGCGACTGTATGAAAAATCCCCACGCAAAATAACTTGCGTGAGGACGAAATTCGCGGTGCCACCTCAATTATAGGATTTCTCCTATCTCTCATTCCCGTCTCAGAAACTTCTTGTAACAGGCTGTGCGATAAAGGGCACTCCCTTGAGAATTATGTCTTCTTCTCTTATTTCAGATGGACCCAACCTTACAGCTTTCTCTGCTTGTTTCCAGCAACCACAAGCTCTCTGTGAGAGAAAGTACTGTAATTTTTCCATCTTTTTAATTAGAAACTTAGATGATAATTTCATCTTTCCTTTGTTTCAGTATATGATTTTTTCATACAGCCGATGCGATAATATGAAAAAAGCCCACACACAGAAAACAATCTGTGTGAGGGCGTTGGTAACGCGGTGCCACCTCAATTATAAAGGGACTATTCCCCTTTACATCTCTGCCTTGTCTAACAACAAGTTGCACTGTAAGGTGTGCGCACCGAATTTTCATTGTTTCAAATTCATTTTTAAAATCAGCCCAATTTCACTACTTCCAACCACCTGTTCACAATCACCACAGGCTCCCTGAAGATCAAAAATAGTTACTTTTCTGATTTATTGAGAATATTATATGTTATTGTTCTATCTTTGTCAAGATTTTTTTATGAATTTTTTCCAGAACCGAGGATTTCTTCGGAAATTCTCACCAAAGTCTGAACGATATAGTCTACTTCTTCATCGCTTAATTTAGTATGAAGAGGGAGCGTAATTTCATTTTCAAAGAAGGCATAGGCTCTTGGATAATCAGCCATATCAAAACCAAGATTCTTATAGGCTGTCAAGAGAGGAAGCGGTTTGTAGTGTACATTACTTGCAATTCCTGCTTTAGCCAATTCTTGGATGATGAGGTTGCGTTCTTCTAAGCTTGCTCCATCTACATGGGTGATGTAGAGGTGGCGTGAAGATTCGACAGTATCAGTTTTGTGTGCCAGTGGGTGAATACGAGTACCCGCAAAACCACGATCATAGCGGTCCACAATGTCCTTACGACGTTGTAGCAAAGCTGGGTAACGATCCAATTGTACCAAACCAAGCGAAGCCATGATATCAGTCATATTACACTTGTAGGCTGGTGTAACGATATCGTATTCCCATGAACCCAATTGCATCTTGGCAAGGGCATCTTTGGTTTGACCATGAAGGGAAAGGATTTGAAATTCCTTGTACATGTCTTCGTCATCAATCGCTGGATTGGCCTTCCAAGTGGCGCTTCCACCCTCGGCCGTTGTAAAGTTCTTGACTGCGTGGAAAGAGAATGATGTAAAGTCAGCAATCGAACCAGCTGCTTGTCCTTTATAAGTGGAACCCAAAGCATGGGCACTATCAGAGACAATCACGATACGATTAAAGGCCTTTTGCCACTTGCTAGTAGCTGTAAAGAGATCACGTTTTTTCTCCACGACTTGGAACAAACGGTCATAGTCGCACATAATCCCTGCAAGCTCTACTGGGATGATAACCTTAGTTTTCTCAGTAATAGCTTGTTCCAGTAGGTCATAGTCCATCTCAAAAGTATCTGCTTGGATATCCACCATGACAGGTGTTGCTCCTACGTGAGTGATGACACTACATGAAGCTGTATAGGTCATAGCTGGAACGATGACTTCATCACCTGGTCCCACTTCCAAAACACGTAAAATCAACTCAAGAGCCGCAGTCGCAGAGTTGAGGCAAACAGTCTTAGGTGTCTGTGTGTATTGGGACAAGCGACGCTCTAGTTCTTTTGTCTTCGGACCTGTTGTGATCCAACCAGAACGTAGGGTATCCGCTACTTCAGCAATTTCAGCTTCCGTAATATCGGGTGGTGAAAATGGAATATTGTAATTTGGCATTGATTTGCTCCTTTTATCTGTACTCATTTTCTCATGACTACTTTATTTTAGCACTTCAAACACAGTTTGAAACATGATTTTGATGTCTCCAAGGAAACTAAACTCTCGGAGATAGGCGAGGTTATAGCGCATCTTCTCAGGAAGGACATGTTCGACATAGGCCTGATCAACCGTTAGGCCTTTCTCCATCATTTGACTGATGATGGTGTCCTCATCCTTGTAGTTGATACTGGCTGGAGAGGTGATTCCTGCTGGCAAGAGCAAGGTCGCCATCATTTCAGGGCTATATTGCTGCGTGTAGCGTGGCACTTCAGGTCTTGTGCCTACAAAGGACATTTCGCCTTTAAGGACATTGACCAGTTGAGGTAGTTCGTCCAAACGCACACGACGAATGAAATTTCCTACTTTGGTAATGCGGCTGTCGTTAGCTGAAGTCACCAGGCTTCCTTTTTTATCCGCATCCGTTACCATGGTACGGAACTTCCAAATCTTGAACGGACGGTTGTACTGGGTCACGCGCTCTTGCTTGTAAATGACAGGTCCCTTGCTATCCAACTTGATCCAAATGCTCAAGATAAGAAAGACGGGAGAAGTCAAAAGTAGCAAAAACAAGGCCAGAACCCAATCCAGGCAACGCTTGAAAATCAGCGAACCCTTCCTTTTAGAGACAAGCTGGTAGTAGGACTCAACCTCGCTTGATTGCATTTCCACGGGCAAGTCTTCCCATTTCAGCATGCTGTTTCTCCTTTGTTTTTATTATACTATTTGTCAACATTTTTCATTATACCACAAAATGGAAAAGGCGGTGCAAGAAATCTGTAATTTGGAGGAATTCTTATTAGGACATGGCCCCTGCCTGTAAGCTATACATCTTGTAATAGGTTCCTCCCAGGGCCAAGAGTTCCTCATGGGTTCCACTCTCGATGATGCGCCCCTTATCCAAAACGTAGATGCAGTTGGCGTCTTGGATGGTCGAAAGGCGGTGGGCGATAGCAATGGTCGTCCGCCCCTGCCTCATCTTAGCTAGAGAATCCTGAACCAAACTTTCTGTTTCAGAGTCAATATTGGCTGTCGCTTCATCCAAAATCAGGATTTTAGGCTGACTGGCGACTGTTCTGGCAAAGGCAAGAAGCTGGCGCTGGCCAGTAGAAAAGCTCGAACCACGCTCGGAAACGGGGGCATCATAACCCTGCGGAAGGTCCTGAATAAAGGAATCTGCATCGACAAAGGCAGCTGCAGCCTGAACCTCTTCATCACTAAGATCTTGGTACATGGCGATATTGGACTTGATGGTTCCATGATAAAGGAAGGGCTCCTGCAAGACTAGCCCGATAGTTTTTCTCAGCTCTTCCTGACTGTAGTCTCTAATATCCACACCATCCAAGAGAACTCGACCTGACTGAAATTCATAAAAGCGCATGAGGACATTGATAATGGAAGATTTCCCAGAACCTGTATGTCCTACAAAGGCAATGGTTTCGCCCTTGTTAACCGAAAAGGAAATGTCATCTAGAATCGGATGTTTGCCGTCATATGAGAAGCACACATGTTCAAAACGGATATTGCCTTCTTGGACTTTGGCTTTCCCATTCTCTTGAAGAGGCTCATAGGTCGTCTCATCAATCAAGGCAAAAACACGACCTGCAGATACCATGGACGTTTGAAGAGTTGAAAAGTTTTGCGTCACCTCAATCAGGGGATCAAAAAGGCGATTGATGTACTGGATAAAGGCATACATAGTTCCTGCCGTTATCCCGATAGAAAGACCACGGTAGCCAAAGTAGGCCATCAAAACGGCGTAGCCTAGCAGTTTCAGCAAACTCATGGCAGGTCTCAAAAAGAGGGCATCCAAGGCTACAGAACGGTTGGCATAGACCAAGTGTTCTTGGTTGATTTCATCAAATTCTGCCTGCAGGCGCTTCTCTTGATTAAAGGCCTGGATAATCCTGATTCCCTCGATATTCTCTGCCAGCTTACTATTGATATCTGACAAGAGACTTCTGGTTTTTTCGATGATTTTCACTGACTTTTTCCGATAGAGATTGACCAACAGGAAAATCAAGGGTAGAAAGAGCAGAACTAAAACTGTCAAGCGATAGTCTAAAACCAACATGGTATAGAGAGTTGTTAGAAAGATGAAAACTGCTGAAATAAAGCTGGATAAAATCCCTGAAAACATATCACTGATGGTCTCGGTATCATTGGTCAAACGAGAGACGATGGAACCTGCTGGCGTCTTGTCAAAATAAGACATGCCGAGTTTTTCCATATTGGCAAAGGCATCGCGACGAATATCTCTGACAATACTGTAGGACACCCGCGCAAAGAGAAGATTGCCGACATACTGAACTAGAGTTTGTAGGAGATAAAGACCATAGTAGGCTAATAAAACTGTAATAGCAAGATGGTTTAGGTTGCTGAGGTACTGATCGATAAAGTGGGAAGCCACAAGGGGAATGACACTTTTAATGACCGTCGTCGCTAGGAGAAAACTGAGTGCCAAAAAGGTCAGGAGGCCGTAGGGCTTGAGATAGGACATCAAGCGCTTCAATACAGCCCATTGTTCTTTCTTATTCTGCATCTTCTTCTCCTTTCATTTCCAACTGCTGAGACTGGTAGGTTTGGGCATACCAGCCATCTAGGACTAGCAGGTCTTCGTGCGTGCCCCGTTCTATGATTTGGCCATTTTGCAGAACCAAAATCAGATCTGCATGGACAACTGCACTGAGGCGATGGGCTGTGATAATGGTTGTCTTATCCCTCCGCGTCTCCTTGAGATTGTCGATGATGGCATACTCCGTCTTGGCATCCACGGCGGACAAGGAATCATCTAGAATCAAGATATCAGGGTCTAAAATCATAGCCCGACTCATAGCCAGACGTTGCTTTTGACCACCTGAAAGACTGACTCCTTTTTCACCGATAACTGTATCAAAGCCCTGAGGCATGTCTACAATATCTTGGTAAACTTGAGCTAGCTTAGTCGCTTCCTCAACTGCTGAAAGGGGCAAGTTCGGATTACCGAAGCGGATATTGTCTAAGATAGAGGTCGCAAAGAGAAACTGATCCTGAGGGACATAGCCCATGAGACTGCGAAGGTCTGTCAGACGATAGTCCCGAATATCATGACCGTTTAGATAAATAGCTCCCTTATCCACATCGTATTCTCGCAAGAGAAGGTTAATCAAGGACGTTTTCCCAGAGCCTGTCTGCCCGACTAAGCCTAGGGTTTGCCCTTTTTCCAGACTAAAGTGAACATCCGTCAGTGTCTCCTCATTTTCAAAGGCAAAGCTGTCAACATCGTACTCTAAGCGTCCATTTTCAATACCATCTAAAGGAAACTCGGGGTCTTGTACAGGCGATGCCTGAGACAAAAGATTTTCAATCCGCTGGTAAGAAACCTTCCCTCGCTGGGTAATATTAAAGAGGAAACCGATGGCCATAAGAGGCCAAACCAGCATATCCAAATAGCTGATAAAGGTAACTAGATTCCCAACTGTAATCTGCCCTTTCTGAACCATCAAGGAGCCGACCAAGAGGGTTAAGACATAGGATGAACCAACAAACAAGAGAACCATAGGGTCAAAGAGACTATCGTATTTCATGGTTTGCAGGTTCTTCTGGAAGGTCAATTCATTGACTGCCTGAAAGGACTTCAACTCGTCCGCCTGGTAACCGAAAGACTTGGTCACTTTAATACCTGATACGGACTCCTGCACCTTGTTATTGAGTTCAGAAAAGGCGGCTTGCGATTCGCCAAAAGCCTTGTGGGTCTTTCTCCCTAGACGACTGGTCGCATAAGCCATGAAAGGTAAGGGTAGAATGGCAACTAGCGTCATTTGCCACGAAATGCTAAAGAGCATGGTCAGCAAGGTCACCAAAGCCGTGATAGAGGCATCCACGGCAGACATAACACCGCCCCCTGCCAGACGCGTTAGGGCATTGATATCGTTGGTTGCGTGTGCCATCAGGTCCCCAGTCCGATAGGTTTGATAAAAGGCTGGAGACATTTTTGTGAAATGCTCAAACAAGCGAGAGCGCATAATCTGTCCCAAACGGTAGGAAGTCCCAAGGATATACATACGCCAAACATAGCGCAGATAGTACATCCCAAAGGCCGCAAGAAGCAAGTAAAATAGGTCAAGAAGGAGGGCCTGCTGGGTTAATTGCCCTGATGTGATAGCATCAATGACTCGTCCCATAACCATAGGTGGAATGAGATTGAGAACGGAAACCAAAACCAGGGCCACAATCCCGACTAGATAACGGCGTTTTTCTAACTTGAAAAACCACCAAAGTTTTTGAATAATGGACATAACATCCCTTTCTGATTGCAAATAGAAACCTGAGGCCAAGACCCCAGGTTTTTCTTATTCATAGGTTACGACTGTGACCGCACCCTTGTCATACTCAGCGATAAAGATATTGGCTACATTGTCATGCCCTTGCTTGCTGAGGTTATCAAGCAACCACTCTTCGTTACGACCAATCGACTCCAAAACATCGACTTGTATCACACCGTCAGTCACAACTGGATACTTAGGATTTTCATCCCCCATTTGGACCACGATGAGTTGGCCATTTTGCTCCTGCACAGCGCATTTGACCTGTTTCATCTGGAAAATCCCTTGGCTACGAAGTTTGAGAGCAACTTCTGCTGCAGACAAACCAACTGAACGACAGGCTTCTGGGTCAATCTGCCCATTTTTGATAAGGAGAGTTGGTTTTCCATCAATCAAGCGTTTGACAAAACGAACATTGTTATTGAGCCACTTGAGGGTCAAGACCAAAATCGTCCACATCATCAAAATCACTGCGTACTGCAGAATGCTAATAGAACTATTGTAAATCACCCCACCGATAATACCACCGAGAACATAGTTCTGAATTTGGTCTGTCGCAGAGTTAGGCGCCAGATTTCCCTTTCCTGTCACATTAATCACGAAAACCAGAGAAAAGAGACCCAAGGCCAGTTTGATTAAAATTTCCATATAATTGAGTGTCATTTATTTACCTCCACCAATTCAATAGCGTCTGTTTGATGCAATTCTAATTTCTCTAAAAGATACTTGTCTGGTTGGCTCCCGTTCATGGCGCGGTAGAAATTTGGACCTACCTTGACAAGCGCTCCATCAGTGGCTGCAGAAGTATTGACATAAACTTCTGATTTATCCACTCCCAAGTCTTTGGAAACAACCTCTATGAAATGAAGTGAAGTTTGAAATTGGTTGTTAGAGGCTTGATTGGTCTGGTATTTTGAGATTGTCACCAAAAGCATGGCCACCAAGGTCAAGGCCAAAATCATGACCAATTCCCGAAACTTAGTCCCCTTTTTATCTCGATAGGCTTTAAAAGCAAAAAATCCTGTGATAGCTAGGAGCACAATCCCAAAGCCAATCATGATGCCATTTTGCTGACTGATTTGGCTAAGTACATAGTCATATGAGTAAAATTTCATTTATTTTCACTCCCTTTCATAAAATCATTCTTAATTATAAACGAAAGAGAGTGATTTTTCAAGCCATACGTTGGGGAAATGGACCTTTTTTTGGTATAATAAAATCTATAATCTGAATGAAAAAGGTAACTTTATGAAACTCATCTCATGGAATATTGATTCCCTCAATGCTGCCCTAACTAGTGACTCAACTCGTGCCAAATTGTCCCAAGAAGTACTACAAACCTTGGTCGCTGAAAATGCTGATATCATCGCTATCCAAGAAACCAAGCTTTCTGCCAAGGGTCCTACTAAAAAACACTTGGAAATTTTAGCTGAACTCTTTCCAAACTACGAAAACACGTGGCGTTCTTCTCAAGAACCTGCCCGCAAAGGCTATGCTGGAACCATGTTCCTTTATAAGAAAGAACTCACACCCACTGTCACTTTTCCAGAAATCGGTGCCCCTTCTACCATGGACTTAGAAGGTCGCATCATCACTCTAGAATTTGATGAATTTTTCGTGACCCAAGTTTACACTCCAAACGCTGGCGACGGCCTCAAACGTTTGGAAGAACGCCAAGTCTGGGATGTCAAATATGCGGAGTACTTGGCTGAACTAGACAAAGAAAAACCAGTCCTTGCGACCGGTGACTACAATGTAGCCCACAATGAAATCGACCTTGCAAATCCTGCCAGCAACCGCCGTTCACCTGGATTTACCGACGAGGAACGTGCTGGATTTACCAACCTTTTGGCAACTGGATTTACCGACACCTTCCGTCATGTTCATGGCGATGTTCCAGAACGCTACACTTGGTGGGCACAACGCAGCAAGACTTCTAAAATCAACAATACAGGCTGGAGAATCGACTACTGGCTGACCAGCAACCGCGTGGCTGACAAGGTAACCAAGTCTGATATGATTGACTCCGGTGCGCGCCAAGACCATACACCGATTGTATTGGAAATTGAACTCTAAGGAGAAAGCTAATGGACTATCAAGCTGTCATTCCCGAGTTTGTTGTATCGAATATCGAACAGTCCCGTTCCTTCTACTGTGATTTACTCGGTTTTCGGATCGAATACGAACGACCAGAAGAAAACTTCCTCTTTCTTTCTCTTGAAGAGTGTCAGCTAATGCTAGAGGAAGGAACCCCCGAGGAACTGGCTAACCTTACCTACCCTTTTGGAAAAGGTGTCAACCTATCCTTTGGTATAAAGGATGTCCCACAACTTTATCAAAAAGTAATAGAGGCCAACTATCCTATTTATCGTCCTTTGACTAAGAAAACATTTCGTGTTGGAGATCATTATATCTATCCTCATGAATTTGCAGTTTTGGATCCAGATGGCTATTTTTTAAGATTTAGCGAATAAAATAATAGAAATCTACAATACTGTGGCTCGTTGTAGGTTTCTTTTTTGTTCGTTTTTTTCATTAAAACACTAACAAAACATTTGATTTCTAAAGCTATTTAGTGTAAAATAATGACATTAACGCTTTGACGTTCTATTATAGTACCATTTTACTTGTTTATGTCGTGAATTGGCACGACGTTTCTACAAGGTGCCGGAACACCTAACAATGAGTAAGTCTGTTGAAGGTATGTTTTTAGACATACATATTTTGAGGGCTTGCTTATCTGTTAAGTAGGTCCTTTTTTCTAGTCCTTTTTGAGATGATAAAGGCGATAGAAAAACACAAAAGAGTTTAGACTTTAGGAGGTCTTATGAAATTATTAGAAGAGCGCATCCTTCAGGATGGGCACATCTTGGGTGACAACATTCTCAAGGTAGATTCCTTTTTAACCCACCAAGTTGACTTTAGCTTGATGCGAGAGATTGGTAAGGTATTTGCGGAAAAATTCGCTTCTGCTGGCATTACCAAGGTCGTGACCATTGAGGCGTCAGGCATTGCCCCAGCTGTTTTTACAGCTGAAGCCTTGAATGTTCCCATGATTTTCGCAAAAAAAGCTAAAAACATCACCATGAACGAAGGTATCTTAACCGCAGAAGTCTACTCCTTTACCAAGCAGGTGACCAGCACGGTTTCCATCGCTGGAAAATTCCTCTCACAAGAGGACAAGGTCTTGATTATCGATGATTTCCTAGCCAATGGACAAGCTGCCAAAGGCTTGATCCACATCATCGAACAAGCCGGAGCAAAAGTCGAAGCCATCGGTATTGTTATCGAAAAATCCTTCCAAGATGGTCGTGACTTGCTCGAGAAAGCCGGCTATCCAGTTCTATCACTGGCTCGCTTGGATCGTTTCGAAAATGGTCAGGTCGTATTTAAGGAGGCAGATCTCTAATGCAAAAACAAGAAAAACACTCGCAAGCAGCCGTTCTTGGCTTGCAGCACTTACTAGCCATGTACTCAGGCTCTATCCTGGTTCCTATTATGATTGCGACAGCCCTTGGCTATTCAGCTGAACAGTTGACCTACCTAATCTCCACAGATATCTTCATGTGTGGGGTAGCTACCTTCCTTCAACTCCAACTCAACAAACACTTTGGTGTTGGACTACCAGTCGTTCTTGGAGTTGCCTTCCAATCCGTCGCTCCTTTGATTATGATTGGACAAAGCCACGGTAGCGGAGCTATGTTTGGTGCCCTTATCGTTTCTGGGATTTATGTGGTTCTGATTTCAGGCATTTTCTCAAAAGTGGCCAATCTCTTCCCATCTATCGTAACAGGATCTGTTATTACCACGATTGGATTGACCTTGATTCCTGTCGCTATCGGAAATATGGGAAATAACGTTCCTGAGCCAACTGGTCAAAGCCTCTTGCTTGCAGCTATCACTGTTTTGATTATCCTCTTGATTAACATCTTTACCAAAGGATTTATCAAGTCCATCTCTATTTTGATTGGCTTGGTTGTCGGAACTGCCATCGCTGCTACCATGGGATTAGTGGACTTCTCGCCTGTTGCGGCAGCACCACTTGTCCATGTCCCAACTCCACTCTACTTTGGTGTACCGACTTTTGAAATCTCCTCTATCGTCATGATGTGTATCATCGCAACGGTTTCCATGGTGGAGTCGACTGGTGTTTACCTAGCCTTGTCAGATATTACCAATGACCCAATCGACAGCGCGCGCCTTCGCAACGGTTACCGTGCAGAAGGTTTAGCTGTCCTTCTCGGAGGAATCTTTAACACCTTCCCTTACACAGGATTTTCACAAAACGTTGGCTTGGTCAAATTGTCTGGTATCAAGACCCGTCTGCCAATCTATTATGCAGCTGGTTTCCTAGTCCTCCTTGGACTCCTACCTAAGTTTGGTGCCCTTGCTCAAATCATTCCAAGCCCTGTCCTTGGAGGTGCCATGCTGGTTATGTTTGGCTTTGTTTCCCTTCAAGGTATGCAAATCCTCGCCCGCGTTGACTTTACTAACAATGAACACAACTTCCTTATCGCAGCTGTCTCCATTGCTGCAGGTGTTGGACTCAACAATAGCAATCTCTTTGTCAGTATGCCGACAGCCTTCCAAATGTTCTTCTCAAACGGAATCGTCGTAGCCAGCCTACTTGCCATTGTCCTCAATGCCATCCTAAACAGGAAGAAGAAATAAGAAAAAGAGGTGTGAGCCTCCAGATTGAAGAAAAGTTCATTTTGGACGATTTCTTCAATCTTTTTCTTTCGGTCCAAAATGAGACTACCCTTAAAAAAGTTGGAATAATAGCCCTTCTGAGAAAATATACGTTAAATCAGAAATTAAATTATTTCCAAAATAATTGTAAGAGTATCCACTTTCTAATAGGTCGCTCAAAAAGTTTTAAAAATCATAAAAACGCATAATATCAGGCATTCAAAAACCTTAATATTATGCGTTTTATCAGGGAAAAATTTGCTAGATTTTCTCCTCAAATTGGGTCATTATCCAGCCTCTTCTATTATCTTCTCTTACCCTTTTTTACAGGCATGAGCGTAATATCTCTCAAGCTAAAGTAGGCTAGAGCCAGCATGGCGATTGTGACAAAGAATTCTGTCGGTAACTGGAAGATTTGCAAGATGGACAACATCAGCAAAATCAAGAGTGCAACAACTAAAAAGACCAAGATAACGATGTTGACTGTTCCTTTGATACTTTGGGGTGTCGCAAATACATAGAGTAGTAATAAGAGTATCCCTATGATTAAATAGACCATCTTTATCTCTTTCTAGCTCTTACTCAGCTGATTTTTTCTTTTTGTTGGCTTTCTCACGCTCTGCCTTGTTGAGGATTTGCTTACGCAAACGGATAGACTCCGGCGTTACTTCCATGTACTCATCGTCGTTCAAGAACTCAAGTGACTCTTCAAGGGTCAAGATACGAGGTGTCTTGATAACTGCTGTTTGGTCCTTGGTAGCTGAACGAACGTTGGTCATTTGTTTGGCCTTAGTGATGTTAACTGTCAAGTCATTCTCACGAGAGTTTTCACCGATGATCATTCCTTCATAAACTTCAGTACCTGGGTTGACAAAGATCGTACCACGCTCTTCGATAGACATGATTGAGTAAGTTGTAGCCTTACCAGCATCGATAGAAACAAGGGCTCCACGGTGACGACCACCAATTTCACCTGGAATCAATGGCAAGTATTGGTCGAAGGTATGGTTCATGATACCGTAACCACGAGTCATTGACAAGAACTCAGTTGAGTATCCAATCAAACCACGCGCAGGAACAAGGAAGACCAAACGAGTTTGACCATTACCAGTTGAAATCATATCCAACATTTCACCCTTACGTTCGGAAAGACTTTGGATAACCGATCCTTGGTATTCTTCTGGAGTATCGATTTGAACACGTTCAAATGGCTCACATTTAACACCGTCAATCTCTTTTACGATAACTTCTGGACGAGATACTTGAAGCTCATAGCCTTCACGACGCATGGTTTCGATCAGGATTGACAAATGCAATTCTCCACGTCCTGAAACAGTCCATTTATCTGGAGAGTCCGTTGGGTCAACACGAAGGGAAACGTCTGTTTGCAATTCTGCCTGCAAGCGTTCTTCTACCTTACGAGAAGTCACCCACTTACCTTCTTTACCAGCAAATGGTGAGTTGTTGACTAAGAAAGTCATTTGAAGAGTTGGCTCATCGATGTGTAGGATTGGAAGTGGTTCAATAGCATCCGTCGGCGTAATAGTTTCACCGACAAAGATATCTTCCATACCAGATACGGCAATCAAGTCACCTGCTTTGGCTTCTTGGATCTCACGACGTTCCAAACCAAAGAAACCGAAGAGTTTTGTAACACGAAAGTTCTTCGTTGTGCCGTCTAGTTTAGAAAGGGTAACTTGGTCCCCAACTTTCACACTACCACGGAAGACACGACCGATACCGATACGACCTACGAAGTCATTGTAGTCCAAGAGTGATACCTGGAACTGCAAAGGCTCATCTGAGTTATCGACTGGAGCTGGAATATGGTCGATGATGGTATCAAAGATTGGTGCCATTGTTTTTTCTTGATCAGCTGGATCATCTGACAATGAAGATGTTCCGTTGATAGCTGAAGCATAAACAACTGGGAAATCAAGCTGGTCATCATCTGCACCAAGCTCGATGAAAAGTTCCAAGACTTCATCCACTACTTCTGCTGGACGAGCTGATGGTTTATCGATTTTATTAACAACCACGATTGGAACAAGGTCTTGTTCCAAGGCTTTTTTTAATACGAAACGAGTTTGTGGCATGGTTCCTTCGTAGGCATCTACGACCAAGACAACACCATCAACCATTTTCATGATACGTTCCACTTCTCCACCAAAGTCCGCGTGTCCTGGTGTGTCCATGATGTTGATACGTGTGCCATTGTAAGCTACAGCAGTATTCTTGGCAAGGATGGTAATTCCACGCTCTTTTTCGATATCGTTTGAGTCCATAGCACGCTCTGCCAATTCAGTACGTGCATCAAGAGTTTCAGATTGTTTCAATAATTCGTCAACGAGGGTTGTTTTCCCGTGGTCAACGTGGGCGATAATCGCAATGTTACGGATATCTTCTCTTAATTTTGTCATGATTTCCTCTAATATTTAAATTTTTATTTCTAACTGAACAATTATACCACAGTCTCATTCAAAAATCACAGTTCAGCTAAGTGTAAATGTTTTCACTCTGCTTTTCTAGTCAAGGCAACTCTTTTCAAAGTCAGAGACTTATGATAAGATAAGCTGGTATGCGTTTAGATAGATTATTAGCCCAAGAAAAGGTCAGTCGCAAGGCTATGAAACAGGCTCTATTAAAAAAAGAAATCCTAGTGGACAATTGTCCAGCCAGCTCACTCGCTCAAAATGTCGACACTGGGTTGCAGAAATTAGTCTTTCAAGGCCGACAAATCCAAGGATATGAGCACAACTACCTCATGCTTCATAAGCCAAACGGAGTCGTTACAGCTAGCAAGGATAAGAAACTTCCAACCGTCATGGACCTCCTTCCACCTGACATCCAGTCTAACCAGCTCTATGCTGTCGGCAGATTAGACCGCGATACGACGGGACTGCTCCTTTTGACAGACAATGGACCTTTAGGCTTCCAACTCCTTCATCCCCAGTACCATGTCGATAAATCCTATCAAGTGGTAGTAAACGGACCGCTCACGTCAGACCATATCCAAAAATTCAAAGAGGGGATTGTCTTTTTAGACGGGACCACTTGTAAACCTGCTCAGCTCGAAATTCTGTCCTCAAGCCCAACAGAGAGCCATGCCTCCATCACTATCTCCCAGGGCAAGTTTCATCAGGTTAAGAAGATGTTTCTCTCAGTTGGTGTCAAGGTGACTGCCCTAAAACGAGTCCAATTCGGTGACTTTACATTAGATCCAGAACTAGCAGAAGGGCAATACCGTCCCTTGAATCCAGAGGAATTGGAAATCATTGAAAACTATTTAGAAAAAAGTGGATAAAAGAAAAAAGCTTTATGTTTGAAGCTTTTTTGTTTTTGCTTATCTAAAAACTATTGCAATGGCTAATATCCAGTTAAGGACAGAAACTACAAGTCCTACGATATTGAGAATCTTTTCTGTCTTATAGTCTAATTGTGACTCTTTTTGGTATGAAAAAGCCAAGACCAATCCTATGATCCCCAAAACCAGACCTACTATTGGAGATAGCAAACCGAGCACAATAGATAGGATACCTAAAATAAGTGAAGGTTTTTTCTTTTGTTGTGAATTCATATTATAAAATCTCCTTAAATTTAATATAAATGATGATACCTTAAGATACTAGCTTTATCTATCATTCGATAGTTTTTTACAGAATGTTAACTATTCTTCACTTTCCCTTTCCAAGAATCCAATCCATAAGAAAGGATATAAATCTCAGAGAAACCTTGTTTTTTCAAATAGAGTGCTACGTTGCTCACTCGTTGTCCACGTTGGTTTTCGTAGAGAAGGACAGGTTTATCCTTGCGAAGGGCTGCAAGGCTTGACTTCAACTGATTTGAAGGAATATTGCGGGCTCCGAGGATATGTTTTCTGTGAAATTCTGCTGGTTCACGGACATCAATCAATTGCCCTTTTCGAATCAGGGCTTCAAATTCTGCATTATCCACAATCTTAGCCGCACGACGAATACGAAGGTAGTTATACCCCATCCACGCCGCCATCGCTAGTACAATTCCCCATAAAATCCAAATTGTCATAAGTTCTTATCTCCATTTTTTTCTAAGTAGTCTAATTCTATCTTGTGCTCTCTACGAAGAACAGCTTCCGCCTCTAGATAGTCTAGCTTGTCCATCAGACCTGCATCATAGATCCGAGAGAGTTCGAGCTTCATCAGTTCAATATCATACAAGCGCTTCCCCATGTAAACAATAATGCCAAACTGTTTGAGAAATTGCTGCACATCATAGAATGTTTTCATAGCTTCCATTTTAACAGATTCTAGACATTTTTTCAATACTGGTTTGGGGCTTTCCTCTCTTCCCTTCATCTTCTTTGCTCATTCTTCACCAAGTGTGGTACAATAAAAACATGAGAATTCAACAACTACACTATATTATCAAAATCGTCGAAACTGGCTCTATGAATGAAGCAGCCAAGCAACTCTTTATCACCCAACCCAGTCTCTCTAATGCCGTTCGAGACTTGGAAAATGAAATGGGCATTGAAATCTTTATCCGCAATCCCAAGGGCATTACCTTGACCCGTGATGGGATGGAGTTTCTCTCCTATGCCCGTCAAGTTGTCGAGCAAACCCAACTTCTGGAGGAACGCTATAAAAATCCTGTCGCCCACCGCGAACTCTTTAGCGTTTCGTCTCAACACTATGCCTTTGTAGTCAATGCCTTTGTCTCCCTGCTCAAGAAAAGCGATATGGAAAAATACGAACTTTTCCTTCGTGAAACTCGGACTTGGGAGATTATCGATGACGTCAAGAACTTCCGTAGTGAGGTTGGTGTCCTCTTTTTGAACAGTTACAACCGTGATGTTTTAACGAAAATGCTGGACGACAACCACCTCTTGGCCCACCACCTCTTTACCGCCCAGCCTCATATCTTTGTCAGCAAGACCAATCCTCTAGCTAAAAAAGACAAGGTCAAACTGGCTGATTTGGAAGACTTCCCTTATCTGAGTTATGACCAGGGGACGCACAACTCCTTCTACTTTTCGGAGGAGATTCTTTCACAAGAGCACCACAAGAAATCCATCGTAGTCAGTGACCGTGCCACCCTCTTTAATCTCTTGATTGGTTTGGATGGTTACACCATTGCAACAGGGATTTTGAACAGTAACCTCAACGGAGACAATATCGTTTCCATTCCACTGGACATTGACGATCCCATTGAACTAGTCTATATCCAGCATGAAAAAACCAGCCTGTCTAAGATGGGCGAACGCTTTATCGAGTATCTACTAGAAGAAGTTCAGTTTGATAGTTGATAAACCGTCAGACATATTTTATAATATTTCTTAGAAAATAATGATTGGAGAATATCGTTGAAAAAGTTTATATTGGCAAGTGCTGTTGTCCTTTCAATAGCAGGATTGGCACAAGCACCTATCTATGCGGAAGAAAACAATGCTAATCCTCCTGCTGCCACCGAGCAAAGCAACTCTAAGGAAGATAAGAAAGATATTTCAATTAAAAATGAAGAGGAGACTACAACACTTCCAAAAGACAAGGCAAAAGAAGAAGCTCCTAAATCAATTAAAAATGAAGAGGAGACTACAACACTTCCAAAAGACAAGGCAAAAGAAGAAGCTCCTAAAAAAGAAGGATGGCAGGAAGAAAACAAACAGTGGCGTTTCTATGAAAACAATCAGCCTGTCCTCAAATGGAAAAAAATTCAAGATAAGTGGTACTATTTTGACCAAGAGGGAAATCGACTCAGTGATACCATCTTTGATGGCTATGTTCTCAATAAAGACGGGGTTATGGTAGAAAATGGCTGGGTAGCTCTTGAGGGTAAATGGTACTACGCCAGTGAGTCTGGAAAAATCATCCAACAAAAATGGAAAAAAATCGGAGGAGTTTGGTACTACTTTGACAAAGATGGCGTCATGCTCAGTCAAACAATCGTTGATGGTTATCTCCTTACTAAAAGCGGGGCCATCGCGGAGAATGGCTGGGTAAAGGTTGACCAAAATTGGTATTATGTCACACCATCTGGCAGAATCTCGCAAGACAAATGGGAGAAAGTCAACGGTTCATGGTATTATTTTGACAAAAACGGCGTGATGCTCAGCAAAACGACCGTTGGTGCTTACCTGCTCGGCAGTAGCGGAGCTATGGTGGAAAACTCCTGGGTGAAGATTGATCAAAATTGGTATTACGCTAATGAATATGGGAAATACAGCCAAGATAAATGGGAGAAAATAAAAGGAACTTGGTACGCCTTTGAACAAAATGGAGTTATGCTTTCCAATAAATGGAAAGGAAGCTACTACCTCAAATCTAGTGGAGCCATGGCTGAAAAAGAGTGGATCTTTGATAAGGCCTACAACAGTTGGTTCTATCTAAAAGCGAATGGAACCTATGCGGCTCGTGAATGGATTGGAGCCTACTATCTCAAGTCTGGTGGCTATATGGCCAAGAATGAGTGGATTTACGACGACTATTACAAGGCTCGTTACTATTTGGACGATAGCGGCCATTATGTTTCAGGGACCTATAAGATAGACGGCAAGGAACACTTGTTCCAAAAATACGGTCAATGGATTTCTGAAGTTTCAGCCGAAGGTGGATTTGTAAAAGGTCAATACAGCAATACCATTTTCCTAGATCCTGGGCATGGTGGTCGAGATTCAGGTGCCTTTTACTACAATGTAGCTGAAAAAGATCTCAACATGCAAATCTATCGCAAACTGCGTAAGAAATTAGAAGAATTAGGTTATACTGTCCTCACATCACGTGACAGTGATATTGATGTTGATTTTAAGACTGAGCGTTCAAGAATGGTCAATAAAACCAACTCTGATATCTTCATCAGTATTCACTTCAACGCTACTGGAAACATTCACTCAAAAGCAAGCGGCATTCAAACCTACTCCTATAGCGATGAACCTGATTATCCAAGTAAGATTAATAAATACTGGCACAATCACCCTGATCGTATGAGTGAAAGCAAGCGCCTCGCTGCTGCTATCCACTCCTCTCTTCTAGCAGAAACTGGTGCCAAGGATGCTGGCTTATTGGAAAGTAGTTTTGCCGTACTACGCGAAACTGCCAAACCAGCCGTCCTCCTAGAACTCGGTTATATGGATAATTTCACTGAAAATCAACGGATTCGTGATGATCGATACCAGGATAGACTAGTCGCAGGTATTGTGAAAGGCATCCAAAAATACTACGCTGGTAAATAAAAACAAAGTCTCGAGAAACCTCGAGACTTTTCTATTTATCTTCTTTTTTATCCTTATCAGGAAAGAGGTAGCCAAGTCCTACACAAGCTAGCACACCGGCACCAATCACCAAACCACTTGAAATTGGCAAAAGATCCAAAATGGCATTTGCAATGATAAAGGCAATAATCAAGCACATGAGACTAGCCTTATAATCTTTTTTCAAAAGATTTTCTAGAGTGAAATAGAGGAACAATCCTACCGGAATGAGTGACCAGAGGTTGACATCCAAACTTGGCCATCCAACATAACCGAAATACAATACAACCGCTGCTGCTACTAAAAATATAATTCCCAATAATTTTTTCATTTTTTGTCTCCATTTTCTTTTTTAGGAACTTGAGTTGTCTGACACCAACCCTTCACGCCCCCTACAAAAATCATTATAGCAGAGGATTTTTTCAAGAACAAGTCCCTTTGCCTATCTGGTCTGTATCTCGGTCTAAGTGGTTGAATATTCGTAACAAAAGAAAAGAAGCCCTAATGGACTTCTTCATTCTGCCGATTGCAGTACTTTTTGTTATCCCTTCATTTTTATATTTACTAATACTCTCTTTAAAAGTCTTCTGAGTAACTTCATTATATTCATCTATATTTCTTGTACGAATATAATCACCATCTTCTAACTCAATTTCATAATCTGAATCAAGTTTTAACTCAAACGGAATACTTCTCATCAACACACTTTGCTTCAAAAACAACTTCATAGCAGTTGTCATATCCAAGCCTAACTCATTAAAAAGGGCAGTTGCTTCTTTTTTAATTCATCATCTACCCTAACAGCAATTTATGACATGGCATTTCCCCTTCATTTATTTTGTATATCTATTGTATTACTTTTACCAATGCATAACAAATTTATTCCCTAATAAACACAGACTTTAAATTTAAACTTGCAACTTCTTCTCTAATGCTTGTGCCAAAACTTCCGAGTAGTTAATCTTTTCTCGATCAGCAAGACGAACTAGCCATTCAGGAACGGTCACATTCTTCCTAATCGCCTTATTACTTCTCACAAAGGGCGCAGGATCTACTTGAATCATTGATACAAAACCATCTGAAACTTCAATCTTTAAAATATCACTTGGTGTAGGTAGCGCCATCCCTTCATCGATGTAAGAAGCTAAAACATTCTCAAGCATTTCACGAGCATTTTTCATCGCTTCCTCGATATTTTTTCCTTCTGTGCCTCCACCAAATTCTGGAAATTCTACCCAATATCCTGTTCCTTCTTTATGAAAAATAGCTGGATACGTTTTTAACATTCTACTACCTCCGATATGAAAAGACTTAGGAATGTAAGACTTACAATCCTAAATCTTTGAGAATCTTTCTTTCCAATCCTCTTCCTAAATCTTCATTTCCATGAACTGGAATCGTGACAAGATAAGAAAAACCCTCTTTCTTAAAATGATGATGACTTCCCCTTTGACGAACTTCAACCCATCCATTCTCAAGAGCTAGTTTCACCATTTCTTTACCTGTAAGTGGCATATATTATCGTTACCTCCTTACACTTATCATTATACACATTATGCGTATATTTGTCAAGCTAAAATAGACCAATTTTATTCAATAACTACAAAATAAAATAGACCAGTTTCCTGATCCACTTTATTTTATATTCATTGACTTTTTTGGTCAAATTTTGGTCACACTTTGGTCAAAGAGTCCAAAAATACTAACCTATTTTAAAAAGCTAACTTGTGATGATTGCCTTTAAACTAACACTTTGAATATCCTTTGCTTTTCTTTACATTTCCCAAAATGCCGATTGCAGGGATCGAACCTGTGACCTACGCGTTACGAGTGCGTTGCTCTACCAACTGAGCTAAATCGGCGATTACCCTTTTAGTATAGCACTCTGAGAATAGATGTCAAGAAATTTTTATCTCCATTAGAAAAAGCCTGTCCTAAGACAAGGCTTTGATATTCTATTATTTACGAACCTGCACTTTCGTAGGCATCCAAGCCCCTATCCCATAGTTTCAAAGAAATGACAAAGAAAACAAGGGAAATCACAATTAACCCACCAATGTTAAAGAGTCCATCCTTGTCCTGCAAGAAATAGCTGGCAGGATAGTAGGCCGTAAAGGCGAAAGGCACGATAAAGCTAATCAACCAACGAAGAAGCGAATTGTAAATAGAAATCGGATACTTGGCAAAGTCATTAAACATATAAAAAATGTAGATCATAGCTCCTGACTGCTTGGTCCAAAAAGCGATACTGGCAGTCGCGATTTTCAAGGATGTATAAATCAAGGTCGCAAAAGGAATACAGACTAGGAAAAGCAAGAATTTAGGAAAGGTCCAACTAATACTAGAAACCGTTGTCGCTAGCAGAATGCCTCCGACCAAAAGTTCGCCCAAGGCATCAATCTGAAAGGTCTCAACTAGGATATGAAAGAGAGGATTAATGGGACGAGTCAGATACTTGTCAAATTCTCCCTTTCGCACCAAGCGTTGCCCCAATGCCCAGAGATTGTCAAAAAAGAGATGATCCAATCCCTTGGGAATTAAGGAAAAACCATAGATAAAGGCAATTTCTTGAAAGGTCCAGCCTTCTAGCGAAGGGATGTGTTGAAAGAGCACATTGAGAAACAAGAGGTTCAAACCTTGAGTCAGAAAGACTCCTAAAACACCAACCACAAAATCCACCTTGTATTCCATGATTTGTTTGATGTATTGCCTGATAAAAATCAGATGCATGCGTTGATATTTTTTCATACTAACCTCCCTGAATAGTGATGAATGACTGGACTCGTTTCCAGATCAACTGAGACAAGCCTACCATCACTATGAGCCAGAAGAACTGTAGCAAAAGCGCTTGAAGAATCTGACTGCTGTCGTATTTCCCAACAATGATCATGACCGGAGTATAAATCAAAGATGAGAAAGGCAAGAAGGACAGAATATCTGAAACCACTTTGGGAAAGAAAGCCAAAGGAATCAAACTCCCGGACATAAAGGCAACTAAGGAAGTCTTGAGGAGATTGGAACCCCATAGATTTTTAAACACAAAGGCTGAAAATCCAAAGCAGATATTAAAGAAAAAGTTAATCAGATAGGCCAGCGTTAAGCTAAAGAGATAAAGGACAGTTGATCCCAGCACTTCTACAATTCCTTGCCCAGATAAAATTTTCATCAAGACAATGACACTTAAAAATGGCAGTCCAACAGAGATAAAAATCAACCACTTGGATCCAAGCTCTGTAAAGAGGTAAGAAGCCGCAAAATGCACTGGTCTCAGCAAGCGCATGATAATGGAACCATCCTTGACCTCCTCCCCAATCATAAAGGAGCTATCTGACCTGGTCAGAAGATTAGTCACAAAACTCATGATGATGTAGAGGGTGATATCTGCCATACTAAAGCCTTGAATCAAGGACTCCTGCGAGGAATCAAAGACTGCCTTCCAGAGATAAAAGGCGACAAAAGCCCCCATAACATCCCCAATCCGATAAAGTAGAAAATTGACTCGATAGGTAATCAACTCCTGAATCCCTGCATTGATAAAGGGTTTATAACGTCTCCACAATTTGACCATCTTAGAGCTCCTTTCGATAGAAGCGACGGATAATATCCTCAATATCCGTATCAACCATCTTCAAATCGCAGATCTCAAAATCAGACAAGGTTTGCTTGATAATATCAGCTGACTGGTAGCGGGAACTATCGAATTCAATATTAAGGCTATTTCCTTGTCTATCAATGGTCATATCAGACAGGCCTTCATAGTGAGAAAGGAGGTGACTTTGACCTGGTAGCAGTTCAAAAGAAAGAGTCTTCATCTTGCCAAAGGTTTCCTTGAGCTGGCTAACCGTTCCATCAAAAATCTCTTGCCCCTTGTCAATCATAAAAATCCGATCACAGAGTTGCTCAATATCGCTCAAGTCGTGAGTGGTCAAGAGAATGGTTGTTGCTTCCTCTTGATTGATCTGAGTAATGGCCCGACGAATGTTATCCTTGACCGACACATCCAAACCAATGGTCGGCTCATCTAAAAAGAGAACCTTGGGATTGTGAAGCAAGGAAGCTGCAATGTCCGCCCGCATCCGTTGTCCCAGTGAAAGAGTCCGCACGGGATCCTTGATAAATTCCTTCAAATCCAAGACTTCATTTAAAAAGTCCATGCGCTTATGAAAGAGCGAGTCTGGCACATCGTATATCTCTTTCAAGACCGTGTAGGTCTCTTGTAGAGCCAAATCCCACCATAGCTGGGTTCGTTGTCCAAAGACAACCCCGATATCTTTGACATAGTCTTGACGATTGTCCTGAGGAATCTTGCCATTGATCCGACAATAACCCGATGTCGGCTTCAAAATTCCTGTCAGCATTTTAATGGTTGTCGACTTCCCAGCACCATTTGCTCCGATAAATCCTAAAATCTGCCCCTTGGGTACCTCGAAGGTCAAATCCTTGACCGCTTCAAAGGTCTGCTTTTCAGGATGAATAAAGGAGCGCAAAGCCCCCTTCAAGCCCGGTTCCTTAACAGTCTTCACAAAATTTTTCTGAAGATGTTCCACTTCTATCATTGCCATATCTATCTCCCCTTAGTAAGAAATCAACAAACCGTGTCCTCTAAATACAAAAAGCCAATTTCTCATCTCCTAAAATCTGTCTTCTTTATCACATTAGAAGGCCTCAGTAACACTCTATTATAAAGTAATTAAGAAGGGAAAACAAGTGTTTTTTGTGGGATAGGAAAGAAAGCATAGAATATCCCAGTGATCGAATATCTTGAAAACGACTAGATTCACTCTCCGCTGCTTCATCGGAACTTTTTTACATTTCCAAAATGTGATACAACAATGGTATCCAATTGATTCGCTATTTCTTTAAAGGAAATATTTAAGTCTAAAGTCTGAACACTGATTTGATTACCGTGCATTTGATAAACATTATCTGGTTGAACTACTTCATCTGTCTTTGCATAGAGCAACATTCCCGACACTTTGCTACCATGTTCTTGATTTTGGTATTCTCTATTTTTGACATATGTAAAAATCTGATAAAGATTGTTGGAGTGGAGAGAATACTTTTTAAAATTCATTTGAGTTGTACTTTTATAGTATTTAGCATCAATAATCAAGATAGAATTCTCTTTTTGAAGCTGAATATCACTTTGCATGATAGGGAGCATCTCACAGATACCATCGTCTAACGCCCACGGTATCTGTGCTGCATTCGCATTTAATTCTGGATAATGTTTTTTATAATACTCAAGGATAAATTTTTCATACAATCTGTTCATTCGTCGTTCATCTAAGAAACTCATCATCTTCATGTTACCATCTGATGTTGTTTGCAATAAACCTTTTACCACTAAATAGCAAATGGCAATCATCATTCTATAAGATTGATTATTTTTGTTGTATTGCAGATTCCAGTTAACAGTTTCCAAATCAATCGGTTCAACATCACGGAAATAAACCATCAATTTCCGCAATTCTTTCTTCCTATCCTTGGAGATATCTGCTTTCAACAGAAGATTGACCGTTGATTTTATAATACGGTTCATCCTATTATTTACTGAAAACTCTTCATAAGTACAAAATATTTTCTTCCCAAGAGTACATTGACTTTTGATTGACTCTGTAATCTCAATTTTTCCCCTTAGTGTAGAGAGTTCTTCCACTTGAGCAAGGTATTCCTTTCCCAGTCCTCTCTTAAGCTGTATGGCAATTCCTTTAGCCAAGATAGCACTCATCAAATCAGCCGTATGATGAAACTCCTCTGTGGCAAGTTTCTGATATCCTTGCCCCTTAAGAACCTTAAAAGCATAAGTCAGCATGTAATAAACATTCTTTATCGGTATCACTTAATCGCACTCCTTAGATTGCCACTCCATTCTTTAACTAAGCTAGGTTCATCAAACCAATACTCCTTTAAAAGAGGTATCAGTTCATACTCTACAATACTCGAAAGAACTTGTTGATCGGTACTATTCGGAATTAGATTACAAAAATAACTATGGCCTATGCAAAAACCCTCTCCTAAACTTTCATCAGAAGCGATGATTTCATTTAGATGCTTCACAGTATTTATTAATGCATCAAATTTTTCATTCTTCAAGTGTGATTGATATTCTTTGAAGCCATCCGAATCAAATCCTGGTTTCAGCTCAAAAAATGCAAATCTTCGTCTCAAGGCAAAATCTAGCATGGCTAAGCTACGATCGGCAGTATTCATCATACCAATAATGTATAAGTTCTCCGGAATTGAGAACTGTTCATCCGAATAAAGAAGCTGTAAATCTCTTCCTCGCTTATCCATTTCGATAAGCATAAACAATTCACCAAATATTTTGCTCAAATTTCCTCGATTAATTTCGTCAATGATAAAGAAATAATCATTGCTTTCATCGCCCTCAGCCTGTTTACAAAATTGATAGAAGGGACCTTTTCTTAGTTCAAAACCACTGGCAGAAGGTCTAAATCCCATAATAAAGTCTTCGTACGAGTAACTTTGGTGAAACTGAACCATCTTTACCCTATCGATCGCTTTTTCACCCATCAGTGAGTAAGCTAGTCGATCAGCAGTAAATGTTTTTCCAACACCCGGAGCCCCCTCCAATATGATGTTCTTCTTAAGGCGAAGAATCGTTGCCAATCGATCATAATCCTCTGCTGATACAAAAACTTCTTTTAGAAAATCTTCCCTAGCGTAGCTAGTATCTCCTTTTTCAAATTCTTTTGTGTCTTCAGATGGTAGATCATATCTAGGTGCTGAACTCTCAGTAACTTCATTTTTTGCTTGTTTTTCTTTTTTCACTTGTTCAGAATACTTCCACGCTGCAAAAGACAATTCATTGAAGTTTTTCAATTCAGACTGTGGACTACCTAAATAGTTTTTAAGTATTTCAACAATAGAAAAATAATCTGATGCAGAAACTTTCGAATTCACCTTTGGGAGTTTATGGACTAATTCTAAAGGTAATTTCCCAGATTCGTAAATATACTCCTTGTTTGGTCCATCTATATTTAAAAACGAATTGGAGGCAATCCAATATAAGCCCATCGTAACTTTAGCAGTACCATTGTTTTTTCTATTGATGACTTTATCAAAATAGCCTGAGAGAAGCTCCTTATTTTCAGATGATGAATCTTCGGAATAAGCTAATGCCGCTACAAAAAGCTCCCACAAATCATCAATATCACTACCCCCTCTTTCTGTATAAAAAAGATAATAGGTCGCATTCTGTTTATTGAGAACGGGAATACTGTCGAATGAAGTTGGAATGTCATGGTATAATTCGAATAATTCTGCAATAGCAGTCAAAATTTTAATCCGATTTTCATTTTTCAACCCTTTATTGAATAGACCAAAAATTGTAAAAGGGTCAATATCCATGATATTGTTGTCCTTGTCCAAGGTTGGCATTGAAATGCCCGTCATTTGATAAATTGCCTTAACCTTTTGAATGAGCTCTGCCCTTTTCTCTTTATAGCTCACAAGTTTAAACGCAAATTCTTTATAAAAATCTACCCAATCAAATTGTCCTGCTTGTCTCATCTTAAACCTCACATCCCACGTCTCTAGTAATTTTTGATGTACTAAATTTTATTGTTAATTAATATTATAGCACGAAAACCTTTCCAATACGATGCAACATTGCTATACATATACGATAAAAATTTCACTATCTTTAATCAACTTCAACAGTACACAAAAAGGTGACCTTTGTCGCCTCAAATGATTCCTTCTGATACTTTGAAATTCAATAATGAATCTATTCGATTCACTTTTTTATCCTTCATTATGAAGTTTCATTTCAATCTCCTTTGTAGATATATCGTGAGGAAGAGGAAATATCTTCGTGTAGCCCTCATCACAAAAGAGAACCTTCTGATCTGATGGAAACCATTCCCGAAGCCAGAGGATATAGGCGGCATAATCTTGTAACCGATTTTTTGAATCAAAGTAGTTTATAACGAAGACATCATTTTTTCGATTCAAAGCACCCTCAACTGAGACCTCGGGACTTTGGTAATCCCATAAAAGACGATAGGCTTTTTCATGATCGTTTTCTTCCCTTATAATCACACCTGAATACCTATCTCTCAGCGAAGCACAAAATGCTTGGATATCAAATTCTGCATTTTCATAACCATCTAAAAAGATAAAATCTGCTGAACTCATGACTCTCCTCCTCTCTTTGAAAGCCTGATATTATTTTATCATAAATTAAAAAATTTCTTAGAATCAAATTAAATTCCACCTCCTAAACTTGAAAAATAATTTATTTCCACCACACAAAAAACCCACCCTCATGGGCAGGTTTCTGATTTGTATTGTTCAGCTAGATTAAGCTTTACCTTCTGAACCGAATACGTCGATACGTTCTTCAACTGATGCTTGGATAGCTTTTACACCGTCAGCCAAGAATTTACGTGGGTCGAAGAGTTTCTTCTTGTCGTATTCTGCTTCGTTTGCTTCGTAGTCACGAGCAAATTTACGAGTTGCGTTAGCGAATGCGATTTGGCATTCAGTGTTAACGTTAACTTTCGCAACACCAAGTTTGATAGCTGCTTGGATTTGGTCATCAGGAATACCTGATCCACCGTGCAATACGATTGGGAATCCTGGAAGAGCTTCAGTCAATTTTTGCAAGTGGTCAAGGTCAAGACCTTCCCAGTTTGCTGGGTAAGGACCGTGGATGTTACCGATACCAGCTGCCAAGAAGTCGATACCAGTTGCAACCATTGCTTTAGCATCTTCGATTGGAGCCAATTCACCATCACCGATGATTCCGTCTTCTTCACCACCGATAGTTCCAACTTCAGCTTCTACTGATACACCATTTGCGTGAGCAAATTCTACAACTTTACGAGCTTTTTCAAGGTTTTCTTCAACTGGAAGGTGTGAACCGTCAAACATGACTGAAGTGTAACCAACTTGAATACACTCAAGTGCATCTTCGTAGTGACCGTGGTCAAGGTGGATAGCTACTGGTACAGTGATACCCATTGACTCAACAAGGTTAGCGATCAAGTTGCGAGCAACTTTGTAACCACCCATGTATTTAGCAGCACCCATTGAAGTTTGGATCAAAACTGGAGCTTTTTTAGCTTCTGCTGCGCGCAAGATAGCTTGAGTCCACTCAAGGTTGTTTGTGTTAAATCCACCAACTGCATAACCGTTGTCACGAGCTGCTTGGACAAATTTTTCTGCTGAAACGATTGCCATTTGTCAGGCCTCCTATATATTTTTTGGGACATCCCATTTACATTGTTCATTTTATCACTTTTTGATAAAAAAAGCTAGTTTTTCCCATACTTTAGATTGAATTTCTTCCAATCCAATCAATGTAAACCCTTTCTTTTCCTTAGTCCTGAGTGACTTTGGGATAACGTATGAAGAAGCTCAATCGATCATCTTGCATCTCAAAATGATAAGGTAATTTCTCGTGTTCTAATAAACTTTTGACCACAAATAGTCCCATTCCTGAACCCTTGGCCTTGCGACTAGCATTGTCAGAAAAAGACTGGGCCAATTTTTCTTGTTCTTCAGGACTACAGCTATTCTCAATAAAGAGTTCTCCTTCTCTCTCGCCAATGCGGACCAGGCCGCCTGGAGTGGAATGCTTGATGGCATTACTGATGAGATTCGATAGAATCAGTTTCATCACAGATGGGTTTATGTAAGCCTGCTGATGGGTCAAGCGATTGTCTATCTGAAGTTCTCTCTCCTTGGCGAGCAATGCATAATCCTTGACTAGACTTTGCGTCATCTGAAGGAGGTCAACCTCTTCCTTCTCCTCTCGCAATTCCTGAACAGAAGAAAGAGACAGTATCTGGAGGACGTGGTGACTGAGGTCATCCACAATCCCCAAGGCAACTCCAAGATAGTGGTCCCTATCCTTATAACGACCGATATTTTCTTTCATATTTTCGATTAAGATTTTCAAACTAGCCAGAGGTGTTTTCAATTCATGAGAAGCTCCTCGTAGGAACTCAACCTTCATCTTCTCCAGCTGGAGAATAGCTTCATTCTTCTCATGCAAGTCCGCAATAACTGTCAAAAGATGCTGGTAGAGGCTATTGATTTGTTCCTTGAGATCACCTATCTCATCCTTGGAATCCACACGTAATCGCACTTGAGCATCTAGTTCCATCATCCGACGGGTCACCCGCTTGATTTCCAAAATCGGGGCAACAATGGTCCGAGCATAAATGTAGGCCACCAAGAGGGAAATCAGAAAGGATGCCAACAAGGTATAGGGAAGAAATTGGAGACTAATCTGCTCTGCTTCTTTTTGCAAATCCATGGACGCTAAAAACTGGAGAGTCATCGTGCTACCATCTTGCGTTTTCACCTCACGCTCCTCGATAAAGAGGGAAGTAGTTTGACGGTCCGTGTCCAAGGGAAGGTTGTCCCTGACTTCTAACTTGTCCTCAGTCATCTCTCCCTTGACGGCCCCCTTGATATCACTAGTCTGGGAATACAAGTCTAATACTTGCTCGATACTTTGCCTATCTTTTCCGTCTAGGGATTGGGCAATAGCAGTCGCTTTCTGGCCAATGGTTTCCTGACGATGGCTCAGATAAGTAGAGGGAAAGAGAAAATAAATGGCTAAATGAAGACAAATAACCAGAACGCTAAAAATCGAGAAGGTATAGATAAATATCTTTGTAAATAAACCTGTTCGTTTCATTTTCGCTCCAATTTATAACCAACATTGCGCACAGTGAGGATGCAATCCAAGTCTAGCTTTTTCCGCAGTTCCTTGATATAGACATCAATAACACGGTCAAAGGGGACCTCATCTGTCGCCTTCCAGACAGCATCGATAATCTGAGAACGAGTCAAGGCCCGGCCTTCATTTTTCACCAGATAGTCCAAAATTTCCAACTCTTTAGCATTGATAGCTACTTCTTGACCTGCTAGGCTTGCACTGTAGCTCTCAAAGTCCACCTTGGTATCCTTGTAGGAGAAGATTCGTCCCGTATCGTAGTAGCGCTTGAAAATCGCGTCTACCCTCACTTTTAAAAGGGAGAGGGAGAAGGGCTTTTCCAGATAACCATCTGCCAGAGAAGCAAAGGCACTCATCTTGTATTCTTCATCCTGAAAGGCAGTCAGCATCAAGACAGGAACCTGACTGGTTTTACGAATCTCAGCTAGGACTTCTAAACCATTGAGTTTGGGCATCTGGATATCCAGTAAAACTAGTGCTACCTCATAGCTGGAAAATTGTTCTAGGGCTTCCTGACCATCCGCTGCCTCAATGGTTTCATAGCCACAATCCGTCAAATAGTCACTGATCCCCTCACGGATCATCTCCTCATCTTCTACAATTAAAATTTTCATAGAAAAAACGTTTCACATTCCTTTAAGTTTCTTGTAAATCTCTCTATTTCATCCTGATAAAACCTCTTCCTATCAAGGCAAAATAGATAAAAATGCTACCTATATTATACCCCATTTAGGGGAGAATAGGTAGCAAGTTTTTTATTCACTATCGAGCAAGAGCTCTTTTGGTTGTTTTCTAAGGAGATTACTTGAAGCAAGCGCCATAACAAGAACCACTAGAACCAAGGCAAGGACAAAGACGATGATAAAGTCTGATGTCTGAATAGAAATATCTAGGCTCGACAAGGTCTTACTAAAGCCGTCTACTTCTGCACCACCACCAAGGTTAGAGGCTTGAGCTGCCTTGCTGGCTTGCTTGGCAACACCTGAAGTCACATTGGCAAGAACAGTATTTCCGATGGCACGAGCTGTGTAGTTGGCTAGGAAGTAAGCAGAAACGAGAGCAGGGATGGCAATCAGGATAGATTCGGTGATGAATTGCCCCAAGATACTTGCCTGCTTGAGACCGATAGAGAGGAGGATTCCCACTTCCTTGCGACGGGCGTTGATCCAAAGGCTGAGCAAGAGTGCAAGGAGAAGAACTGAGAAGCTCAAGCTACCCCAGAAAAGGAGGTTGGCCATCTTGTACATACCAGAGATGGATTGCTCTAGAGCTGGGTAGTTAGAGGAGCTCTTCACAAGTGTGTAGCTCTTCCAGTTGATACCGCTGATGCCGTTCAACTCTTTCATGACATCATCCAAGTTCTTGTCCGCTGTTACAAAGAAGGTTGCGTCCCCATAAATAGCTGTGTCTTCTGTGTATCCATAAAGTTTTGCAGCAGTGTGAATGTCTGTGATAGCTGTGTTTTCATAGAGTTCTTGTGAGTAGGTTACTGCTGACTTATTGTGACCATCAAAGAGACCCTTGATTGTCACTTCGACTGTTTCTTTAGCACCTTTTTCATTGTCTGCATCATAGACATTAGAGTTCAGTTTGACCTTATCTCCAACTTTCCAGCCGTGTTTAGCTGCCAAGTCCTTGTGCATGAGGATCTTGTCCTTATCATCGTTGGTTAGGTGTTCACCTTCAACCAGTTTATATGAGCCTGAGACAAACTTATCTTCTTTGGAGGAGTCATTGACACCTGTAATCATCAAACTGCTTCCAAACCGTTTTGCTCGGTCAGCAGTGAGATTTTTCTTGGTTTCTGGCGTTTCGATGAGGTCGTATCCAGTCAAATCTCCGATGGCGTTGATGCGTTTAACATAAGACTCGATGGCCTTATTTTCGGTGATTTTTTTGATATCCTCACCCTTGATATTCCCAGCACCACGGGGCGTTCCTTGATTGACGCGACGATTGATTTGCATGGAGAAACTATTGGTGATATTTTTAAAGGTCTCCTGAGAAGCCTTGGCAGTAGCCCCTTTGATCGACAAGCCGACCAAACTCAAGCTCGCCATGAGGAGAATAATCAGGAAGATAACAATCGATTTGAAAAACTTCCTTGTAACATAGGCAAATGCGTTGTGTAACATAGGTTCCCTTTCTAGATTTGATTCGTTTTTATCATTCTATCAAAACAAGCTCATCTTATTTTATAGTATTGCGAGTTTCAGTCAGTTTCTTATCCTTCAATTCAAGTGTAATATCTGACGCTTGTGCCACTTCTTTACTGTGGGTGACGACAATCACACATTTACCTGTTTTCTCAGCAAGTGATTTGAGTAGTTCGATAATATCTCCAGCAGTTTTAGGGTCCAGATTTCCTGTTGGCTCATCAGCTAGAATAACTGGAGCTTCTGATACCAAACTGCGAGCGATGGCAACACGTTGCTGTTGCCCACCTGATAACTGGAGAACGTTCCGCTTGATCTGACTTTCATCCAAACCAAGATCAAGAAGCGTATCCTTGCTTGCCTTTTTGTTGACCAAGCGGATATTTTCCAGTGGAGAAAGGTAATCAATCAAATTATAATTTTGAAAGACTAGAGAAATATGGTGCATGCGGTGATAAGAATATCCCTTATTTCGAATGTCCTCTCCTTGGAAAAGGATAGAACCTTCAACAGGGCTATCTAGACCAGCAAGCAGGGACAAGAGAGTGGATTTTCCAGCTCCTGACTCACCAATGATACTATAAAATTTTCCGGGTTCAAAATTATACTTGATCTGATATAAAACTGCCTCAGCAGTGTTCTTATAACGGTAGGTAACATCTTGCAATTGTAATAAAGTCATGATTTCTCCTTCTTAACTAATAGATGATAAAATTTCCTTAGGCGATTTTCTAAATAAGAATACGAAACAAAGGGCTACAGACAAGCAACTAATCAGGAGCAGGAAAACATAGGATTCTGCAAAGGATAGGAGACTAGTTGATAGACCGCTTGCTTTGGCTAGTGTATCTTGTAAGCTTGCCTGATCTCCACTGGCTAGTACAGTTTGGAGCAGATAGGATGTGATGGCGTTTCCTGCAACAAATGCTGGAAGCAAAGCTCCAAGAGATACCAACACTACTTCTAAGCAGAATTGTAGGAAGATTGAACTCTTGCCTTTTCCAAGTGCCAGAAGAATCCCCACTTCGTAGACCCTTTCTCTCAGCCAGAGGGACAAGACCAAAATTAAGGCTCCAGCTCCAGCTATCATAATCCCATAAAGGAAGATGGTGAGGAAGGTTTGGAAGGTTGCAACTGAATCTTTGATTTGTTCAAAGGCCTTGTTTTCCTTCTCTACATGATAGCCTTGACTTTCCAAGGCCAAGTTTTCTACCTGCTTCATGAGTCCGTCCATTTCCTTAGGATTTTCTACATAGAAGCGCGCTGCACTGACTTGAGGTTCACTATTTCCCAGAAGGGTTTGGCTACTTTCATAGTCTGTAAAGACTTGGTTTTCACTGAAGTCAGAAGATAAGCCTGTGAATTTCTCTTGTTTTTTACCAGAAAAGATTCCGACAATCTCAAACTCTACTGTTTGTCCTTTTCCAGCCTCGGACTGACCAGCTTCCAAGCCAATCTTGTCATGAAGGGAAAGACCGTTCTTCTTAGCCAGCTCTTCATGGATGAGGATTTTCTTGGAATCTCCTTTTTGAAGGTGTCGCCCTTCTTTTAGATTGAAAGCCGAACTGGTAAAGGTGACATCCTTGGATGAATCCTCAAGAGCCGTTAAGCTAACCAAGTTCTTTTCTGCAGCTGACAAATCATCACGTTCTACGCTCTGCTCACCACTCACCGCTTCCTTGTCTTTCAGTTTTGCGACCGTTTCGAGTTCAGGAGAGACATTTTCCAGTCCCTTAATCTTGCTCACGGATGCTAGGTCTGACAACTTGAAGGTCTGTCCATTTTCTATCTTTTTGATAGAAAAAGATGTGTTGAGTGATTTGTAAAGATTACTTTCTACTGTTTTGTTGGACTTCATCAGAGTCAAACAGGCTGAAATTCCGGCCAATAGGACCAATAAAATCAGAAATAAAATAAAACTTCTCAGTCGTTTTCTGCTGACATAAGCCCAAGCTCTTTGGATTGGATTCATTTGTCACCTCCATATTTGTAAGACTATTATAAAATCCAAATATGAAATGTTTATGAAATCAAAAAAATTTTTTACTTTATTTTTTGAAAAAATGAAGAAAGCTAGCAACTGCTAACTTTCCTCATATTAGAACAGGTTTTAGCAATCAAAAATCGATTCCATGCCATAAATGATAATTCTTGATGCCAAGCTCTTCCGATAGTCGAACTGTAGCTCTAGCCTTCTTTGGAAAACAAAAAGAGCTAGCCAAAGCTAACTCTTATCCTATGCGGAGAGAGGGACTTGAACCCTCACGACCTAAAGCGGTCACAGGATCCTTAGTCCTGCGCGTCTGCCAATTCCGCCATCCCCGCGTCGATTACTTTACTAGTATATCAACTTTCAAAATCTTTGTCAACACTTTTTTCAGATTTTTTTCATTTTTCCAAGGGAATCATTCTTTAATTTCATCAAGATTTTCATCCAGTAATTTGGCTCCCAGAGTATTCTTAAAATGTCCAAGAGCAAACTGATGATTTCCTGGCCAGATGGAGGCAACCGCAGGCTTGACAACCTCGATTTGATAACCTAAATTATAAGCATCAATAGCCGTATGGAGAACACAAATATCTGTCAAAACACCCGTTAAGATGACTGTCTCAACCCGACGTTCTCGCAAACGAATATCAAGATCCGTTCCTGAAAATGCTGAATAGTGACGCTTGTCCATCCAAAAGACACGACTATCCGCCTCATGCTCAGTATAAAAGTCAGCTAGGGGACCATAAAGGTTGCGGCCACTAGTCCCGATGATGTTGTGTGGCGGAAAGAGCTTGCTTTCTGGGTGGAATGTATCCTTCTCCTCATGAGCATCAATGGTAAAAAAGACATAATCCCCACGTTCAAAAGCCAGTCTGGTTACGCGATTGATTGCTTCTGATATGGCTTGAGCAGGCGCTCCAGCAGTTAGCTTTCCATGGTCTGCTACGAAATCCTCTGTATAGTCAATTGAGATTAAAGCCTTTGCCATTAGTAGTCCCTCTTTTTCACTTCCTCAAAGATATCTGAAATCAATACTTTGAGATAGGTTCCCTTCATTCCTAGTGAACGGCTTTCAATAATTCCTGCCGACTCTAGCTTACGGAGAGCATTGACGATCACTGAGCGCGTGATGCCAATACGATCTGCAATAACTGATGCAGTCAGCTGCCCTTCATTTCCATCCAACTCAGCTAAAATAGCTGAAACAGCACGAAGTTCTGAGTAAGAGAGGGTATTAACCGCCATAGTAACAGCCGTACGACGGCGAATATTTTTCTCGTCTTCTTCACGTTGGAAGTTCAAGAGTTGAATCCCCACAACCGTGCTCGCAATCTCAACAAGAATCAAATCCTCATCTTCAAATTTCTTGTCATTACGCCAAATAATCAACGAACCTAGGCGAATCCCTGATACATGAATGGGAGCAATGGTTGTCAAACCATCTGGAAAGTCCGCACGGCTCTCTACAGGGAAAATGGTCAAATCATGTTCAACAGGAAGATTGGCTTCTGTATCATAGATCATGTTTGCCCCTTGAACATAGTCATCTGGGAAAGTCTTGGTTTGGAAAAACTGCTCTACACGGTCTGTATTAGTTTTATAGCGCATAAAGTAACCCAAAAGACGACCCTTGCTATTGACAATGCAGGCATTGCAATCAATAATGTCTGCTAGTTGACGTGTAATGGCATTGTAGGGAAGTTCATCCTGCATTTGCTCTTCTGAGCGTTTTAAAATTGATGTAATTTTTCTTGTTTTTTCTAATAAATGTGCCATTTTTTACCTCGCATATAATCGCTTCCATTATAACATAGAAAAGTCTTTATTTCAATAATTATCTGAAAATTGCTTATTGAATTGCAATTTTTAAAAGCGAAAATATTTTATAAAAATAGCAATTTTTTATTGACATTCTGTTTCGATTTTTATATAATAATATTATAAGAAGATGGATTAAAGTTCCCCTTCCCATCTCACCTTTCCTTTACTTTTATACATCTTCTTTTACTATCGGTCTCCTTATATAAAAAAGCGATTCATTTTGAACCGCTTTTTCTTATTTATCGCCCTTGTTACGAATAACAAAGCCTGTTTTCTTTTCACTTGAAGTGTTGCGAGGTTTTTTATTGTCTTTATTACGGTAACGTTTATCTTTATCAAAACGGTCGTTTCCACGACTACCTTTCTTGAACTCATCACGACGACCATTGCCACGGCGATCACGGTCTCGACGGTCGTCTCCACGACGGCCTCCTTGACCTCCCTTAGCTTTGCTAGCAAAGCCATTACCTGACGGTTTGAACGGCAGTGGTTTTTCACGCGCAATCTCCACTTCAGGAAGGCTGTCTGGATCTTGGACTGTCAGGCTCAAGATATACATAGCCAATTCTTCTGGACTAAATTCGGCAGCTAACTTACGAGCATCTTTAGCAAATTTCTCAAAGTTCCCACAAATTGCTTCGTCTGCGAAGTCTCGTTCGATTTTCTTGAGAGCTACTTGTTTCTTAGCTTGGAAGGCTTCTTCTGCTGTTGCTGGTTTCAAGCCTTTCATGCGTTTCTTAGTCAAGTTTTCGATGATTTGAAGGTAGCCCATTTCATTTGGTGCTACGAAAGTAATAGACTGACCTGACTTACCAGCACGACCTGTACGACCGATACGGTGAACATAACTTTCAGGATCTTGTGGAATATCGTAGTTGTAGACATGGGTCACACCTGAGATATCCAAACCACGTGCTGCCACGTCTGTCGCAACCAAAACATCAAGGTTCCCATTTTTGAAGTCACGAAGGACACGAAGACGTTTGTTTTGGTCTAGGTCACCATGAATTCCTTCTGCACGGAAGCCACGAATTTTAAGACCACGAGTCAATTCATCTACACGACGTTTGGTACGACCAAATACGATAGCAAGCTCTGGTTGTTCCACATCCATGAGACGCGTCATGGTATCAAATTTTTCTTGTTCCTTGACACGGATATAGTACTGTTCTACCAACTCTGTTGTCAATTCCTTAGCAGCAATCTTAACATGCTCAGGATCTTTCATAAACTGAACCCCGATACGTTTGATAGCATCTGGCATGGTTGCTGAAAAGAGCAAGGTTTGACGATTTTCAGGGACACGCGAAATGATGGCTTCGATGTCTTCAAGGAAGCCCATGTTGAGCATTTCATCCGCTTCATCAAGGATGAGGGTTTCAATATCGTGTAATTTCAAAGCCTTGCGTTTAATCAAATCCAAGAGACGACCTGGTGTTCCTACAACGATATGGGCACCAGATTTAAGGGCCTTGATCTGTTTCTCAATACTTGAACCACCGTAAACTGAACGAACTTTCACTCCCTTGCTACGGCCAAAGCGGAAAAGTTCCTCTTGACTTTGAACAGCGAGTTCACGAGTTGGAGCGATGACCAAGGCTTGGATTGTTGCTTCTTCTGTACGGATTTTTTCAAGGGTTGGCAAGCCAAAGGCTGCTGTTTTCCCTGTACCAGTCTGTGCTTGACCGATAACGTCTTTTCCCTCAAGAGCCAAAGGAATGGTTTGCTCTTGGATAGGACTTGCTTCTACAAATCCAGCTTTTTCAATCTCTGCTAGCAAATCAGCAGACAAGTTAAATTCATTAAATTTCACGTTTTTCTTCTTTCTAAAGATGGTGCGAAGCCATCCTATAGCGCGTAGTATATACTTTTCTTTTCATGACGTATCTTCATCTAAAAATGAGATACTGTGTTGCTTCTTTTCCACGAAAGAAAAGTACTAGTTCTTTGCAACCTATCTAGTATAACACAAGAGAGAAGCAAAAGATAGTAGAATCCATTAGGAAAATCATGTAAACGATTTTCTAACAGTAAAGTGGCCTGAAACTTGTTTTTCAAAGGATTTGAAGAGACCATTTCAAACTCACTTCATTTCCCGTAGCAGATTTGTGCAAAAAGTGTTTTCTTATGCTAGAATGAAAATCTAACAGGAGGAAATAGAAATGTTAACTTATGATTTAATCGTTATTGGATTTGGTAAAGCTGGGAAAACATTAGCTGGGAAATTGGCTTCAGCTGGCAAAAAAGTTGCCCTCGTTGAACGTAGCAAAGCTATGTATGGTGGAACTTGTATCAACATCGGTTGTATCCCAACTAAAACCTTGCTAGTTGCTGCTGAGAAAGATTTGTCTTTTGAAGAAGTCATTGCTATCAAAAATACTATCACTAGTCGCCTCAACGGTAAAAACTATGCTACTGTTGCGGGAACAGGTGTCGATATCTTTGATGCGGAAGCTCACTTCCTTTCAAACAAGGTCATCGAAATCCAAGCTGGTGATGAAAAACAAGAACTGACTGCTGAAACTATCGTCATCAATACCGGTGCCGTTTCAAACGTCTTGCCAATCCCTGGACTTGCTACAAGTAAGAATGTCTTTGACTCGACTGGTATTCAAAACTTGGACAAACTGCCTGAAAAACTTGGAATCCTTGGTGGTGGAAACATCGGTCTTGAATTTGCTGGTCTTTACAACAAACTTGGAAGCAAGGTTACCGTCCTAGATGCCTTGGATACTTTCTTGCCTCGTGCAGAACCTTCCATCGCAGCTCTTGCTAAACAATACATGGAAGAAGACGGCATTGAATTGCTTCAAAACATCCGTACTACTGAAATCAAAAACGACGGTGACCAAGTTCTCGTCGTAACTGAAAACGAAACTTACCGTTTCGATGCCCTTCTCTACGCAACTGGACGTAGACCAAATGTCGAACCACTTCAACTTGAAAATACGGATATTGAACTAACTGAGCGTGGTGCTATCAAAGTAGACAAACACTGTCAAACAAACGTTCCTGGTGTCTTTGCAGTCGGAGACGTCAACGGTGGACCTCAATTTACTTACATTTCACTTGATGACTTCCGCATTGTCTACAGCTACCTTGCTGGAGATGGCAGCTACACACTTGAAGACCGTCTCAATGTACCAAACACCATGTTCATCACACCTGCACTTTCACAAGTTGGTTTGACAGAAAGCCAAGCAGCTGATTTGAAACTTCCATATGCTGTCAAGGAAATCCCTGTTGCAGCCATGCCTCGTGGTCATGTAAATGGAGACCTTCGCGGAGCCTTCAAAGCTGTTGTCAACACTGAAACAAAAGAAATTCTTGGAGCAAGTATCTTCTCAGAAGGTTCTCAAGAAATCATTAACATCATCACTGTTGCAATGGACAACAAAATTCCTTACACTTACTTCACAAAACAGATCTTCACTCACCCAACCTTGGCTGAGAACTTGAACGACTTGTTTGCGATTTAAGTTGAGACTGTTTTGTTAGCTATCAGCCCTCTTCGGGCTGTTTTTGTTTCTGCGAAATCTCAAAACTGTCTTTTCCCTCTTTTATGATATAATAGAAACATGAAATTAAAAACTACTTTGGGCCTCCTAGCTGGGCGTTCTTCTCACTTCATCTTGAGCCGTCTTGGTCGTGGAAGTACGCTCCCTGGAAAACTTGCCCTTCAATTTGATAAAGATATTTTACAAAATCTAGCTAAGAACTATGAGATTGTCGTGGTCACTGGAACCAATGGAAAAACCTTAACAACTGCCCTCACTGTTGGCATTTTAAAAGAAGTTTATGGTCAGGTTCTGACCAATCCTAGTGGCGCTAACATGATCACAGGGATTACGACAACCTTCTTGACTGCCAAATCCTCTAAAACTGGAAAAAACATTGCCGTTCTAGAAATCGACGAAGCCAGTCTTTCTCGTATCTGTGACTACATCCATCCTAGCCTTTTTGTCATCACTAACATTTTCCGTGACCAGATGGACCGCTATGGTGAGATTTACACGACTTATAACATGATTTTGGATGCCATCCGTAAGGTGCCTACGGCTACTGTTCTTCTAAATGGTGATAGTCCACTTTTCTACAAGCCAGCTATTCCAAATCCTGTAGAGTATTTTGGTTTTGACTTGGAGAAAGGCCCAGCCCAGCTGGCTCACTATAATACAGAAGGGATTCTCTGTCCTGACTGCCAAGGAATCCTCAAAT
The DNA here is from genome assembly GCA_963528645.1 of uncultured bacterium. Taxonomy (GTDB): domain Bacteria; phylum Bacillota; class Bacilli; order Lactobacillales; family Streptococcaceae; genus Streptococcus. The sequence continues at coordinate 259,459 of CAURVH010000002.1, forward strand.
ATGAGCATAATACCTATGCAAACTTGGGTGCCTATATCTGTGAAAATTGTGGTTGCAAACGTCCTGACTTGGACTACCGTCTGACAGACTTGGTTGAGTTGACCAACAATCGCTCTCGCTTTGTCATCGACGGCCAAGAATACGGCATCCAAATCGGTGGACTTTACAACATCTACAATGCGCTAGCCGCGGTTGCCATTGCTCGATTCCTCGGGGCAGATTCGCAACGGATCAAGCAAGGATTTGATAAGAGTCGCGCTGTCTTTGGTCGTCAGGAAACCTTCCATATCGGTGAAAAGGAATGTACACTCGTTCTCATCAAAAATCCAGTCGGTGCGACCCAAGCTATCGAAATGATCAAACTAGCACCTTATCCATTCAGCCTATCTGTCCTTCTCAACGCCAACTATGCAGACGGAATTGACACTAGCTGGATCTGGGATGCGGACTTTGAACAAATCACTGATATGGATATCCCTGAAATCAACGCCGGCGGTGTTCGTCATTCTGAAATCGCACGTCGTTTACGGGTGACTGGTTACCCAGCTGATAAAATCACTGAGACAAGCAATCTGGAGCAAGTTCTCAAAACCATTGAGAAGCAAGACTGCAAGCATGCCTATATCCTAGCTACCTATACTGCCATGCTGGAATTCCGCGAACTGCTGGCTAGTCGTCAGATTGTTAGAAAGGAGATGAACTAATGGTTTATACTTCACTTTCCTCAAAAGACGGAAACTATCCTTATCAGCTCAACATCGCCCACCTCTACGGAAACCTCATGAATACCTATGGGGACAATGGCAATATCCTCATGCTCAAGTATGTGGCTGAAAAACTGGGAGCTCATGTGACGGTTGACATCGTTTCTCTCCATGATGACTTTGACGAAAATCACTACGATATCGCCTTTTTCGGTGGAGGTCAAGACTTTGAACAAAGTATCATCGCTAGCGACCTGCCTGCTAAAAAAGAGAGCATCGACAACTACATTCAAAACGACGGTGTGATTCTCGCCATCTGCGGTGGTTTCCAACTATTGGGGCAATATTATGTTGAAGCTTCAGGGAGACGCATCGAAGGACTAGGGGTCATGGGCCACTATACCCTCAACCAGACTAATAACCGCTTTATCGGTGATATCAAGATTCATAATGACGAATTCGATGAAACCTACTACGGATTTGAAAATCACCAGGGCCGTACCTTCCTCTCAGATGACCAAAAACCACTGGGACTGGTTGTCTATGGAAATGGAAACAACGAAGAAAAGGTCGGCGAAGGGGTTCACTATAAAAATGTTTTCGGTTCCTACTTCCACGGACCTATCCTCTCTCGTAATGCCAATCTGGCTTATCGTCTAGTCACTACTGCCCTCAAGAAAAAATACGGTCAGGATATCCAACTCCCTGCCTATGAGGACATCCTCAGCCAAGAAATCGCTGAAGAATACAGCGACGTCAAAAGCAAGGCTGACTTTTCTTAAACCAAGGAAAATCATATCAAAGAACTCCGCTATCTTGTCGGAGTTCTTTTTTGCTTGCTCTTTTACCCTTCTCCCTTGCATTTTCTCTCATTTTTTGCCAAAATAGAGGGGTAGAAAGAAGGTAGCATATGTCTAAATTACAACAAATCGTAACATATCTTGAATCAGAAAAACTAGACGTCGCTGTCGTATCTGACCCCGTCACTATCAATTACCTCACTGGATTTTACAGTGATCCCCATGAACGCCAAATGTTCCTCTTTGTCCTAGCGGATCAGGAACCGCTTCTCTTCGTTCCAGCTCTTGAAGTAGAACGTGCAAGTAGCACCGTTTCCTTCCCAGTTGTGGGCTATGTAGACTCTGAAAATCCATGGAAGAAAATCCAGAATGCTCTTCCACAACTTGACTTCAAACGTGTCGCTGTTGAGTTTGACAATCTCATCTTGACCAAATACCATGGCTTGAAAACGGTCTTTGAAACTGCTGAGTTTGAAAACCTCACCCCTCGTATCCAACGCATGCGCCTCATCAAATCAGCTGATGAAGTCCAAAAAATGATGGTTGCAGGGCTCTATGCTGATAAAGCTGTCAATGTTGGTTTTGATAACATTTCTCTTGATAAGACTGAGACAGATATCATTGCACAAATCGACTTTGCCATGAAAGGTGAAGGCTATGAAATGAGCTTTGATACCATGGTCTTGACTGGCGATAACGCTGCAAATCCGCACGGAATTCCTGGTGCAAACAAAGTTGAAAAGGACGCCCTTCTCCTCTTTGACCTGGGTGTCATGGTCAATGGTTACGCATCAGATATGACTCGTACAGTCGCTGTCGGTAAGCCTGACCAATTCAAGAAAGATATCTACAACTTGACCCTTGAAGCCCAACAAGCTGCTCTTGACTTTATCAAACCTGGTGTGACGGCTCATGAAGTAGACCGAGCTGCCCGTGAAGTCATCGAAAAAGCTGGTTACGGTGAGTACTTTAACCACCGTCTCGGTCACGGTATCGGTATGGATGTTCACGAATTCCCATCTATCATGGAAGGAAACGACATGGTCATCGAAGAAGGCATGTGCTTCTCTGTTGAACCAGGTATTTATATCCCAGGTAAAGTCGGTGTCCGCATCGAAGACTGCGGTGTTGTCACTAAGGATGGATTTGACCTCTTTACAAGCACCAGCAAAGATTTGCTTTATTTTGATTAAACATAGAGACAAGCAAAAAGTCAGCTCAAATAGCTGACTTTTTTATTTTATCTTTTTAATACTTTGACAGAGAACAAATCCTGCAAACATTCCAACAAAATTCTGCAATAAATTGTGAGGAACATCTGCCAGGGCTATACCCCATCCTTTCATCCAAGCAGTAGCGAAGGCATAACCAGCTACCATGACGATAGTAGCCAAGACAAGGCCTAGCCATTGCCATTTGCCTTTAAAACCTGCAAAATAACCCTGTGAACCATGGAAAATCAAGCTGAAGATCATCCAGTGAGGATAACCTGAAATAAGGTCAATGATAAAACCTCCTAGACCTCCAACGATGGCTCCTTCACGGCGCCCAAAATAAAAGGCGGTAAAGAAAATTCCAGCATCCAAAAAAGTGAGGATTCCAGTAGCTGTTGGGATTTTCACCACATAACCTAAAGCTACGGATAGGGCTGTTAAGATAGATACTAGGGCGATTTTATTTGTTTTGGTTTGCTTCATATTGTCTTACTCCATATTGATCTGCTTGTGCAATAGCACGGTAAACGAAAGCTTTAGAACTTTCCACTGCTGCTAATAGTTCATCCCCTTTTACCAAGTGACTGGCAATGCTTGATGCAAAGGTACAACCTGCACCAGCATTTTGCCCCTGGACAACGGGATTTTCTAGGATCGTAAAATTTTGTCCATCATAAAAGACATCCACAGCCTTATCTTGTCGGAGACGATTGCCTCCCTTGATAACGACCGCTGGCGCTCCTAAGTCATGCAATTTCTGCGCTGTTGTTTTCATGTCTTCCAAGGTTTTAATCTCTTGATCTGCTAGCAATTCTGCTTCTGGGAGATTAGGCGTGATCACACTGACATGAGGGAAAAAGCGAATCAACTCTTGACAGAGTTGGCTGACTGCTACATCGTGCGTTTCCTTGCAGACCAAAACGGGGTCCAATACCACAGGCACTCCTGGGCGTTGTTTGATAAAGTCCAAGACCTTCTCAGCCACACTGACAGTAGGGAGAAGACCAATCTTGATCCCTGCAAAGTCCACATCACGCAAGCTATCCAACTCATGTTGAAAAATAGTATCGTCCATAGGAAAGACTTCAAAACCCTTTTCTGTCAGGGCCGTCAAACAAGTCACAGCTACAAAACCATGCAAGCCATTCAGGGTATAGGTAGCCAAATCAGCTGACAAACCACCACCACTAAAAATATCATTTCCTGAAAGTGCTAAAATACGATTATTCTTCATATCGAATCTCCTTCAAATACAAGCCATTTGGTGCTGCCGTTGGACCTGCAAGCTGCCTGTCTTTTTTCTCCAAGATCAGGTCAATCTGCTCAACTGGCATGCGGTTATTGCCGATTTTGAGAAGAGTCCCCACCATATTGCGAATCTGTTTGTAAAGAAAACCATTTCCAGAAAAGGTAAAGGTCAAAAACTGTCCTGTCTCATCGACTGTTAGACTCGCTTCTGTGATGGTGCGAACCTTATCCTCCACACTAGTCCCAGAGGCTGTAAAACCAGTGAAATCGTGGGTTCCCTCTAACTTTTTGATTGCCATCTGCATCCGTTCCACCTCGAGCGGATAAGGAAAGTGAGTGGCATAGTGACGGCGCATAGGATTTTTGGGACGTCCTCTATCCACGATAAACTCATAGGTCTTGCTATGCTTGGCATAACGGCAATGAAAATCATCCGCCACAAGCTCCATCGAGATTACATCGACATCTTCAGGAGATTGGGTATCCAAGGCAAAACGAAGCTTCTCTTCATCCATCTGATAAGGTAGATCAAAATGAATGACCTGTCCCAGAGCATGAACCCCACTATCCGTTCTACCAGCTCCGTGAACAGTGATGGCCTGTCCTTTATTGAGTCTCGTTAAGGTTTTTTCGATTTCCTCCTGAACGCTACGCGCATGTGGCTGGCGCTGAAAACCAGCAAAGGCATAGCCATCATAAGAAATTACAGCTTTATATCTTGTCATGTGTCTATTTTATCAAGAAATATCTAAGCAAACAAGTTCAAAGAAATAGAATTGTCTGGGTACAATTTTCAAAAAGAAAAACTTAGGAAACCATCCTAAGCTCTCTTTTGAAGTGCATACATAACAAAAATAGAAGTGACAATCAACCAACATCCTAGAATGGTGAAGACCAACATACCGTTTTGAGTGACCAAACCAACCGCCCCAAGAATGAAAGGTGTCGTAAAGGCACCAAAGCTACATCCTAGCACCGCAAAAGACGTTGCCTGATTCAGGAGTTTGGCTGGGATTCTTTCAGAAAGAAGCTGAAAGACAGTAGTCAAGGCCACACTGTAAGAAAAGCCTGCCACAATACTTCCAACAATCATCACACCCAATGACGGAGACAAGGCAATCACAATCTGCCCCAATCCAAAGGCAATACCTGACCACAGGAGCAACCTTTCTTTAAAAAGAGAGATAAAGAAAGAAAAACTCACACCAGCCAAGATACCAATCAACTGCATGATACTTAAAACCAAACTCGATAACTGGGCATCCCCTAGACCTCTTTCAACCATCAAACTAGGAATACGAATAGTGATAGCTGTGTTGGTGCAGACAACAACTGCTGCTTCGACAGCCAATAGAAAAATTAGGCCTTTCATCTGTCCTGTCAAACGAGCCGTTTCGGCCTCTTTTTTCTTGACTTCTTTTTTTTCTTTTCCATAAGGGACAAAGAGCAAATAAAGGATCAAAACTAAAAATCCAGCGCTATAAGCCAAGAAAGTAACTGTCCATCCCAAGGATAAGAGTTGACCAACCACTAGAGTCAAAATCGATGCCCCGACAACTTCTGCTGATCCGCGAAGACCCAACATCTGAATCCGTGTCTTCCCATGATAGCGTTCGCTGATGATAGAAATGGCCTTGGCATTGATCATCCCAACACCCAAACCAAATAAAATCCGCATAGCAAAGACAAAGTTATAATCCTGATACCAGAAGGGAGCTGTTCCACCGATAGAAAGGATGAGAAGCCCTAGACTAATCTGAAGACGTTCAGGAAACAAACGCTCTAGCACCCCGTTTAAGACTAGCATAATCATAATCCCAAAAGAAGGGAGACTGACTAGGAGCTCGATCTGTTCTTTGGGATAGCCCTGATAGTAGTCAAACATGGCTGGTAAAGCACTTGAGATGGAAAAGGAGGTAATCAAAACGAGGGAGAGGGCCAAAATACTAGCCCGTTCTAAAAATTGTTTCATGAATTTTCTTTCTGTATATTTCTCACTGTTGATCCTTTTAAAAGGAAGATGGCAAGAAAAGAAGGAGCCCGATTGAACTAGAGACTCCGTCCTAACTTTCTTAATAGGAAGACTATTTTCGCTTGATTTGCTTGATCAGATAGAAGATAAAGCCTGCAACCATATACGCCACAAAAATGATCAAACACCATTTGATAACCACGTCCCAACCCTTGTTCACATTTAAGAAGAAATATGGGAAGGGATTGTCCTTGGAATTTGGAATATTGAGTTTTAAGACCAGGCCGTTAAACAAGGCAAAAATCATATAAACCAAGGGCAAGATGGTCCACAAGACTGGATCCCAGATATTGTATTGACCCTGTTTATCAAAGAAGAGGGTATCTGCTAAAAACCAGAGTGGAACGATATAGTGGCAAAGGAAATTTTCCACACGGTAAAAGTCTGTCGCGATCGGAGCAAGCATAAAATGATAAATCACACAGGTAATCATGATACTCATGGTAACGCCACCCTTGAGACGAAGCAAGGTCGGACTTTGCCAATTTTCACCTGAACGGCTCATCACACGGAGCAGATAGCCCGTGAAAATCGTTACCAAAAGATTAGACAACACTGTGTAGTAAAGGAGCATACCAAATCCACCATGCTTGGTAATCTCTAAATAAACTCCTGTAAATGCCGCTAAGAACAAGAGCACACGACTATAAAAGATAAATTTGTAGTTCAGTTTCATGGCTAGATTTTCTTAACAAATTCTGACTTGAGTTTCATAGCTCCAAAACCATCAATCTTACAGTCGATGTTGTGGTCACCTTCTACGATACGGATATTTTTAACACGAGTCCCTTGTTTCAAGTCCTTTGGCGCACCTTTTACTTTTAAATCCTTGATGAGGGTTACAGTATCACCATCAGCCAATTTATTTCCATTGGCATCGATAGCAACAACACCTTCTTCTACTTCTGCAACTTCTGCAGGATTCCACTCATAGGCACACTCTGGGCAGACCAAGAGACTTCCGTCTTCGTATACATATTCTGAATTACATTTTGGGCAATTTGGTAAGTTGTTCATGGGTTCTCCTTATAACATTTCACTATTTTTTGACAATCAAAATTTCTCGAACAGCAACTATTATACCGTAAAATCCTACTTTTGACAATGTGTCCTAAGTTCAGCAGACAAAAAAATCATGCAACTTTTTACAGTTACATGACTTTTAAAAGATGATTGGTCATGGGCACTTATCAAGCGCCTCATGATAAAAGGGGTAGCAACTATATCTTACAAACCAGGAGCTTGTCCAAGTTCTGCTGCAAGCATCCAAACTGTTTTCTCAAGTTCAGCCTTAGCCCCAACAAAGATATCGTTTGTAACGTCGTCACCTTCTTCGTCAGTCACATCCAAAGCTTTTTGGAAAAGAGCGATGAGGTAGCGGTAAATCGCTAGAACACGTTCCAAGCTTTCTTCAACGTTACGGAATTCTCCTTCTTCTTCTTCGATTTCACTGTGTTGAAGGAACTCTGTCAAAGTTGAGTAAGGTTTTCCACCAAGAGTGATCAAGCGTTCACTGATTTCGTCAAGATAGCCATCAAGGCTATCCATGTATTCATCCATTTTTGGATGCCATACCAGGAAGCCACGGCCACGCATATACCAATGAACTTGGTGAAGGGCAATGTGAGCCACATACAAGTCCGCTACTGCTTGGTTCAATACTTCCTTTGTTTTTGCCAATGCTACTGGCGCTGTTTTAGATAATGTTGTTACGTCTTTTAATGCATCTTTTTTCAATTCAACCATTTTTTTCACCTCATAATATTATTTTTGTAACCATATTTATTGATTACTACCTCAGTATACTACACCTAGTAGACAAAAGCAAGAAAATTAACCCATATTAAAAAAGTTGTAATAGACTGATAATTTAAGAATAGTCTAGATAGTTTTGATTAGCTGGATTCCCCAGACTTACTTGAAAATTGGCTTTGGTACAGATCATAATAAAAGCCTTTTGCTTGGAGCAAGCTTTCATGATTTCCCTGCTCAATAATCTGTCCATCCTTAAGAACGAGAATCTTATCCGCTTCTTGAATGGTAGAGAGACGGTGGGCGATGACAAAGCTGGTTCTTCCCTTCATCAAGCGTTTCATAGCTTTTTGAATCAAGAGTTCCAAACGGGTGTCAACAGAGGAAGTCGCTTCATCCAAAATAAGAATTTTAGGATTGGCTAGGAGAGCACGCGCGATGGTCAAAAGTTGTTTTTGTCCGAGGGAAATATTGCTGGACTCTTGGTTCATCTCCATGTTGTAACCACCAGGAAGCGTTCGGATAAAGTGATCTACATTTGCCGCTTTGGCAGCTTCTATTATTTCTTCGTCACTGGCGTCAAGATTTCCAAAACGTAGGTTTTCTTTGATAGTCCCTTCGTAGAGCCAAGCATCCTGCAAGACCATCCCAAACTGACGGCGGTAGTCTTGACGTGACAACTGGCGAATATCCTGCCCGTCAACCAAGATTGCACCTGCTGTAACATCGTAAAAACGCATAAGCAGATTGATTAAGGTTGTCTTACCAGCTCCGGTCGGACCAACGATCGCTACCATCTCTCCTGGTTGAACTTCTAGATTAAAGTTTCGAATCAATGGTTTGTTTTCGACATACTGGAAATCAACTTGCTTGAAGGTTACCTGACCCGTTAAAGGTTCAAGGATTTCGAGTTCTTCTCCCTCTACTTCCTCAGTCTCATCCAAGATGTCAAAGATGCGGTCTAACGAAGACTTGGCACTTTGCATTTGACCCGCAAGTTGTGTAATGTTTTGGATAGGCTGGCTAACCTGCCAGACATACTGAACAAAAGCCTGCATATTCCCTACTGTCAAACGGCCCGCAATAACCTGCAAACCACCAAGAACTGCAACGATCAGATAGGTCAAGTCTGATACGACATGAAGGGCTGGCATCATGAGTCCAGAGATAAAGCTAGCTTTAAAGCCAACACGTTGGAGGTCGTCCGTAATCTCAGAAAACTCTTTATGAGAAGTTTCCTCACGACCATAGAGTTTCAAAACATTAAAACCTGTGAGATTTTCCTGCACATAGCCATTCATCCGTCCTAAAATAGCCGCCTGCTCTTTAAAATAAGGCTGAGAACGTTTCAGGATACTTCTTGCACCAAAATAGGTCACTGGAATGGATAGAATCACCACTATAGCCAGTTGAAAGTTCAAGTATAAAACCATTCCCATGACGAGAACAATCGTCAAAAGGGCATTGACAATTTGAAGAAAAGACTGCTGAAGAGCGTTGGACACTGTCTCAACGTCACTGGTAAAGCGTCCCAATAAATCACCAAACTGGTGTTTGTCAAAGAAAGATACAGGGATACGATTGATCTTTTCAGTCATTTCATTTCGCAGATCTTGGGTCATGGACTGGACCGCATTGGTCATGAAATAGTTGGAGTAATAAGAACCAAGTTCATACAAGAGACCTCTAAAGAGGTAAATGATTAAAACCGTTCCGATGTAGCCAGTATTGATACCAGCACCTACCAGTCCATTAGCTATATCTAAGAGATTCTTTGTCAACTCCGTAATGGCTAACCCCAACACAAAAGGCTCCAAAACACTCATGACCACACTTAAAACTTTTAGAAAGACTGCAAAGAAGACAGAAAAACGGTAGGCCTTTAAATAGCTCCACAAACGAGCCAAACTAGATTGTGTTTTCATATTTCCTCCTATTCTTCTGTGAGAGATGCATTTTTCAACTGCGACTCAGCAATTTCACGATAGATGTCATTGCTCTCCATCAATTCCTCATGTCGACCGCGACCTACGATTTCCCCCTTATCAAGAACGATAATCTGGTCTGCATCCATAATGGTCCCAACACGTTGGGCAACGATTAAGACAGTTGCATTTTGAGTGACTTCCTTGAGACGACGGCGTAAAATGGCATCCGTGCGATAGTCCAAGGCTGAGAAGGAATCGTCAAAAATATAGATATCAGGATTCTTTATAACAGCTCTGGCAATTGAAAGCCGCTGTTTCTGTCCACCAGAAAGATTGCTTCCACCTTCAGCTAGATGGGTCGCAAAGCCTTCTTCTCGACTTTCAATAAAATCTTTGGCCTGCGCCACGTCCGCTGCCTGATGTAGGTCTTTGTGACTGGCATCTTCCTTCCCATAGCGGATATTTTCGGCAATAGTTCCTGTAAAGAGGAGAGCCTTCTGTGGTATAAAACCAATCTTTTGACGAAGAGACTTAAGTCGATAATCTCTCACATCGACACCATCAACTTTGATTTTCCCAAGGGTAACATCGTAAAAACGAGGAATCAATTGCACAAGAGAGGACTTGCCAGATCCGGTCGATCCGATAAAGGCAATGGTTTCACCCGGTTTAGCGCTGAAAGAAATGTTATGCAAAACAGGATTTTCCGTCTCGCCAGGATAGGCAAAGGTGACATTTTCAAATTCCAAATAGCCATGGGTTGCTGTCTCTCTAACACCTCCTTCATTGGGATCAATGGAAATCGGCATATCCATGACTTCTTTCAAACGTTCACTCGAAACGGCTGTACGAGGATACATGGTGAAGAGATTGGATAGGAAAAGGAAGGACAAGAGAGCGTGGAAACTATATTCGATAAAGGCTACCAGGTCCCCAATTTGAAGAGAACCTTGCTTGATAGGGTCCAGAGCAAACCAGACAATAGCCACAATCATGGCAATGATAATCTGAACAAACAAGGGTTCTGTCAGACCAGTTAGTTTAAACAGACGATTAGAATTAGCTGCATAGACCGCATTTTGTCCTGCAAAGCGCTCCTCTTGAAACTCTTCACGAGCAAAAGCACGAATGACACGGAGCCCCATCAGATTTTCTCTAGCGTATTGATTGATCTTATCTAAGGTAGCCTGTTGCTTCTCTGACAGAGGTCGCGTCTTGACAGCTACATAAATGACCACCACGGCTAAGAAAGGTACTGCAAAAGCTACTATCCAAGCCAATGACGGGCTGGTCAAAAAGATCATTAAAATACTAGACAACATCATCATGGGGGTGATGACACCCAGTTTTAAGGTCTGTTCTGCAAACTGCATGAGAACAAAGGCATCACTGGTAATACGAGTAACCAGTGAAGATACTCCTATCTTTTCATATTCATGATGAGAATACTCTTGTAGTTTGGCATAGAGATCATCCCTCATATCCTTGACCATATGGGTCGTCAAGTTACTAGCAGCATAGGCTAAGACTATACGCCCCAAGGTTCCAACTAGGATAATCACCAGCATGATTGCAGCCCAAACATACAATTGATGCTCATTCCCTTTATTCACACCTTCATCAATCATTCGAGCCAGAACAGTTGGCAGTCCAAGATTGACGATAACAAAGAAAACCGCGCCAAAGAAATCCAGGAATAACCACTTGGGATATTTTTTCAAATAAGACCAAATATAGAGCATAACTCCTCCTTTCATAACTTTTTAATACAGAAAAGAGCGCGCATCCGCACGCCTTTCCTTCCCTAAGGAACTTTCCTAGTCGGAAAAATTCCTTTTCACAAGAATGCTCCAAGTAAAAACAAGACAGGCAGTCAAAGTCACCTAGTACTTTTGACTGACTGTCTGGAAAAACTTAGATTATTTTACAAAATCAAGCAATGCCAAGAAGCTTTCAGCTTCAAGTGACGCACCTCCAACAAGGGCACCGTCAACGTCTGGGCAAGCCATGTATGAAGCAACGTTCTCAGGTTTAACTGAACCACCGTATTGAACACGAACTTTGTCAGCAACTTCTTGACCAAAGTCAGCCGCTACAACGTCACGAACAACTTTACACATTTTTTGTGCGTCGTCTTGTGAAGCTGATTTACCAGTACCGATTGCCCAGATTGGCTCATAAGCGATAACTGATGCAGCAACTTGTTCAGCTGTCAATCCAGCCAAAGCAGCAGATACTTGAGCACCTACGAATTCAGCTGCTTTACCAGCTTCGTAAGTTTCAAGTGACTCACCACAACAGATGATTGGAAGCATACCATTTGCAAAGATCGCTTTTGCTTTTTTGTTGATATCTTCGTCAGTTTCATGGAAGTAGTCACGACGTTCTGAGTGACCGATAACAACGTAGTCTGTACCGATTTCTTTCAAAACTTGTGGGCTTGTTTCACCAGTGAAAGCACCTGCATTTTCAAAGTAGCAGTTTTGAGCAGCAACTTTAAGGTTTGAACCTTTAGCAGCAGCAAGAACAGCTGTCAAATCAAGAGCTGGAGCTGCGATACCTGCTTCAACAAGGTCTGATGAAGGAAGTTTTGAGGCAACGGCTTCAACGAATGCTTTTGCTTCTTCTGGATTTTTGTTCATTTTCCAGTTACCAGCGATAAATGGTTTACGTGACATTTCACATACCTCTTTTTTCATTTTATTTTCTATTATTTTATCATATTTATAAGGAGCTTGCAAATCTTACTCTAATTTACAAGATTTTTCAAGCGGCTACTCTTGCCACAAATTCATGGCATCAAGGAAATCAGCTGAAGCCTGAACTTGTTTAGGATTGTTTGCTTCTCTCTCTGCTCGTTTGGCCTCCACCTGAGCCACAGACTGGATGCCTTCATGGCGCCAGTTTCGTAGGATGGCCTGAATATATTTCCAGTTTGGTTTGCCATTTAGAACGGCTTCTCGAAGAGCTTCTTTGATCAAATCCGCCTTGATCCCGTCTTCTTTGACAGTCTTGGAAAGATCTTCGATTTCAAACGGCGTTAACAAACGTCCTAATTCCTGCTGAAAAGTCTCAACCAGATCCTTCAATTGATTTTGCGGGTTTGATGCTGTTACAGCTGGAGTCTGACTGTCCAACAAGTTATCCAAGCGTTCAAAGGCCAAACTAGCATCAAAAATAAGCTCAATTTCCCCATTTAGTTCAATCGTTCGATATTGTAGTAGCCCATTTTCAGTCAAGTTTGAAATGGATTGGTTGACATCTGCAAGTTCTTTTCCAATGGTTTCTGCGATTTGGCTTGGCGACAGCTCATCCAAAGCAGATGTGTTTTGTAGATAAAAAAATTGCCAGACGAGAAAATCATCACTAGAAGGAAAGAGTTCCTTAAAATGCAAGAGCAGGGCACTTGGCAAAACCAAGTTCCCTGATTTAAAAGCGTCAAAATATGTCATAATTCCTCTTATAAATATCCAAATGAAGCTGCGTCATCCTCTACCTTTTTCCAGTCAAAGGGGGTTTCCTGATAAACAGCATAGTTAACCCAATTACTGAAAAAGAGGGCAGCTGATGAAGACCAACAAAGACACGGTTTCTCATTCACATCATCATTTTTGAAGTAATTTTCTGGAATGTGAGGATTAAGTCCTGCCTCACAATCACGAAAATACTCTCTTGCCAAAGTGTCACGATCATACTCCAAATGACCAAAACTATAAATCTCACGAAGATCCCGACTGGCTAAAATAGAAACGCCGACTTGTTCTCCCTCGGAGAGGATTTCCAGATTGGTTTTTCCTAAAATTTCCTCCTTATAGATTTCTGTATGACGAGAATGGGGAGCTACATAGCTATCATCAAAACCACGAAAGAGAAGATGGCCCTCTTTCAAGGTGTCCTGCGGGTAAATGCCTGACAATTTCTGAGCCATCTGATGCTTTTCTACTCCATAGCGAGCATAAAGACCTGCTTGGGCACCCCAACAGATATGCAGGGTAGAAAAAACATGTGTCTTGGACCATTTGATGACCTGTTTGAATTCTTCCCAGTAATCCACCTCCTCAAAAGGCAAATGCTCCACTGGTGCTCCTGTGATAATCATTCCATCAAAAAAGTCATCCTTGACCTCTGGAAAGGTCTTATAGAAGGTTTCCATATGTTCGGCACGAGTTGTCTTGGAACGATGTGTTTCCATATATAAGAAATCAATATCCAATTGCAAAGGGGTATTAGCCAAATGCCGTAAGAGTTGCGTTTCTGTTACCATTTTTTGAGGCATGAGATTTAAAATCAAAATCTTCAAGGGGCGAATATCCTGATGAGCGGCCCTTTGGTCGTCCATAACAAAGATGTTTTCTGTCCTTAAAATCTCCACAGCTGGTAATTTTTTATCAATTCGAATCGGCATAATACCCTCCTAACAGTTCTCTATTTCGGGAATGATGTTGTCTGTTTGAAAGTAAAAACCTCCAAATACTTCTTCCCTTTATTATACTGTATGAAGATATAGTTTTCAATTATAGTTTTTCTCTAACTAGCTATAGTTAATTTATATAGCAGATGAAGAGAAAACAGCCCCAAGGACTGTTTTTCATTAATAATGCATAAGTACCTTGTAATCGTAATCTCCGATTTTTTCACGGCCTTTAAGCTCATCCAGCTCAATCAAGAAAGCACAACCTGCTACAACTCCACCAAGTCTTTCAATCATCTCAATCGTAGCTTTGACAGTTCCACCTGTTGCCAAAAGATCATCTACGATGAGAACACGTTGACCTGGCTTGATCGCATCAGCATGCATGGTCAAGGTATCAATACCGTACTCTTTTTCATAGTCAGCAGAAATCACTTCACGCGGTAATTTCCCTGGTTTACGAACAGGAGCAAATCCAATCCCCAACTCAAAGGCAACGGGACAACCTACGATAAAACCACGGGCTTCTGGTCCCACGATCATGTCGATTTTCTTGTCCGTTGCATACTGAACGATTTCACGAACAGCATAACTATAGGCATTACCATCTGCCATCAAGGGGCTGATATCACGGAAGGTGATGCCTTCCTTGGGATAATTTTCAATCGTTGCGATATAATCTTTTAAATTCATCTTTTTCTTTCTTTCAAAGTTTTTTACTCTCTATTATACCATATTTTCTGTGAAAGAAGAAGAGGAAAGTACTATTCTCTTGCTCCATAATGCTATTAATGGACTTATTTCCCCTGGAATGAACTTATCATCAAAAAAACGAGCACATTCGTACTCGTTTTTAAAAATCTGTTAATTAAAGTGAGTTTACGTCAACCTTGATACCAACACCTTGAGTAGTTGTGATTGTCAAGTTTGTTACGTAAGTTCCTTTAGCTGTAGCTGGTTTTGCTTTTTGGATTGTTTCGTTGAAAGCTTTGAAGTTTTCAACCAATTTTTCAGCTTCAAATGATACTTTACCGATGATTGCTTGAACGTTACCTGCACGGTCAGCACGGTAAGTAATCTTACCACCTTTAGACTCTTCAACTGCTTTAGCAACATCCATTGTTACTGTACCAGTTTTAGGGTTTGGCATCAAGTTACGTGGTCCAAGGACACGTCCAAGACGTCCAACAAGAGCCATCATATCAGGTGTAGCGATAACTACGTCGAAGTCCAACCAACCGTCGTTGATTTTTGCAACGAGGTCATCTTCACCAACGAAGTCTGCACCAGCAGCTTTCGCTTCTTCTGCTTTAGCACCACGTGCGAAAACAAGAACACGTGAAGTTTTACCAGTTCCGTTTGGCAATACCATTGCGCCACGGATTTGTTGGTCAGCTTTTTTAACGTCGATGTTCAAGTTGTAAGCAACTTCTACAGTTGCGTCAAATTTTGCAAAGTTAGTTTCTTTTGCAAGTGCTACAGCTTCTTCTACGCTGTATGCTTTTGTGCTGTCGATTTTTTCAAGAGCAGCACGAAGTTGTTTGCTTTTTTTAGCCATTTTCTATTCTCCTTGTAAGTGGTTCAATCGATTTTCATCTCCCACGTCACTTCTCGAAATGATGAAGTCTTGCGGGTTATATTGGGGGTGTTATTGATTAGTCAACAACAGTGAATCCCATAGAACGAGCAGTACCTTCGATCATACGCATTGCAGACTCAATGTTTGCTGCGTTCAAATCTGGCATCTTAGTTTCTGCAATTTCTTGTACTTGTGCACGAGTAACTGTAGCAACTTTAGTTTTGTTAGGTGTACCTGATCCTTTTTCAACACCTGCAGCTTTTTTCAAAAGAACAGCAGCTGGTGGTGTTTTAGTGATGAAAGTAAATGATTTGTCTTCGTAAACTGAGATAACAACTGGAATGATCATACCAGCTTGGTCAGCTGTACGAGCGTTGAACTCCTTAGTGAATCCCATGATGTTGATACCGGCTTGACCAAGCGCAGGACCAACTGGTGGAGCTGGAGTAGCTTTACCAGCAGGGATTTGCAATTTTACAAGTTTTTCGACTTTTTTAGCCATTTTTAAATCCTCCTTTGTGGTTTTGGCGGTAATGTAAGATTTTTACCTCCCACAAGTATGCTTTACACATACCCATCTATTATACACTATTTATCTAAAAATGCAAGAGAAAACTTTTATTTTTAATCGACATAATCTCCGCCTTCAAAGCCATAGTATTCTTCCAAACTAAGGCCACTTGCAGCAATTTCTTTGGCTTCTTTTCCAACGTAGCGAAGATGCCATTCTTCTGCCATGTAGCCAGTCTCTTTTTCCTTGCCTTTGAGATAGCGAACAACAAAGCCATAGTCAGCTGCATGATCCAAGAGCCACTGAGCAGCCTTCTCCTCTGTAACCAATTCTCCATTAGTCCCGATCAAATCAAAAGCCAGACCTGTCTGGTGTTCACTGTAACCAGGGCGGGCTGAGTAGCGATCTGCCTCTTCCTTACCATCTTGATTCACATAGTCTTGATAAAGTTTGGTTTGAGTTTCATAACTTCTAAAACCACTGTAATGATCGCTGATTGGGTAGCCAGCTGCTTGCATTGCTGCAATGAGTTTGACCAACTCTGCCTTGGCTGTTGGATTTTCTCCTGGATTATAGTCTTTTGACAAAGGATAGTGCTTATTAGCTATAACGATTTCATCGTACTTCCCTTGGATACTATAGTGGTCTCCCTTATTCAAAACCTCCGCCTTCTTCTGACTAGAGGCTTGAGATTTGCTCCCTACAGTTCCTTCAGGTTGACTAGTTTGTTCCGTTTTTTGAGTGTTTTCTTCATTTTTAGGTTTTTCTTGAGAACATGCTGCTAGGGTTACTGCCAGTAAACCAGATAAAACAATGTATCTTTTTTTCATTTCTTTCTTCCTCTCTTAAACCACGTGCTTCTCTAGTTCATCGGATAAGGCTCTTATCATTTGTTCCAGCTCAGGGGATTGCACTTGGTAAGCTTCTGCTGCCATTTCTTCCCAGGGCACCCACCAGACTGGACCACGACCATTAAGCCCATGACCCTTCATATCACCTGACCGTCTTGGAAAGAGGTGCCAGTGAGCGTGGGCATCTCCATTTCCTAGCAGTTCGATGTTCATCTTTTCAGCTTTAAACGTTTTGGCAACAGCTTCTTGGACCAAACTCATTTCCTCTAGAAAACGAAGTTTTTCAGAAGTCTCCATATAGTGAAGTTCTGTGACATGCTCTTTTGCTAAAAACAAGGTATAGCCCTTAAAGTATTGGTGGTCTCCAATGACCACATAGCCTGTTTCTAGTTCTTTGACAAAGTAGGGATTTTCCCCTGCCTTGATCCATTCAATTCTTTGACAAATCAAGCACATGTTAGTCTACCAAGGCGCTCTTGAGATAGGCATCAACCATACGCTCAGTCGCCACTACTGAATCAATGTGTGTGCGCTCATAAGAGTGACTGGACTCGATTCCCGCACCAAGGAGGGCATGCTTGACTTCTGCTCCTGCAGACATAGCTGCTGAAGCATCCGAACCGTAAAATGGATAAATGTCGAGCTTAAATGGAATATCTTGCTCCTTCGCCAAAGCCACTAAATGTTGACGGAAGTCATAGTGATAGGGACCTGAAGCGTCCTTGACACAGATAGACACTGTATACTCATCTGTCTGCTGGTCATCGCCCATAGCTCCCATATCTACAGCTAGGTATTCTACTACCTGAGCTGGAATATTGGAGTTGGCACCATGGCCCACCTCTTCAAAGACTGAAAAGGCAAAATGAGTTGTTACTGGCAACTCAATTCCCTCTTCCTTATAAACACGAAGTAGATTGAGCAAAATCGCTGCGCTGACCTTGTCATCTAAATGACGAGACTTGATAAAACCAGTCTCTGTCACGACAGTTCGCGGGTCAAAGCTGATAAAATCACCGACCTCAATGCCCATGGCGCGGGTTTCTTTTTCATTGGTCACTTTTGCATCCAAACGCACTTCCATATTGTCCTGCGTACGTTCTGCAGTTCCCGCATCTTTGTAGACATGACATGAAGTTTGGTGGATGAGGATAGTTCCAGATATCTTTTTATCTGTACTAGCCACATGAACGGTGCAGTTTTCTCCCTCAATCATGTTCCAAGGAAAACCACCGATACGATCCAATTTGAGACGACCGTCCGGTTTGACTGCACGAACAATAGCACCCAGCGTATCCACATGGGCAGTCACATAGCGCTGTTGCTCATCGTTTTGACCTTTAATGGTCACATTGACACCACCCTTTGCTGTGCGAACAGGCTGGTAACCAAGTTCTTCTAAAGTATGGACTAGATAGTCTGAAATCTCACGAGTAAAACCCGTCGGAGATGCAATAGCGGTTAATTCTTTGATATAGTTTACAGTTTGATTCATTTCTTCACCTCTTTTGCTACCTATTATAGCACATTTCAGTAGAGAGGAAAAAAGAAAAATCACTCCTGTAGAGTTGACTTACAAAAGTGATTTCTATTTTTTATTCCATTTCAAAAACATCGCTTTCTTGCTTGTTTGGTAAAACCAAGGAAAGCAAAATTCCAATAATAGCTGGCACCAACCATGGTAGAGAGGCAGCTGCAAACGGAAGAGCATTGACGAGATTTGCTAGAAACTCAATCTTAAAGGAACTTCCAAGAACACTTGCAAGAGCGATTGCTGTAACTACTCCTATTGTCAACTGCATACCCGGTTTTGATAGGGCAACAAACTTATTAACAATCACGATCATCACAATGGCGATGGTGATTGGGTACAAGATTACCAGTACTGGCACTGAATACTTAATGATTGCATCAAGACCAAGATTTGCAACAGCAAACCCAATCAAGGTAAAGGCAGTGGCATAGACCTTGTAGCTGATTTGTGGGAAACGTCCGTTAAAGAACTCTGCTGTCGACACAATCAATCCAACTGTCGTTGTGAAGCAGGTCACAGTTACCATAACCGCAAGGAAGAGTTGAGCTGTCGAACCAAAGATTTCCTGAGTTGCTTGCGACAAGATATAAACACCTGGTGTCCCACCCTTCATCACTTCTGCTGATACCGGGAAATGATTTCCAAGGAATCCTAGACCGATGTAAAGAGCGCTAAAGGCAAGAGCTACAACGATACCAACAACCCAAATAGTTGAAATGTACTCTTTCTTACTTGAGAATCCAAGTTGTTTCAAGGTTTGAACTGCAATCACACTAAAGGCAACTGAAGCAAGGGCATCCAAGGTATTATAACCTTCTAGGAATCCTGTACCAAAGGCAGAAGCTTGATAAGCAGCTGACGCAGTTTGAGGACTTGTTCCACCGTATTTGAAAGCTCCCAGTACAACCAAGATAACAATCAACAAAGCAAAGACTGGTGTCAAGATACGTCCGATTCGATCTAAGATTTTTGATGGATTGAGCGAAATCAAATAAGCCGCTGCAAAATAAAGTACAGTAAAGACAATCAATCCTAGACCTTTATTTGCTTCGGATAAGAGGGGACTAATCCCAACTTCGTAAGCTGTTGTTGCTGTACGTGGGATAGCAAAGAAGGGGCCAATCGATAGATAGAGGACTGCAAGATAAAGAGTCGCAAACCAAGGTGAGATTTTCTTAGAAATCTCATAAATGTATCCTTTCGGGTTTAGAGTTCCAATAATAAGTGTCAAGACAGCAATACCGACACCTGAAAAGACAAAACCTGCGATGGCAGGAAGAAACTGTTCTCCAGATAAAGCACCTAGAGAAGGTGGAAAAATCAAGTTTCCCGCACCAAAAAATATTCCAAACAGGAGCAAGCCTGTTAGAGCACCTTTTTTAGCCATAAAAATCTCCTTCATATTTCTAAAATACTGACCTAGTATACCATGATTAAGACTCTGAAAAAAGTATCCAAAATTAATCATTGAATGTTTTCAATATTTTTAAAAATAAGAATTATCTAAAAACAAAAACCCTCACTCAGTTGGAACCGAGCAAGGGAAGATTAGGATCTATCGCCATATAGGTTTAAAGATTTTCAAAGGCCGTCATTCCACCTTGGACATTGATGACCTTGTGTCCATGCTCCTCTAAGAATTGGCAAGCACGAGCTGAACGAATGCCCGACTTACAGATGACATAATAGAGTTGGTCAAGTTCCAACTCTTGGTAGCGATCCGCTAACTCAGAAAGAGGAAGAAGCTGGACTCCTTCTAAGTGAAGGGCATCATACTCCTCCTGCTCACGAACATCTAGAACGTGTAAGTTTTCTTTCTGATAAGCTTGATAAAAGCTCGAAAATGGAATTTCTTTCATGATTTCTCCTATAGAATTTGTTATGGAAGTGTTAAAATTTCATAGCTAAAGTCAATAGCCTCTAAAAATCGGAACAAGTCTTGGGTTTTAATAAAAATAGTCTTTTCATTGGTATTGGGATGGAAAGTCATGATCTCTTCTGACAAAATATCTTTGTCAAAGTATACCTGAATATCTTTTTCTGCATTATTCAACAAACCAAAAGGTGATACTGTTCCTGCTGGTAGGTTCATTTTCTCAGCCAAAGAATCTGCTGAAGCCATATGAATCCGATTGGCTCCCACTTGAACTTTAAAGTCAGCCATATCCAATCGTTTCTTGTCACCCATGATGAGCAGATAGTACTGGGTTTTCTTTTTGTTGGTCAAAAACATGGACTTGGTTCGAACTCCTTCTAGGCCTTCAATATAGCTATCTGCCTGCTCTGTCGTAAATACAGGTGGGTGCTCCACCACATCAAAGGTGATTCCCAACTCTTGCAAGGTATTAGCTACTTGTTGATAGGCATCCATAGTTTTTCTCCTTTATTGATGAATAATCTTTTGTACCAATGCTTTCAAATCTGGCACCACTTCTGCCTCAAACCAAGGATTTTTGGCCATCCAGATTTGATTTCGTGGTGACGGGTGCACTAGTGGAAAATAGGTTGGCAAATAATCTTTGTAATGTTTTACCCGCTCTGTTACCTTGCCACTAACCTTCTCATGAAGATAATAGGCCTGAGCATATTGTCCAATCAAAAGAGTTAATTGGATATCGGGTAATTCTTGCAAGAGTCGGGGATGCCATTTTTCGGCAAAGCCTTTACGGGGTGGAAGGTCGCCTGATTTTCCATGCCCTGGGAAATAAAAGTCCATGGGAATAACTGCAAACAACCCTGAATTGTAGAAGGTGTCTTCATCAACACCTAACCACTCACGCAGACGATCACCACTCTTATCCTTCCAGTAAATTCCAGCTTCTTGCGTTTTAAATCCTGGAGCTTGTCCGACAATATTGATGCGAGCTGTCTTTGGCGCTGCAAAGAGTGGTTCGATTCCGCGTTCTGTATAGCTGGTATTCTGTGGATCCTCCATAATGGCTTGCTTGATTCTTTCGATTTGAGACATCTGTTTTCCTTCCAAAAAGAAGTCTAAGCATAAAATCTCAGACTTCTATCGTTTTATTTGATTAATTCATAGATAGCTTCTGCATAGATTGCTGCTGCTCGGAAGAGATCGTCCAAGGCGATAAATTCATTGGCTTGGTGCATGGTATCGATTGAGTCCGGGAACATGGCACCGTAGGCAACCCCACGTTCCAGCAAGCGACCAAAGGTACCACCACCGATGACTTGCTCGTGACCTTTAAGACCAGTTTGTTTTTCATAGACATTCAACAAGGTTTGCACAAGTGGATCTTCCATTGGTACATAGTGAGGGGTGTGACCGTGTTTAGAAAGGCTAACAGAAGCAACTGGCAAGTTTTCAAGGACTGACTTGATTTGTTCTGGGCTTGTTCCTTTTGGATAACGGAAGTTAAGGGCAATCGTATTGTCAGCACTTGTTTCATCAAAGCGGAAGACACCGGCATTCATAGAAAGGGGACCCATCTTTTCATCCACATGAGCAACCTTGAGATTTGTACCCTCATGGTCATTCAAAAGAATCTTACCAGCGATGTCGAGGTAGTCTTTGGCTGGTCCTGCAAAGTCAAACTGACTGAGGAAAAGGGCAAGGTAGGTCGCACCATTGACACCTGATGCAGGCATAGCACCATGAGCTGATTTACCAATAATGGTCACCTTGTATCGACCAGCTTCTTCTTGAATTTCTCCTCTGAGTTTGTGTTCTGTAACAAAAGCATCTAGTTTAGCTTGAAAGTCAGCCAAGTCACCTGAAACAACTGCTGTTGCTGATTCAGGTACCATGTTTTCACGCAATCCACCTGTGAAACTGTGAAGGCGGGCTGCACCTGTATTTTCACCTGCAAAGTGAAGATATTCTGTGATGTTTCCTTTTTCACCATTGATGATAGGGAATTCAGCATCTGGAGAGAAACCAAAATCTGGTTTTGCTAGTCCTACATGTTCAAAGTAGTAGTCCATGTCTGCCCAGCCTGATTCTTCGTCTGTTCCAACAATAAAGCGAACTTTCTTAGAAGTTGGAAGGCCCAATTCTTTGATGATTTTCAAACCATAGTAACAAGCTGTTGTAGGCCCCTTGTCGTCTGAAGCTCCACGCGCATAAAGACGACCGTCTTTGATAGTTGGTGTGTAAGGATCTGTGTCCCAACCACTACCAGCTGGCACCACGTCCATGTGAGCAAAGATTCCGAGAACTTCTTCTCCTTCACCAAACTCAAAATGTCCAGCATAGTTATCGACATTCTTAGTTGGATAACCATCACGGTCTGCGATTTCAAGGAATTTTTCCAAGGCTTTTACTGGATCAGGTCCAAATGGATGCTGCGCATCTGCCTTACTATCATCACGTTCTGAGTTGATTTCCAAAAGGCTAAACAAGTCAGCCAAGAGGTCTTCTTTGCGTTTTTCTACTTCTGCTGTAAAATCAATTGCTGTCATTTTTTCTTCCTTCTATCTTTTCTCGATGATTTCATCCACTGGCAAGCGGTAGCTTGGTTCCAATTTTTCGTCTGTATAACCTACCGTAATCAAGAGTTCTGGGCGGAAACGGTCTTCAATGTCCAAAACTTCGTTGGCTTTTGATTTGTCAAATCCAAGGATAATGTTAGAGCCGATTCCTTGGTCTGTCAGAGCGAGAACCAAGTTCATAGCAACCAAACCTGCATTGAGGGCTAGGTAGTCGCTGACCTGTTGCTCACTGTAACGTGCAAATTCAGCAGGCAGATTCTTCATAAAATATTGAAGTTGCTCCTCAGAAAAGTTATTAGCGCCGCCAACTCGGGCAATCTTGCGAGCGCGTTTGGCTAGGTCCGTATCTGTAAATAGGGCAATGGTTACAGGCGCTGATGATACTTGCTCAAAGTTCGAACCATAAGCCAATTTTGCCAGTTCGGCATTTTTCTCACGAACAACCACAAACTTCCATGGCTGGCTGTTGTGGGCACTTGGGGCTAAAGTTGCGATTTCAATAGCTGTGCGAACATCTTTGGGATCCACCGGCTGATCAGTGAAATGCTTGGTCGCATGACGTTTTTTATTTAATTCAAGAAATTTCATAATCGATTTCCTTTTCTAATTCTACTGCTTCCATTCTACCATATTTTGAAAGAGCTTGCAGGGATTTTTCATAGAGTTAGTACTTCTTTCAAACTCTCTGCTATTAATTTGGAGCTCTTTAAGTAGGTATCCTTTGGATTTGAAGCAATCAAAAAGCAGGCGATTGAACACCTACTTTCTTATATTATTGACCAGATGTGTATGGAGCAATTGCTTTATAAGCCGCTTCCAGCGCTTTCTTCATTGTGTCACGTCCAGTTTTCAACTGTTGAACAAATAGAGTACGAGTTTGTTCTGGCACTACTGTATCATCAGAACCAATACTTGAAAGGCTTTCGTTAAATGACTCTCTTACAGTCTCCATAGACTTAAGCGCTGGTTCAACTTGGGCGTTATATGCTTCTTTTCCACTCTCTGGAATTTTCTCCCCAATTTCAACTGCATGCTTTTTATAATTGTCGACTAATTTGCCAAAGACTTTCTTCACATCTCCAACAGTTTTAGCATTGTCAATTTCTTCATCGGTAATCAAAACAACCTCATTATTTTCTGTCTTTGAACTAGACGTTGTTGATGAAGTCTCTGAAGAAGAAGTTTGTTCTACAGAGCTTGAAGTCTTAGTCGAAGAATCAGACGTTGTTTTCCCTGAACATGCTGCTAAAACAACAACAGATAAAAGAGCCATACTGGCTGTAATAATTTTCTTCATAATGTTCTCCTTTTTATTAAGAATTAAGTTCATTTTATAACAAAATAGTTTTAATGTCAAACTTTAGCTAAGCCATCTTTTCTTGCTCATCATCTGACTCTTTTCTAAGCAATTCGACTACAAACCTCACTTCAAAATAAGGACTGCCCGCTTTATTTCTCACTTTGCAAAAAATCAAAATAATTCTTCACATCCTCTACATACCCATGCTTTTCAATTAAACTAGCTAAGAGTTCTAGATTGTGCCCCTGATAGTTGTCTTCACGACGTAGCTCTTCATACATTTCGATAAAGGGAAGACCCTTGGACTTGGACAATTCTAACTCCGCTTCATAGTCATAAGCGACTTTACGAAACAGGATATTTACCAATTCCCCATCTTCAACCTCTATCACGGCATACTGGGCACGGTGATTTTTTAACGCCTCCCAGTTAAAATAGGGCATACCAATTGTACCTGGATTGATGATTTGTTGCCCTTGGCTGCCATAGCGAAGCAACTGTTTGTGGACATGACCATAGACTGCCACGTCCGTTTCCTCATCTAGGAGTTGGTCAAACTTCTCCGTATCATTGTCAACCAGCAAGTCTCCTCCATAGTTCTTATCAGGCAAATTATGAGAAAGAGAAAAGCGCAGTCCATCAACTTCTTTCTTTTCTAGCATAGGTAAGCTTCGTAGCCAGACAATCGTTTCAGGATCCATTCGCTCCATCAAAAACTGGGTCATGCGCATTGACTGGATTTCTTTCGGATGTTCCAAACCATATTCGCCATCCAAGGCCTCAAGGACATGATCATCCCAATTGCCTCGAACACTTGCTGTGATAGGAAGTTCCTTTAGCAAGGCAATCAAGTCATGAGCACCTGGACCAGGTAGAAAAATATCTCCTAGAAGCCAATATTCACTGACTCCTTGAGCTTTAGCATCTGCAATCACTGCTTCTAGTGCAGTCACATTGCCATGAATATCTGATAAAATTGCGATTTTATGGTTCATCATAATCTCCTTTTGTTTGGTAATCTACTCTCTCTTCTGCCACTTGAGCCAATTCCACTTCTCCCTGAGGGTTCAACTTCCTCTGAACTGCTTCTGCGACTGTTCTTGGTACCCCAACTTCGACAATCTCATCCACACTGGCTTCCTTGATTTTAGTGAGAGATTTAAAATGCTTCATGAGATTCTGCTTGCGTTTAGGTCCTAGACCGTCAATCCCATCCAGTTGTGATGAAAAAGAATTTTTTGAGCGCAGTTGACGGTGGAAGGTGATGGCAAAGCGATGCACCTCATCTTGGATGCGTTGGAGGAGGAAAAATTCCTGAGAATTGCGAGATAACTCCACTACTTCCAGCGGATCTCCAAAGAGCAGCTCGTGGGTTTGGTGCTTGTCATTCTTTTGCAGACCTGCAATAGGAATATCCAAACCTAGCTCTTCTTGGATGACCTGCTTAGCGATATTGACTTGACCTTGTCCCCCATCAATGACAATCAAATCTGGCGGGGTTAAACCTTCTCGTTGTACTCGACCATAACGTCTGCGAATGACTTCACGCATACTGGCATAGTCATCTGGACCTACAACCGTTTTTATCTTGTACTTACGGTAATCCTTCTTACTGGGTTTACCATTGACAAAGACCACCATGGCAGACACCGGACTGGTTCCCATGATATTGGAGTTATCAAAGGACTCGATACGTACTGGGGTCGGGATTTGGAGCAAGCGTCCCAGATTTTCAATAGCCCCTTGGGTCTTTTCGACAGATTTTTCTAGCAGATTGAACTTCTGCTCCAGACTAACACGAGCATTTTTTATGGCTAGATTGACCAGTTGTTTTTTCTCTCCACGTTGGGGTTTGAGAATCTTGGTATCCACCAAGGCTTTGACAGCTTCTTCATCGATATCCTGCGGAATCAGCACCTCATTGGGAACCAGGTGGGATTTTTCTTGATAGAATTGTCCCACGTAGGTCAAAAAATCCTCATCCGGATCATTGTAGTAAGGGAAGAGGTTGACATCGCGCTCGATGAGCTTGCCCTGACGAACAAAGAAAACCTGGACACACATCCAGCCCTTATCCACATAGTAACCAAAGACATCCCGATTTTGAAGATCCTTGGCCATAACCCGTTGCTTGGTCCGAAGCGTTCCAATGGCCTGAATCAGGTTACGGTATTCCGCTGCCCGTTCAAACTCCATACTTTGTGCTGCTACTGCCATTTTACTCTTGAGATCATCGATGATTTTGTCATCCTGTCCTTTTAAGAAGTCAGAAACCTCCTGAGCCATGGACTTGAAATAAGCCTCATCCTTCTTACAGATGGTGTGGGCCATACATTGGCCGATATGGTAGTAAAAACAGACTTTAGACGGCGGGTTGGTACATTTCCGAAAAGGAAAAATCCGATCCAGTAATCGCTTGATTTCATTGGCCGCTCCCACATCAGGATAAGGTCCAAAATAAAGACCTCCATCCTTTTTGACCTGACGAGTAATGATGAGCCGTGGATAGCGTTCATTGGTGATTTTGATAAAGGGATAGGACTTATCATCCTTGAGCATGATATTGTACTTGGGCTGATTTTCCTTGATAAGGTTGATTTCCAGCAGAAGGGCCTCAATATTGGACTCGGTGACGATAAATTCAAAATCCACAATCTCAGATACCAGAGCCTCCGTCTTGGTATCATGACTTCCACGGAAATAGGACCGTACGCGATTGCGCAGATTTTTAGCCTTTCCTACATAGATAATGGTACCGTTTTTATCCTTGTGAATGTAACAACCAGGGCTGGTCGGCAAGAGCTCTAGTTTTGATTTGATCAAATTATTCATAGTTCCATTATAGCAAAAAGCCTGTAACAGGACGAACAAAAAGCCCCACCGATCACTTGATGGAGGAGCTTTGATTTCTTTTCGGATTGCACCGACTTTATCTAGTCGCTACTGGTATAGAGTTCTTGAACAGCCTTCACATCCTGGGGCTGAATTCCATAGTAGGAACCTGCCGGCTGCATGACAGAAATCTCGTTGGTGTGATCCAATCCGATGGCATGTCCCAGCTCATGTTCCGCCGTGTGCACGATCCGTTCATAGGAATAACCATAGTTTGGATTGGATAGATAATAATGATTCAGGCGAACCGTTACAGATATAAATTGATTGGTTAACAAATTGGTTTGACTCTCGGCTTGACCTGCTACAGCGGTCGATCCATCATTCATCTCACTTGCCACAATATCTGCTTGGCTAGAATCTGCGACAACCTCAAAGGTAAAGGCACCCGTTTGATTCCAATTCTTTATAGCTTCTGCATAGGCGCCTTGGAAGGTCTCATCCATTTGAGGCTCAATATAGATGCGAGCTGATGCTTGAGCCCACTTGCCTTCCGCGTGTTGGTGACTGTCTGTCTGAGACAAGACTTCCAGCGTTCCCGTCTCTTTCCATTGATTCCAGCCACCTTGACCAATCTGACTCATTTTTTCAACCTGATTGACCGCAGAATGAAAATCACCAGACAGATACCAAACCACTCCAAAAGCAATGAGCAGTAGAATGACCACAGTCCAAACCAGACGCCAGAAGAAACGCCAAATTCCCAACAGAAATTGGAACAATAATCGAATAATCCAGAACATGACGCTCCACCTTTCATAAAAATAAGAACCTATCTTAAAATCGATGGTCTCCCATAATCAAGATAGATTCTCTATTTTACTGAAGAAAGCTGAAAGAAACCTAAAACTAAGATAAACGTTCTTCCAAGACAAAGTCAATTGGTAAGGTAGCTAAAAAACGTTCCAATTGTTTTTCCCAGTAGTACCACTCGTGCTTACCTGGACTGTGACTATAGGTCACCTCAAAACCAAGATTTTTGAGGTTTTTCACTGCGAGATTATTGGCAGAGTAGAGATAGTCTTGTTCCCCACACCAAGCCCATAGTTTAGTCTTTTTATCGGATTTTGCAGCCATGCTTTCAAGCGAATGAGGACTAGATGTCCAGTCTTTAATCTCTCCAAAAACTCCTCGCCAGTAGGCAAGCGATCCCAGATCCTGACTTTCAGGAGAAAAATCCTGAAAACTGAGCGCACCAGAAAAACTAGCCGCATGAGAAAAACGATTTGTCGATAGAGCGAGTTTGAAGGAACCATATCCTCCCATGGATAGGCCTGCTATGAAAGTTTTTTCTCGCTTGCTGGTCATATTGGGAAAGAAACGTTTCATGACTTGGGGGAGTTCTTCTGCTAGAGCAGTATAGTAGTTATAGCCATACTGAGTATCTGTGTACCAGCCATTGCTAGTATTGGGCATGATAACAATGAGATTGGTTCCACGCAACAAGCGCTCGACATTGGTACGTTTGAGCCAGCTATTTTGGTTTCCTGACATTCCGTGCAAAAGATAAAGAACAGGAATATCTGTGCAATCTGGTTCAGTCACCCGACTAGCATCTGGATAGAGTACGGTAACGCCCCACTCCATATCCAAAACTTCAGAGTAATACTCAATATTCATAACTGCCATGGTTGTCTCCTTTTACTATTCTATAAGAAAAAGCCGAATTTCGACTTTTTCTGTAGGTATGCTGCTTATTATTTTGCTTCCATCACGACTGGCAAGATTGCCGGACGACGTTTGGTTTGATCAAAGAGGTACTTGGTCAGATTGTCGCGAACCTTTCCTTTGAGATCTGCCCAGTCAAAGTCATCACCTTGAAGATACTCTTCTACCGTTTGGTTAATCAATTCTGAACTTTCACGGAGAATATCACGGCTCTTCTTGAGATAAACAAATCCACGTGTATGGACGCGAGCCTTGGCCACAATTTTCTTCTCACGACGGTTGACAGTGATCGCCACAATGAAAATACCATCCTCTGACAAGACCTTACGGTCACGAAGGACCACATTTCCAACATCTCCGATAGCATTTCCGTCAATCAAGATATCACCTGCAGAAACTGCTCCAGCTGGAACAAAATCTCCATGTTCATAAGACATGGTCGTTCCCTTTTTAGGGATGAAGATACGCTCTGGCAACATTCCAACTGCCATGGCAGCCTTGGCATGCGCATCCAACTCACGATACTCCCCTTGGATAGGGAAGAGGTAGTTTGGTTGCAAAAGATTGATCATCAACTGCAAATCACGCGCATTTCCGTGTCCGGATACTCGCAAGCTTTGGGTAATGAGTTTCACCACACCACCAGCTTGGTAGATCATGTTTTCAACACGCGCCATGACGGCTTCTTTGGCGATAGATGGAGTCGTTACGATATAAACCAAGTCTCCATCTTTGATTTCCACATAGCGGTGGCGACCGATGGACATCTTACGAAGTCCATTGATAGGCTCACCCATACGGCCCGTCTCAAGGATAATCAACTCATGGTCTTCAAAACGAGACATTTCTTTTGGTTTAATCAAGAGACTTTCGTTGGCTAGAGATAATTTTTTGAGACGAATCGCAGTGCGGACGATATTTTCAATATCAAATCCAGTCAGAACAACTCGGCGACCTGTATCTGCTGCAGCATCAAAAACCTGCTGGATACGAGAGAGGTTGCTGGCAACTGCTGCAACGATGATACGACCTTCCCAGTCTGCAATGGTCTGGGTAATTTCCTCTCCAACTTCACTCTCGCTCGCCACTTGGATATTGCTGTCCGCATTGGCTGAATCGCTGAGGAGCGCTAAAACACCATCACGACCGATTTCAGCCAAACGAGCAAAATCCGTCGCATAGGATTCGCTAGCTGTCTGGTCAAACTTGAAGTCCCCTGTATAAACGATGCTACCTTCAGCTGTTTTCAGGACTATTCCCAAACTTTCTGGGATAGAGTGAGTTGTACGGAAGAAGGAAACCACAGTCCCTCCAAAGTCGATCTCTGTATCTTCATCAATCACATGGAAGTCATTGAATTTCTTAACCATATCATTTCCTTTGACAAAGAGTTTGGCCAACTCAATGGTCAACTCAGAGCCAAACACAGGCACCTTAGCCTCTGCCAAAAGATAAGGCAGGGCACCAATGGCATCCGCATGTCCGTGGGTCAAAAAGACCCCAGCGATACGATCACTATTTTCAAAAAGGTATTCCATATTTGGAATAACGACATCTACCCCTAGTTGTTCATTTTCAGGGTATTTAAGCCCCGCATCCAAAACAAAAATAGATTCATCGATTTCAGCGATGTACATATTTTTCCCATTTTCTCGTACACCACCTAGTGTTGTTAAACTAATATTACTCATTTTTCCTCCGAAACTTAATTATCTTGATTATAAGGTAAGTTTACCCTCTTATTCTAAAAGTTCTAAAACTTTCAGCCGAATCTTTTCCTACCATTATACCATTTTTTTGATGATTTTCAAAATGAAGATTTGTTTTCAAAAAAGAGCTGGTTGCCCAACTCTTTCCCATTTTCTAGTTTTCTTCCATCAAAAAATCATACATTTCTTGCACGGTACCCAGCGCCATGATTTCTTGATTTTTTACGGTTTGTTTGAGATTTTGGTATATCTGACTGTCAGCAATTTCCCTTTTCGACGCTTCTTTATTAACTGTCATAACACCATCTTTGATTGTCACAAAGTCCAGCTCCTCAAATACTTGAATCATCTTGACTAATAAAATTTGTTGGATATTGAGATAGGCTGCTAAGTCCTTAAGCTTATAACGAATATCAAACTCTGGAAACTGGTAAATGGTCTTGTACAATTTTGCAAACTGCTCTCTAGTTCCATAACCTGTCAGATAATAGGCCTTGTCAATGTCATTTTTGAAATAGACAGCAGAAAAATGTTGTTCCTGAAAAATGGCCTTAAGCAGCGTAATATCCTCAGGAATGGTTTTTACAACCACAGCATCACTGGTCGCTAAATCTGGCACCTCTCCAGAGAAATCCAAGACTGGAATTCCCTCTGGCAAGACTGCATTCTTCCCACGAATGTTAAAGAGTTGAACACCTTCCACACGCGCATCCACCATCATCAACTGGAGGGCAGTTTGGCCATTCCATTGATTGACAGACAGGGTGACTGCTAATTCTAAGTTTTTTGTTTGAGCAAACTCTGTCGCCCATCTACCTTGTCCAAAGGCCACCACTTCAAAAGTCGCCTCACCCTTGGAAATTTTCAGTTTGAGGTGGGCATTGCCTGCTCCCATGGTACGAGCACTTTCGACATGAAAATCCTTGATATAAAAGACAGGTTTCTGATTGTCCATCCCAAAAGGTGCCAAGCGCTCAAAATTCTTGACTGTTTCAAGACTCAAAGTCTCCAAATCCAGCTCTTCATCTAGGTTTAACTTGTTCTTACCACCAGCATCTACGCCTTTTTCACGGATATAGTCTTCCAAGACCTGAGATAAATCTGAAAGTTTCTCAACCTCCAGTGTCATTCCTGCTGCGCCAGCATGGCCACCAAATGCGATGAAGAGATCTCGATGGGGATCCAGAGCTTCAAAAATATCGACCGCTTCCACACTGCGAGCACTGCCCTTGGCACGACCATCTTCTATATTAAGAACGATAACAGTCTGCCCCAATTCTTCCAGCAAACGACCAGCCACGATACCTAGAACTCCATGATTCCAGCCTTCCTTGGCCAAAACCTGGACCTTCTTCTCAGGATCCACCATGGTCTTAGCTTCTTCATAGATTGACTGAACGATTTCCTTGCGCTCTTCGTTTTTCTGGTGAATCATGAGGGCAATCTCATGCGCTTCCTCATCATCAAATCCAGTCAGCAAATCAATGGCAGGATTGGGATCATCCAAGCGACCCAAGGCATTCAAACGAGGGGCAAGCTGAAAACCAACCGTTTCTTCTGTCACTTCATTAGCAGCAATCCCAGCCATGTCTAGCATTTCTTGCAGACCGATGCGTTGAGTATGCCCCAACATTTCCAAGCCATATTGGACCAAGATACGGTTTTCATCAGTCAAGCTCACCATATCTGCAATAGTACCGATAGCGACCAAATCAAGCAATTCCAATTGCACTTCTTCTAAAAGGGCACAAGCCAGCTTGAAAGCCACTCCACAACCAGCCAAATATTTGAAAGGATAGTCCGCATCTGGATGCTCAGGGTGAACAATAGCATAGGCATCAGGAAGGGTTTCAGGCATGGAATGGTGGTCGGTCACAATGACATCCACTCCCATAGACTGGGCCAATTCAATGGCTTCATGGCCAGCAACTCCATTATCCACTGTCACAATCAAGGAAATCCCTTCTTGCTCGATAAAGTATTTATAGACACTGGCATTTGGTCCATAGCCATCGGTAAAACGATTTGGCAAATAAACACGGCATTCAGCGCCAAGCTGTTCCAAACTTTCCTTAACAATCGACGCTGAAGTCATACCATCCGCATCATAGTCACCGTAAACGAGGATATTCTCCCCTTCTTCAATGGCCTGACGAATCCGTTCTACTGCCTTATCCATATCATGGAGCAGATAGGGATCATGTAAGTCCTCTAAAGAAGGTTCTAAAAACTTCTTTAGACTTTCTTCATCCTGAATCCCTCTTTCAAATAATAATCGAGCCACCTCAGGACCCAGTCCAGCCTTCTTGGCTATCTTTGTAAAATCCGCATCTTCAACCTGCGGGGCAAACTGCCATTCATAAGTAGGAGTTATCAAAAAAACATCCACTCTTTCTAAGAATTCTATCGTTTCATTATAACATGATTTAGGCATTTTCTCTATCCAGATTGCTTTTTTATAAAATTTTAGTGAATTTTTTTCAGATATGATTTGACAAGAACATTCTTTTGGTGTAGAATCATGTTATAAAATCTAACACAAAGGAGATCTCTCATGGCTTTAGTAGAATTTAAAAACGTCGAAAAATATTACGGAGACTACCACGCACTCCGCGACATCAATCTCCGTTTTGAAAAAGGACAAGTTGTTGTCCTGCTTGGACCTTCTGGTTCTGGGAAGTCCACTCTTATCCGTACGATTAATGGTTTAGAGGCTGTTGACAAAGGAAGTCTCCTAGTCAATGGACACCAAGTAGCAGGTGCTAGTCAGAAAGATTTAGTTCCTCTTCGTAAGGAAGTCGGCATGGTTTTCCAGCATTTTAACCTTTATCCACACAAAACGGTGTTAGAAAATGTGACACTTGCACCCATAAAAGTTCTAGGAATTGATAAAAAAGAAGCTGAAAAAACAGCCAAAAAATATCTGGAATTTGTAAATATGTGGGACAAGAAAGATTCCTATCCCGCCATGCTATCTGGTGGACAAAAACAGCGGATCGCCATCGCACGTGGTCTCGCTATGCATCCGGAGCTCCTCCTCTTCGATGAGCCAACATCTGCTCTTGACCCTGAAACCATTGGAGATGTTCTAGCAGTTATGCAAAAACTGGCACATGACGGGATGAATATGATCATCGTTACCCACGAAATGGGATTTGCTCGAGAGGTTGCGGACCGCATCATCTTTATGGCAGACGGAGAAGTTTTGGTAGATACGACAGATGTCGATGACTTTTTTGACAATCCAAGCGAACCTCGTGCCCAACAATTCCTCAGCAAAATTATCAACCACGAAAGTGACAAAGTCAAATAAGGAGGCGCCTATGAAAAAGAAATTTTTTTTATCCGCATTATTGATTAGCCTTTTCAGCCTTGCTGCTGCCAAACCAGTCCAAGCCGATACCAGCGTCGCAGACATTCAAAAAAGAGGCGAGCTAGTTGTCGGTGTCAAACAAGACGTTCCCAATTTTGGCTACAAGGACCCCAAGACAGGGACCTATTCTGGTATCGAAACCGACTTGGCCAAGATGATTGCGGATGAGCTCAAGGTCAAGGTTCGCTACGTGCCTGTTACCGCTCAAACCCGTGGCCCACTTCTTGACAATGAACAGGTCGATTTGGATATCGCGACCTTTACCATCACAGAAGAACGTAAAAAACTCTACAACTTCACCAGTCCCTACTATACGGACGCTTCTGGCTTTTTGGTCAATAAATCTGCCAATATCAAAAGCATAGAGGACCTAAACGGAAAAACTATTGGCGTTGCCCAAGGATCCATCACCCAGCGCTTGATTACTGAACTGGGCAAAAAGAAAGGTCTAACCTTTAAATTCGTCGAACTTGGTTCCTACCCAGAATTGATTACTTCCCTTCACGCTCACCGTATTGATGCCTTTTCCGTAGACCGCTCTATCCTGTCTGGCTACACCAGTAAACGAACAGAGCTACTAGATGATAGTTTTAAACCATCTGACTACGGTATTGTTACCAAGAAATCAAACACTGAGCTCAACGATTATCTTGATAGCTTAGTCACTAAATGGACCAAGGACGGTAGTTTGCAGAAACTTTATGACCGTTACAAGCTCAAACCATCTAGCCATACTGCAGATTAAGGAGGACACCCCATGACAGATTTATCATCTTGGACAGCCTATTTTCAGGATTTTGGACAATTTTTCAATGGTTTCCTCTTCACACTTGCCCTAGCGATTGGTTCCTTTATCCTAGCTATGGTCTTAGGAATCATCTTTGGAGTCCTATCAACCAGCAAACATCAAATTTTAAGGATTTTGGCTCGTATCTTTGTCGAATTTTACCAAAACACTCCCCTCTTAGTACAGTTTGTCATCGTCTTTTATGGTTTGCCTCTTATCAGTGAACACACCATCATGATTCCGATTTATTGGACTGCTGTTCTCTGCGTGGGACTCTATCACGGCGCTTATATCGCTGAGGTTATTCGTTCAGGGATTCAGTCTATTCCTAGCGGTCAGATGGAGGCCGCCTTGTCACAAGGTTTTACCTATATCAGTGCCATGCGCTTGATTATCTTGCCTCAGGCCTTCCGTATCATCCTTCCTCCTTTGACCAACCAAATCGTTAACCTCATCAAGAATACCTCTACCGTAGCTATCATCTCTGGAGTGGACTTGATGTTTGTGACCAAATCTTGGTCGGCTCTAAACGGAAACTACATTCCAGCCTTTTTAGGTGCTGCTCTTCTCTACTTTGCCCTATGCTTCCCTGTTGCCCAGTTTGGTCGCAAGATGGAGCAAGCCAACAAAAAAGCCTATTCACTTTAGGAGGTTACTATGGAATCTATTTTAGAAGTTTTAACCCCAGATAACCTAGCCTTTATCTTTAAAGGATTTGGCTTGACCCTCTACATTTCTCTAATTGCTATCGTCCTCTCGACCCTTATCGGAACAGTGCTAGCCGTCATGAGAAATGGGAAAAATCCTGTCTTACGGATCATCTCCAGCATTTATATCGAGTTTGTACGTAACGTTCCCAACCTCCTCTGGATTTTCACCATCTTTTTGGTGTTTAAGATGAAGTCCACACCAGCTGGTATTACTGCCTTTACCCTATTTACCTCAGCAGCCCTGGCTGAGATTATCCGAGGTGGCCTCAATGCTGTGGACAAGGGCCAGTACGAAGCAGGAATGTCGCAAGGATTTACCTCTGTGCAAATCCTCTACCATATCATCCTCCCACAAGCGATCCGTAAAATGCTGCCAGCCATCATTTCTCAGTTTGTAACCGTGATTAAGGATACTAGCCTTCTCTACTCTGTTATCGCCCTACAAGAACTCTTTGGAGCCAGCCAAATTCTCATGGGACGCTATTTCGAACCAGAGCAGGTCTTCAGTCTTTATATCCTGATTGCCTTGATCTATTTCAGCTTTAACCTAGCAATTTCAAGCCTATCTCGCATGCTAGCCAAACGTTGGCAACAAGCAGCAGAATAAAAAAAGAAATGTGAACGTCTATTTTTCGTTCACATTTTTATATTTTCGTAAGTAGAGATACTTTCTTGTGTGTACTGGTCAATCTTAACTCATTTTCGCTCAATTTTACTATAATCTAACTCTATCATTTAACTGATTTTGTTGCAATATATGTTTTAATATTCAGTTCATGCAGTCTACCAAAACCATTTGTATCTTCATATATGTCAAGTAGAGTGAACCCCGCCTTTAACTGTCCGCCTATTTGCTCTGTCATATTGTGAGAGAATTGCATGCCAGAATTTTCTTTTATCATAAAATCTTTGGCTGCTTTATCTTTTAATGGATTAAAAGGCATTTTCCAAATAATTTCTTTTTCTTCATTACCTATAATGTAATTTATTTCATTGTTTAATCCTGCCAGAAAAATTCCACCCTTTTTCAGAACTCTATACACCTCATTAAAAATAGGCTGCACATCTTCAACATAACAGTTTGAAACCGGATGAAAGACTATATCAAAGGTTTCATCCTCAAAAGGCAAAGCTTTTGTCATATCGCCTTCAATCGCTTTAATAGTATAGCCTTCTCTTTGAGCAATTAAAAATTCACTTTCTATTTGCTTTGGCGAATTATCAAGCACAGTGCAGTCTGCATCTAATGCATTAAATATAGGTATTTGTTGCCCACCACCCGATGCTAAACCTAAGATTTTCTTTCCATTTAAATTTCCTAACCACTCATGTGGAACAGGAATCGTCGGAGTAAGAAAAACATTCCAATCCCCGTTTTTTGCACTAATATACTCATCATGTGAAATCGGCTTACTCCATTCCCAACCTTCTTCAACCCATCTATCAATAGTTTCTTTATTTATATCTTGATACGATTTCATTCGTTATTTCCTTTTATGAATCCTAAGTTTATCTGATAAAATGGGAATTATCAACCTATTTCTACTAAAGTTTATCTAGTGTCTATTGATTTCTTTACAATAGTTAAAATTCAGTTCATCTACGATGTTTTTCAATCCAAGAGACAGCAAAATCTACTAGTTCACGTTGTTGCATCAATCTAGAATCGGCATTGCCGATTTTTCCTATCTTTGCAAGCCCCTTTTCCTCAAAGGTGCTTCCTATGTCCTCAAAATCTTCTCCATCAACGAATAAGGTGTTATACGCTTTCCATATACGAACACCATCTTCAAGTATGGCACTATGCTCAACACAGTCATGTTTCCCAGGATACTCTGCACGGACATCCGCTAAGTGTATGGAAGTGTTTTTATCATATCCAACCCCTAACAACAGTACTTTTGCGTCAAGTTCATAGAGTTTTGCGATAGGTGAACCCTCACCAAATATATTTGAAAGAGTATGTTCCGCTGTAATATATTCAGCATGTTTTCCCCATGCACAAATTGATCTTGCTGGATGATCTGTTCTGATGCTCCCCGGCCATTGACGGAACATTTCTGCAACAGCTCCCATCGTATTTGTTGGCGTTATCTGTTTATCATATGCTGGCCAATTCTCTCTAATTTTATCCCAGTCTGACTCCTCTGCATTCCAGTGCACACCTGTTTCCGGATCTAGATTTTTCCATGACTGTGTTGGCATCACAATGGTACCTTCAGAAGTAACGACTTCAATTAGAGCTTCTATCACAGTCTGTGCTCCTCCACATACATATCCAATACTTTTTAAGGATGTATGGACAATGACAACATCCCCTCGTTTCAGGCCGAGTTCTGTTAACCCCTGTACGATATCTTCTTTATATATTGTTTTCATAATTTTTACCTCTTGTTATCAAAAACTAATACAAATTTATTAAGTTGATTTTTTAACCCATGTGTCTAAAAATTTTAATTGCTCATCTGTATGAAACCAATGCTCTCCATTCTTCATGATTGTAAGAGTTGCTCCAATTTGCTCTGCAAACTTC
Organism: uncultured bacterium; assembly: GCA_963528645.1. Taxonomy (GTDB): domain Bacteria; phylum Bacillota; class Bacilli; order Lactobacillales; family Streptococcaceae; genus Streptococcus. The sequence goes on from CAURVH010000002.1 coordinate 297,447, forward strand.
GTTATGGTTTTTTGAAAAGTTAAATTATCTTTTTCACCATATAAAATAGAAGTGGGAACATTCCACCTAATGGGATGATTTTTCACATAAGATAAATACTCCCAAGACAATGTTTCACCAAATTCTGTTTCAACCTCTTTCTTACTTTTTAACTCATCTTCTGTAATATTTAACCACTTCATCATATCCATTATCAGTTTCTCCATATCTACAATAGGGGAAATAAATAAGGTCTGAGAAATATTCTTTTCATCCAAAGATAGCATTGCAAAGTAAGCACCGATGCTATTTGCAATTAAAATAACAGAATCATACGATTTAGCACACCTATCTTACAGTATTGGAAATTCTATCTCCGCTTCCCAAGGAGTTCGTGATTTATAGTCAAAACCGATAACGTCATTTTCTCTAAAAATAGATTGATAATGTTTTGTCTCCTCTATGTTTCCGCCCTTGCCATGTATATAGATAACTAAAGTTTTCCACCGAATCACTTCCATAATCTTTTTTATCTTTCTGACATATATTTTTGTATTTCACCAGAGGCCAATCTTCTTACCTGTGTGTTGGGAAATTCCTGATATTCTTCAACTGAAAAAACAGACGCCATTTTTTCACAAGTTTTTCCTTTATTCTTTTTTAGATATAGCTTCAGATCTTCATTGCTAGCGAAAATTTTATAAGAAATTCTACCATTCTCACTTTTTAATTCATAAATACCACATGGCTTTTTTTCTGTGTAATCTGCAGTTCTTAAATATAGCTTTGCAATTTCTAATGACTTAAACGGAAAATTCCACCGTTGCAATCCACGATTTGGATCGTACTCGATACAAATACACCGACCACAAGTTCCGCAAATATATTGTGTATGATTTTTTAAGCATTCCAAGGGGTTTAAAAGTGGCGTCACTCTACTTTGATCAACATAACATTCTTTACACATTGTAATCTCACGTCCTCTCCAAATTTTAATCTGTAATTTATCAATTATTAAAATATCTCTAAATCAGATTTAATTCTCCCGCCTATAAACGGCATATTCATGGATTTCATATTCCAAAGAGTAAATCCCAGACCTTCTCCCAAACCAAATAACATCGGCTCACTTAATTCAACACCAAGCTAATTCAAGAGAGTTCCTGTTACGGTAGATTCACAATGCTATCCTATGAACGGTTTTATATCCAATTTCATATACCATCTCCTCTGAAAATTTTCTTGGATTTCACTGTGATTGTAAAGTTTGAATTTCAGATTCTAACCAATTTAGCTCTGCTTGGAGCATGGTTAAACCCAAACTGAATAACTGTTTGGCAGACCTTGGCAGGCAATGTCCTCCTGCTTGTTGATTCTTCAAGACTTGCAAATCCTTTTCCAAAATATATTTTCGTTCCGTAAGAGCCTGCAATAATTCTTTTGAGGACATATTCTGACTATTTGCCAATGCAGTCATAAAATGTGAGTTCGCCGGATGTCGTTCTACTAATCGCTGACGTGTTTTTTCAATTAAAATTGTTAACCCCAGCTTTGTAATGCTGTACTCTTTTTTATCTTTTCCCTTTGCCGGTACACTCTTTGCCAGACCTTTCCTCTCCAATTTTTCAAGTACATAATAAATTGAAGAAAAACCTACGTCTGTCCATTTTCTCATGCCTCTATCAACAATAAGTTTTTCAATCTGATAGCCATGATGCGGTTTCTCTGTCAATATACCGAGGATTAACTCCTCTGTCAAGGATGTCTTGATAACCATTTTTTATTCTCCCTATTTCTTTTTAATCGGATGTCTGAGAATAGTTTTCAGTTTGGCAGGCTCTGTTTTACGAAAATCGCTGATATAGATTTCATGGTGCATACGTTCATCTGTAATATCCAGTTGATAGCCTGCATTTTCCATATAAGCATGCATTCGTTCAACTGTTATAGGTTCATCATTATAAGAACCGACATGCAAACATTGAACACATAGACCTTCGTCATAAGTAAAGTATTCCACGTTGGAAAAATCCATTTTTTTCTTAGTTTTCGCTTGATGGATAGCCCAGTCAAAATTTTCTTTACTTACGAAATCTGGCAGACGAAGGAGAGAGATAAATCGAAAATCGCTTTTACGTTCATAATCAACACCTTTAATACCTTCCTGCCACCAAAAACCTTCTAATGGTGGCACAACAAAATCAAAGTAGCCATTCATTCGGTAATCTGTATTTTTACTCATTTTGATAGTATAGGCAAGTGGGTAAAGTAAGTTAATGGCTTGCTTATACTCGCCACCTTCTTCATTAGGATTTCCTTTACCTCGAACTGCTAAAAAATTCATTTTGGGAATCTTAACAATCATCGGATTTGTCTTAGTTGGATAAAACTCCTTAAATTCTTTCTTAAAGTCAAAAACCATGGGCAACTTCCTCCTCTGATATTTATTTTTCTTTATATATTCTACTGCTAGAATATGATTTTGTCAAAAAAGGAAAAATAAGTACTCCATGTGCCAACCGAAAATGATTGACACTCAGACATTTCACAGATTATCTAATTCGTAATTCCCCTAACGATCATAAATCAAGTCTTTCGAAATCCTTAACTGCTTTTTGATAGGAAAACCAGGTACATAACTTGAACATAACAATACCAATCAGCAATATCACAACCTGTGGTATGCTTAAATTTGCAGGATCATTTAGGCTTTCTAATCCAGGAATATGGTGTAATATCTCTCCCATGAATATTATGACAGTTGCTACTGCGCAGAATAGGATAAAAGGCTTCCCAATCTTGTAAGCTGTTTTAAAAAAGCCTGCAAGAAAAACACTGTTAAAGGTTGCAAATACAAGCATTATATATCCAAGATAAGCCGCATTTGCATTCATCAATTGATTGGTAACATAAGGAGCAGTATCCCCCAATATTTTCATCCTAATAATCGTTAGCACTGCGCATAAGACAAATGCCACTAATTCGATGAGCAGTACAAATAGATACTTAGCTGTCACCACATCCTGTTTCCTGACCGGCAACATGACCGTGTAGGTAATATCATCGCATTCCCGAACCTGCTGGTAGGTATAAAATATACCTAGACAAATAAAAAAGGAACCTACAAGAATAGGATACCTTGGAATCATCGTCATAGCTGAAAAAGTTATAAACCAATAACTCAAAGGATTTGCTGACAATCTCATTTCTTTATAGAGAAGTTTTCTCATCACAGATCCACCTCTTCTCTTTCGATATGCACCATAATGTCTTCCAGTGTTGGCGCACCACCTATTTCCCCTGTGAAATGGCGAATAAAGTCTTCTTTTCTCTCAGATAAAAGCAATTCACCATTTTTGATGTAAGTAATCGTATCTGCACATTTCTCCAAATCACTAGTAATATGAGTAGAAAATAAGATTGCCACACCTTTTTCAGCGAGTTTTCGAAAAATCTCATTCATCTCATCTCTAGATACTGGGTCAAGGCCGCTTGTCGGCTCATCCAAAATCAAAAGCCTAGCCTGATGAGAAAGAGCTAAAGTAAGGTAGAATTTTACTTTCATCCCCTCAGACAGTTCCATAATTTTCTTATTTTCATCAAGTTTAAATGCGTCAAGATAATGACGATACGATTCATCATCCCAGTTATCATAAAAAATACGAGTAATGGCGACAATATCCTTTAATTTTTTTCTTTTATAATAATTGGTTCCCCCTACCGCGTAACCAATTTGTTGTTTGATTTCATCTTCATTATCCAGATAATCCATTCCAAGAATACGGACATTCCCTGCATCAGGGTGGACAAGATTGAGAATGGATTTAAGTGCTGTAGTCTTGCCTGCTCCATTCCTGCCGATAAATCCCATAACCTCACCGGCCTTAATCTGAAAGCTAATCGATTTTAGTTCAAAAGCCGAATATTTTTTTGCAATATCATTTACCTCTAAAACATACTTCATTTTATTCATCCACCTTCTCTTCAAAAGCAATTTCCATCAAGTGAGCAAAGGCTCCCTTCGGCGGTATGGCAATTCCACGCTTTTCATCACCAAGAAGCAGAATCGTATCACCCGGTTTGATATTAAAAACATCGCGCGCCTGTTTTGGTATTACTATCTGACCTTTTTCTCCAACTGTAGCTGTCCAAGCATATTTACCTTTTGGTGCTTTCACAACCACCACCTCCTTTAAGTATGATTTGTATAACTAATTATACCACTTGTCCTAAATAATACAAGTGCAGACTACATCCAGTTGCCATCATAATAAAATGCTCGTAAAAATCTGTACCACTCATCCCAAAACTAAGAAGGAAAAAATTTCATAAGCACATTGATACCATAAATCAAAAACAGCATTATCCTTTCCTACAAGAGAGGACCACTCCTAAAATTAGGAAAACGAAACTAAGATTTTTAAAAATATCTTATTGCAAACAAAAATATAATATGCTACAATACTTTTGACAAAGAGTGTCGAAAGGGTAGAGAATTGGCAAAAATAATTGATTTAAAGCAAGAAAATATTCACAAAGTACGATCCTGTTTTTATCAAGGAGGAACATGGACCAAGAATCAGTTATCCAGTCAAACAGGAATTTCTCTGGCGGGAACTACCAATATCTTACAAATATTAGAGAATAGTGAAGAGATTGAATTTGTAGGGAATGCCTGTTCAACTGGTGGCAGAAAGTCAAAATTGTATCAATTAAGAGAAGATCATATCCATATTGGAACTATTATTCTTAGTCACATCTTTTCTCAATACAGAATACGTGCAAACTCATTTAATCTGGGAGGCCATTCAGTTTATGAACAAATTTTAGTAAGTTCCACAGGGACATTAGATGAAATTCACAATGTAGTAAAAAAACTAATTACCAGTGATCCACTGATTCAGGTATTAGTACTTAGTTTTCCTGGTATTATTGGAGAACAAGGAGAAATTATCTATTCTGATTTTGAACAGATCAATCAAAAAAATCTTCTAACGTCACTTTCATCCCTTACAACGATACCCATTGTTTTAGAGAATGATGTTAATGTTGCTTCTCTTGGTTATTGTAGTATTCACCCAGAATTTAGAACATTGGCTCTTCTTTATCAGCCAGATACAGATTTTGCTGGTTCTGGTATTATCATCAACAAAAGATTACATCGTGGAAGAAATGGTTTTGCAGGGGAAGTTGGCTATCTCATGAATGGATATAAACCTGCAGATCGCCAATCACGTTCAAATGACTTCACATTTCTTTTGTTAAATCAGATAACAGCATTAACATCAGTCATTGCTCCGGATGCTATTGCATATTATTGTCCATCTTTACAAGAAAATATAAAAATTTCTGACACCTGTCTTCCTAAAGAATTCCACCCAATCCTTGAAAGATTGACTGAGATAGACCCGTTCATACTGAACGGAGTTCAATCAATTGGAAAAAACAAGATTCTAGAAATCAAAAGAAGAACAATCTGAAAAGGAAAATTAAATGATTTCGTTATTGTTGGCAGTCATCTATCTGGCCTTTATTAGTTTAGGCTTACCTGATGCTATTTTAGGAAGCGCTTGGCCAAATATGTATCGTAGCTTAAATTCAACTATTACCGGGGCAGGCTCCATCTTTCTGATTATTTCTGTTTGTACAATAATTTCTTCTTTAAATGCAGATAGAGTAATTCATAAATTTTCTACAGCTAGAGTGACGGCAGTTTCGGTAGGGCTAACTGCTTTATCCTTATTTGGTTTTTCTTTTTGTCAAGAATATTGGCAACTGTGCCTATGGGCTATCCCCTATGGTCTTGGTGCAGGAGCAGTTGATAGTGCACTGAATAACTATGTAGCATTGCATTTTTCTTCTAAGCATCTATCTTGGCTTCATTGTATGTGGGGGATAGGGGCTTCTATCGGTCCTTATATCATGGGAATGATTTTGTCAAGTGGTTACGACTGGCCTGTCGGTTACAGAATCATTGGAATCATACAGGTTATACTAACAACTATTATATTTATTTCTTTACCTTTATGGACTGCAAAAGATCAAGGGATGAAGTTAGAATATAATAGAGATATTCTTTCAATTTCTCAAGCCTTAAAACTTCAAGGCGCCCCTCAAATTTTGCTTTGTTTTTTTGGATACTGTGCTCTTGAACAGACGACCGGACTTTGGGCAGCTAGTTGGTTGAATGTGGTCAAAGATATTCCGGCAGAAACGGCAACATCCTTCGCTTCAATATTTTACATAGGAATCACTGGTGGCAGAGCAATTTCTGGTTTTATTGCAGAAAAACTTAAAGATAAAAATATGATTCGCTTAGGGTTCATTGTAATTTTCATAGGTCTGATTCTCCTTACCTTTAGCTTTCATTATACAATTGCCTTAATAGGACTTGCTACTATCGGCCTTGGTTGTGCACCGATTTATCCGAGCATTATCCATTCTACTCCAGAGCGTTTTGGAAGGGAAAATAGTCAGAGTTTAATCGGCATTCAGATGGCTTCTGCCTATATCGGTTCCGCCTTTATGCCAAAACTTTTTGGAATCCTAAGTGATGTCACCAATATTTCAGTTTATCCGTTCTATCTTTTGTTCTTTCTATTCCTAATGTTTATCATGCATGAGTGGGCTGAAAATAATTAATAGTGTAGAAAAATATTGATAAGAACTTTTTAACAGTCAATTAGCTTATGAATCGGTGGAAAAATAGGTATTTCACCTAGAAAAAGTGGTTTTGGCTACACCATGTCAATAATTAGTGGAGAATATAAATGGATCATTCAATTATTAATATACCTTAGAGTGAGGAAATCTACAGAAGAATATACAATTCACGAATTATATAAAGAGAGTAAACATTAGTTGAATCACATCAAAACTTAGTTTTTCAATTTCCTATATTTAATTTCTCTAGTCCGTCGTTATTAAAAAAATGGATAGACGCTGTATTAATTTGTGGTTGGTTCTATGGTAAAAAATGGAGGAGATAAATTAGAAGATAGAAAAATAGCATTGGCGGTATCTGCTAGTATCTAGGAAAAGGATTATCAATCTGACGGGAAATACCACTATACTCTTGAACAAGTACTAGTTCCCTTTAAGATTTTATTGTCGTGGACATTGTCGTGATTTCTTTGCTTTTTATGGTTCAAAGAAGATACTCGATAGAACATATTCTCTACAAAGGGAAAAATTGAAAAAAGCACTTCGGATGTATTGACTTCACTCTTTATTCCATTTTATCTTATCGTTTGATATTTTATCAAAGATAACTATAATTTAACAAGAAAGGATAACATAATGACAATCTCTATTGAACACGTAGGTGTTTGGGCAAATGACTTAGAAAAAATGAAATCTTTTTATGAGAAATACTTTAATGCCGTTGCAACGAAAAAATATTATAATCCTAAAACAGAATTCTCATCTTACTTTTTGAATTTTAAAAATGGTGCACGTCTAGAACTTTGTCATCGCCCAGATATTGTAGAAAAGAATAAAAATAGTTTTGGATTTTACCATTTAGCTATTGCTGTAGGAGACAAAGCGGATGTTGATGCATTTGCAAAACGCTTTGAAAAAGATGGTTTTTCTATTCAATCCGGTCCAAGAACAACTGGTGATGGGTACTATGAAGCAGTTGTATCTGATCCCGAAGGTAATTTACTGGAATTAACAACACATTTAAAATCGTAAAATAAAAAAGGAGAAAAGTAATGATTCAAGAACTTTGCAAAGAATTCTCTCAACTGAAGCAAGTAGAAGCTATCGCTCTTGGTGGTTCACGTGCAGGACAAGCCTACGATCAAAATTCTGACTATGATGTCTATGTCTATCTTAACTCACCTATTGACGAAAAAACTCGTCAAATCATTCTTAGCAACTATTGCTCCTATATGGAAATTGGAAACCAGTTTTGGGAATTAGAGGACGACTGTGTACTAAACAACGGTATCCAAATCGAGTTGATTTATCGTTCGCTGGAGTCGTTTGAACAAGAACTGAACTCAACCGTTTTTCAACACAAAGCTCAAAACGCTTATACAACCTGCATGTGGCATAATCTACTCCACAGCAAGATTCTATACGACCCGAATGGACGCTATGCTTCGCTCCAAAAGACTTACCAGATTCCCTATCCTCAGGAACTTAAAAAACATATCATTGAAAGGCAACTCCTTTTGCTAGACCAGGCCATGCCTGCCTTCTCTCACCAAATAGAAAAAGCTATCAAACGCCAAGATTTTCTCAGTATGAATCATCGTACAAGTGAATTTTTTGCTTCCTACTTTGACTTGTTATTTGCGCTCAATGAGCAAACCCATCCTGGTGAAAAACGAATGTTGGAGTACGCAAAGGCCCATTGTACTCTCCTCCCTAAGCAATTTGAAGAAACTATTCGCAAGTATTTCCAACTACTCTACCAACCACAACAAGGAGAACAAGCGATCGTAACCTTGCAAACTATCCTGAAGGAACTAAAAGCTATTTTGCCATAGACCAAAAAGAAAATGTGAACCTCCGTTGCTGTTCACATTTTTATTTGTCGTTGACTGTAAAATTCTAGTCTACTCATATTCAGTTGCCTATTTTTGACTCTCTCTGAAAATCTGCAACTAGGTTAGAAATTGTTCAATTGATTGACGAGCAATCATGAAGCCGTTCCAAAAACCGCACTCACAATCACTTACCCTGCTCTTTCATTACTAGTGATAATTTTTCCCTTAGAGTTACTACAAGATTTTTTAGAGATTCTAACAAGAATTACAATATGAATTTTACATATTACCATAGAACACCTCTATAGGAGAAAATCAGAGCTAAAATTAATAAAGTATAGAAGGCGATAAAAAGCCATCTCATCTTCACACATAGAGCAATATATTCTCTGATAAAGGCCGATGGGATATAGTAGGCGGCAGTACGACAACCAAGACCATCTCCCTTCATCCCAATACGGCGGGCATAGGTGCTGGTACGAAAAACATGGTAATCATTAGTTACAAAGAGAAAACGTGGACTGGTCACCAGCTTCTCTCCCAATTCTTTTGAGAAGAGAAGATTCTCATAAGTCGTCGTTGAGTCTTCCTCTAGGAGAATCGCTTCTCTCGGAATGTCCGTCTCTTCCAATAAATAGTCGCAAATCGCCTGAGCTTCAGAAATTTTCTCGTCCCCACCTTGACCTCCACTGGCAATGAGTTTAACGTTGGGATTGGACGACTGACGATAAGCCTCTACAGCCTTGTCAATACGGCTCTTAAGTAAGGGAGTTACTTTTTCTCCATTCAACAAGCCTGCTCCGTGAATGATGATAAAATCATAATGTTTTTTCTTAGGAATAAAAAGATACAGAATAGAATAAAGCAGAAATCCTGCAAAGGCAAAACCAAAAATCAAATACGAATAAATCAAAAAGAAAAAGATAATATTCACTAGATGATTAGTGTAGAACAAACCATTGGTATCGCTCATTCGGATAGCCATGATCACAAAAAAGAACAGAATCATACACCCTAGTCCCAGAGACAAATAATTTGCCTTGGATTTTCCTTCTTTTTTCAATAACACAAATCCATTATAAATAAGGAAAAAACCACTTAGAAAAACTAAAAGAGGCAGCAGGAGAAAAATCCCTGCAAAGAAAACCATGTGCACTTCTTTCTGCCCAGCTTCGTAAAAAAGATTGGCAATGGACATATAAGAAAAGAGCAGAGACAAAAGCAAGAAAGCTGGATTCCAGAGACTGCGATTGTCTCTAAAAAACGAAACGAGAAAAAGTAGGACAAAAAATCCTGTGATAAAGTACATAGTCTCCTCCTTTGATGACTACATTGTACCATAATTATAGCAATAGAAAAAGAGGACTCTAGCCCTCTTACTTTGTCATTTTATCCTGAGCATCTGCCACAACCTGAGCCAGACTCGTCTGACGAAGCTGGTTTTCCATCGCTTCTTGGATATCTAGTAGTTTTTGATCTAAGACCGCATGGATATTCGATCCAATTGGACAACTTGGGTTCGGATTTTCATGGAAACTAAACAATTGACCAGTTTTTCCAAGGCATTCTACCGCTTGATAGACGTCTAAAAGCGTGATCTCATTTAGATCTTTGATAATCTCGGTACCGCCCGTTCCACGCGCAACCGATATCAGCTCTGCATTTTTGAGTTGGGACAAGGTTTTACGGATAATAACTGGATTGACCCCAACACTAGCAGCCAAAAAATCACTGGTAACTTTTGTTTTCTTCCCTTCTAGAGCGATGATAATCAACATATGCGTTGCAATCGTAAATCGACTTGAAATTTGCATCTTTTTCTCCTTTCACATCCTATCTGATACCCATTATACCCTTTTGCGTTGTAATGTCAATTATTACCACCATGCAGCCACGCATTCAACTCAGCATCATGCCCCTGTTCTTTGGCAATTTCATACAAAAGCTCCTGGTTATGAGTATGGTGAATCCCATTTACCAAACTTTCATAGTAGATTTGGAAATAGGGGAGCTTTACATCCTTAGCCAGCTGCAATTCAGCCTCTACATCATAATCCACTCGACGAAAATCAACATCAGACAAACCTTCTTCATCAAACTCTAAGATCATATACTGGGCACGCAGGTCCTTACGCAACTTCGCATCTAAAAAGAAAGGTTGCCCAATGGATCCTGGATTAAGAATCAACTCTCCATCACTTCCATAGCGAAGTAACTGTTGGTGGATATGCCCATATACTGCGATAGAGGCATGCGGTTCCGTCACTAATCTATCAAAATCTTCTTGTTTTCCCGTATGAATCAACTCTCTACCCCAGTTTTTATCAGGAAGATGGTGAGTGATTCCTACCGTCAAATCACCGAACCGACGATGAACTTGCATGGGTTGATTGTGGAGGTCTTCGATTTCTTCAGGGCTAATCTCTTCTAAGATATACTGGCATTGGCGTAGGAGATAGCGATGACTAGCTTTTGTTAGATCTAGCTTGCGATGCAAACCACGCCAGAGACTATCCTCCCAATTTCCCAGCACTCTAGCAGTGATGGGCAAATCAGCCAAGAGATCCAAAATCCTTCTACGTCCTGTTCCAGGCATAAGAATATCCCCCAAAAGCCAGTACTCATCTACCGTTTCCGCTTTTGCATCAGCCAGTACAGCTTCCAAGGCGCTTGTATTCCCATGTATGTCTGAAAGAACTGCTATTTTCGTCATTCTTTCTCCTCAATTTTTCTTACTTCTTATGCTAGTATTATAACAAAAAAATTCATAAAGCTTATTATTTCTGCCTATCATAGCACCTTGTAAGGGGTTGCAAATCGTGCTATAATGTAGGTAGAGAGTTCCCCTTCATTTAGGATCATGTGGTCTTCAACATCTCTCAATTTTTGCAGATTGGAGGACTATTGCCATGCGGAAATATCTTAAGTATATCCCCTACTGCCTTGTCATTTTCTTCTTTTACTGGCCCCTCTATGAGTTGCTTTTGCTGCTGATATCTGATCCTTATACGCTGAAAGGGCTTTACATTTATAACATCATCCTCTTTTCACCCTTGGCAACCTTCATCGTGTCCCTTCTTTATAGCTACCGTTTCCAATTCTCACTGTGGTGGCTGCTCGGTATTGCTCTTCTCTATTGCTTTACCATCATCACTTTCAATGAATTCATTCTCGTTTATTTCCTAGCTTATGAACTCTTTGCCCTACTTGGTATGGCTTCAGGTTCAGGTATTAAATACATCCTCCAGCACGGAAAAAATAAAAAACTTTCACAAAATCCTTGAAAATTCTCGCAATCATGCTATAATAATGCATAGAGACAAGTCACTTAGTCCCTTTCTACTAGAGAGTGCGTGGTTGCTGGAAACGCATAGAGAGTCTAAACTGATACTACTCTACTGACTTTTATGAAAACATAAAACGGTGGCCACGTTAAAGCCAATCAGAGGTGTCCCTCTTTTTTGAGGAACATAAATGAAGGTGGAACCACGTTGCGACGTCCTTTTATGGATGTCGTTTTTATTTTGTCAGAAGGAGGAAGAATGATGCTTTATATGATTGGCGGATCGCCTTGTAGTGGAAAGTCAACAATTGCCTCACTTCTTGCTAGACAGTATCAACTACTTCATATCAAACTGGATGATTTGGTAGACGAGATGATGAGTCAAGCAAGTGCAGACTCACAGCCGATTTGCCTTCTTAGGCAGGATAGAAATCCAGAACAAATCTGGATGAGAAATCCAGAAGAGATGGCAGATGAAGAATGGCGCTTTTATGAAGAGATTTTTCCTTATGTAAAATCTTACTTGATAAAAAATCAAGATAGACCTCTCTTGGTGGAGGGAGCAGGACTTTTGCCTCACTTGGTAAAGGAGCTTGAATGCCCAGCGTCTTCCTATCTATGCTTGACTCCGACAGCTGATTTTCAGAAAAAGTACTATAAACAGAGAGAATGGGTTCCTTATGTCTTAGAGGGAACTACCAATCCTGAGAAAGCTTTTGAAAACTGGATGCAACGAGACATTCTTTTTGCCCAATTGGTTCGACAGGAAGCGGTATTATTAGGCTATCCTAGCCTCATAACAGATGGTAGTCAGTCAGAAAATCAGACTGTGGAAGAAGTTGCTCGGCTCTTAAAATTGTCCAACAAAAATAGAATAAATATTTAAGGAGAAAACCATGATTAAGATTACTTTCCCAGATGGCGCTGTTCGTGAATTCGAATCTGGCGTTACAACTTTTGAAATTGCCCAATCTATCAGCAATTCCCTAGCTAAAAAAGCCTTGGCTGGTAAATTCAACGGCAAACTCATTGACACTACTCGTGCTATCACTGAAGATGGAAGCATCGAAATCGTGACACCTGATCACGAAGATGCCCTTCCAATCTTGCGTCACTCAGCTGCTCACTTGTTTGCCCAAGCAGCTCGTCGCCTTTTCCCAGATATTCACTTGGGAGTTGGTCCAGCTATCGAGGATGGTTTCTACTACGATACTGATAACACAGCTGGTCAAATCTCCAACGAAGACCTTCCTCGTATCGAAGAAGAAATGACAAAAATCGTTAAAGAAAACTTCCCATCTATTCGTGAAGAAGTGACTAAAGACCAAGCACGTGAAATCTTCAAAAACGACCCTTACAAGTTGGAATTGATTGAAGAACACTCTGAAGACGAGGGTGGTTTGACCATCTACCGTCAAGGTGAATACGTGGACCTCTGCCGTGGCCCGCACGTCCCTTCAACAGGCCGCATCCAAATCTTCCACCTTCTCCATGTAGCTGGTGCTTACTGGCGTGGAAATAGCGACAACGCGATGATGCAACGGATCTACGGTACAGCTTGGTTCGACAAGAAAGACTTGAAGAACTACCTTCAAATGCGTGAAGAAGCCAAAGAACGCGACCACCGTAAACTTGGTAAAGAGCTTGATCTCTTCATGATTTCTCAAGAAGTGGGGCAAGGTTTGCCATTCTGGTTGCCAAATGGTGCGACGATCCGTCGTGAATTGGAACGTTATATCATTGACAAGGAATTGGCTTCTGGCTACCAACACGTCTACACTCCACCACTTGCTTCTGTAGAGCTTTACAAGACTTCTGGTCACTGGGATCATTACCAAGAAGACATGTTCCCAACCATGGACATGGGTGACGGGGAAGAATTTGTCCTTCGTCCAATGAACTGCCCACACCACATCCAAGTCTACAAACACCATGTTCACTCATACCGCGAATTGCCAATCCGTATCGCTGAAATCGGTATGATGCACCGCTACGAAAAATCTGGTGCCCTTACTGGTCTTCAACGTGTGCGTGAAATGTCTCTCAACGATGGTCACCTCTTTGTTACTCCAGAACAAATCCAAGAAGAATTCCAACGTGCCCTTCAGTTGATTATCGATGTTTATGAAGACTTCAACTTGACTGAATACCGCTTCCGTCTCTCTCTTCGTGACCCTCAAGATACTCACAAGTACTTTGATAACGATGAGATGTGGGAAAATGCCCAAACTATGCTTCGTGCAGCACTTGATGAAATGGGCGTTGACTACTTTGAAGCCGAAGGTGAAGCAGCCTTCTACGGACCAAAATTGGATATCCAAGTTAAGACTGCCCTTGGAAAAGAAGAAACCCTTTCTACTATTCAGCTTGACTTCTTATTGCCAGAACGCTTCGACCTCAAATACATCGGAGCTGATGGTGAAGAGCACCGTCCAGTTATGATCCACCGTGGGGTTATCTCAACTATGGAACGCTTTACAGCTATCTTGATTGAGAACTACAAGGGTGCCTTCCCAACATGGCTCGCACCTCACCAAGTGACCCTCATCCCAGTTTCTAACGAAAAACACGTGGACTACGCTTGGGAAGTGGCTAAGAAACTCCGTGACCGCGGTGTCCGTGCAGACGTAGATGAGCGTAATGAAAAAATGCAGTTCAAGATCCGTGCTTCACAAACCAGCAAGATTCCTTACCAATTAATCGTTGGCGACAAGGAAATGGAAGACGGAACTGTCAATGTTCGTCGCTATGGACAAAAAGAAACACAAACTGTCTCAGTTGATGACTTTGTCCAAGCTATCCTTGCTGACATTGCAAATAAATCACGCGTTGAAAAATAAAAACCTAGCACAAAAGCCTCCAATCGGAGGCTTTTTCTCATTTATTTTTACTCAATAACGAGCTTCATTTCAGCGAATTTAATCCTTACTGTTGTTCCTGCCCCAACCTCAGACTCGATGCGAATCTGGTGGCCAAGTTCTTCAGAAATTTTCTTGGATAGATAGAGCCCAAGTCCAGATGATTGTTGGGTCAAACGGCCATTGTAGCCTGAAAAGCCACGTTCAAAAACTCGAAGCACATCACTGTTTTTTATCCCGATTCCCGTATCCTTGATACAGAGCTCCTGGTCCTCCATATAAATCTCTAGTCCACCTTCCTTGGTGTATTTGAGGCTGTTTGAGAGGATTTGTTCAATGACGACCAACAACCACTTCTTATCGGTCACGATGATTTTGTCAAGGTCATGTAAATTGACTGTCAGCCCTTTCTGGATAAAGAAAAGGGCATACTTGCGAACCACTTCCTTCACCAGTTCCTCCACTTGAACCTTTTCAAACACCAAGTCATCGTGGAAGCTCTCTAAACGTAGGTACTGCAACACCAGATTAGTATAGGAGTCAATCTTAAAGATTTCCTGTTCCAGTTGCTGCTTAACCTCACGATCAGAGACTTCTGCTACCAAGAGACGACTCGCTGCAATGGGGGTCTTGATTTGGTGAACCCACAAGGTGTAGTAGTCAAGCAAATCCGTCAGCTTGCTTTGCGCTTCAGACTTCTTTTGATACAATTCAGACTCTCGCTCTTCAAGTTTTTCTGCTAGCGCACATTCCAGAGGAGACTTGGGGTCTCTCTCAGCATAGAGTACTTCCTGACGGTAAACCTGAGCTTCTGCAAATATATCCCAAGCCAAAAATAAGAAGGTCAAAAAACTACTGAGCAGAAAGAAATAAAGAAAATAAGTTCCTAGACTAGCAAATAAAAACTGAAAGAGAAGGACGAGAAAGCCCAATGAAAAAATATAGACAAAGATGCGACTACGAGAACGCAGATAGGCTAGAAAAAATGATTCCCAATCAAGCATGTTTCAATCCGTATCCTATCCCTTTCTTGGTTTCGATAAACCCTGCTAAACCTTGCTCCTCCAACTTTTTACGCAGGCGAGCAACGTTGACAGACAAGGTGTTATCATCGATGAAAAAGTCGCTATTCCAGAGCTCTCGCATCAGGTCATCACGCGCCACGATATTGCCTGCATGTTCAAACAAGACCCGTAAAATTTGAAATTCATTCTTAGTCAAACTCAGGATTTCCCCCTGATAGTGCAGATCCATAGACTTGGTGTTGAGGATCACACCCGCATACTCCAGCAAACTTTCATCTCGGCCAAATTCGTAAGAACGGCGCAACAAGCCCTGAACCTTGGCAAGGAGCACCTGCTGGTCAAAAGGCTTGGTCACAAAGTCATCTGCTCCCATATTGATCGCCATGACGATATCCATAGCCTGGTCTCTCGAAGACAGAAACATGATGGGCACCTTGGAAATCTTACGAATCTCTTGGCACCAGTGGTAACCATTAAAAAGAGGCAGGCCAATATCCATGAGGACCAAATGAGGTTCTGACTGAACAAAAAGGCTCAATACCTCCATAAAATCTTCTACCAAAACGACCTCAAACCCCCACTCAGAGAGTAGTTTTCCCACTTGTTGACGAATGACTTGGTCATCCTCTACTAGTAAAATCTTGTGCATCAGCTCCTCCTTTGCTATTTCTCAAAGTATCAAAACCCTTCATATCAGATCTACGGATCAGTGTCTCATACTGTTTAGCAGCCTATTCCCCACAAATCCAGATCAGTAAACAGATGCTCTATAGAGAACATTCCCACTGATATCATACCTTATTTTTAATTATAGTTCCAGCCTTATCCTATATTTTCCTTTTTGTTCTCATTTAGTTAGCGTTTCTTTCACTTATTTAATAGATCTAGCCTTCTTATTGACAAGCTAGCCATGATTTGTTAGAATATGAATGAATGAATGAACAAATAAATTTATTCATTCATAAAACAAAGGAGGCTAAATCATATTGGACAAAAAACAATCTTTAAAGACCGCAGCCTATGAAGTTTTTTCGAAAAAAGGTTACAAGGCAACAGGAATTTCAGAAATTGCTAGGCAAGCTGGTGTAGCAGTCGGCTCTTTTTATAACTATTACGAGAGTAAAGAAGCCATTTTTCTAGACATCTATATAGATGAAAACAACCGTGTTCGCCAAGCTATGATCGAAGAACTGGATTGGGAAATTGATATGATTGATCTTATTAGTCAACTCTTTGCTCAGTCCAGAGCACTCGTTTCTTCCAATAAAATCCTTGCAGAATGGTACAATCCTGCCATAGCAGATGAGTTGCATAGCTACTATTCCTCAGAAGAAGGGAAAGTCGCAAATCCATTTCATCAGTTTCTAGTTAAAACTTTTACAAATCGTATGCAGGCTGAAGGGTATTCTCCAGAAAAGATTCAAGAGATTTTACAAGTTTATAACCTATTTTACTACATGGATATGCATATCACGGAAAAAGATTTTCCAGATATAGGCAAAACTGTCGAAATACTTGCAACCAACTTCATAAAAGGAGTTCTAAAATAAAGAAAATGGTTTTCTTTATTTTTTGGAAATTTATGAATGAATTTAATTATAGTTCATTCAATAATTAAGAATAGGAGTCATAAAAAATGAAAAGAGGTAAAAAAATGTTTATTATCATTCTATCAACACTTGGAGTCTTAGGCCTTATAACTTGGGGTGCCATCGCTTATCTTGGACGAAGCCAGACATTATCGATAAAATCCATCGAAAACCCCAGCGGAGATTTATATTTAATTCATATCACAAAACCGAGTCACCAAATCTTGAAAGCTGGGGCTTATGCTAAGTTCACACTCCCTGATACGTCGTCTACTACTAGAAAAAATGAAGATAAAGGGAATCAATCTAGTCGATGGCTAACCATTGCCTCCACACCTGATGAAGATGAAATCCTCATTTTAACTCATAATAGTGGTAGCCTCTTTAAGGAAACCTTGACACATTTACCGGCTGGCAGTGAGATTGAGATGAGTTGGCTGGATTCCTCTTTGACTGTTAAAGATACAAATAAGCCACTAGTTTGCTTTGCATCTGATGTTGGTATTTCTGCTCTACGCCCCCTTATCAAAGAATGGGCTGGTAAATGCCCGATTGTACTCAATCATCTTGACAAAGGAGTAACTATTTTTGATAAAGAGATGAAGGAACTAGCACAAAAAACACCGAATTTTACTTATAAAACTAGCAATGAACTTTCTCAAAGTCAAGAATTTTTAAAACGTGCTATTGATGAATACGGCAATCAAGCCAGCTATCTTATCACAGGTCAGCCTGATGATGTAAATAAGATGAAGAATTTTTTAAAGGAAAATGGAATTGATAGCAAAAACATACAAGTAAGCTCGTTTAGAGGTTTGAAATAGGAGCAATCTATCTTCTATGTATTTCAATCAAACCCTACTAGGTCATTCCAACAAGCCTACTAGCTAATTCTAGATAAATGTGATAGGATAAACATAGAGAAAGGAGCTTTTATGGCCAATATTTTTGACTACTTGAATGATGTAGCATACGATTCCTTTTATGACCTCCCCGTGAACGAGTTAGATATTCTTGCCTTGACCGAATTAACCTACCTTACTTTTGATGGTGTAGTCACTCAAGAACCCAAGCGTCTCATAGATCTAGCACCTCAAATCCCTAGAGAAACGACGATGCTGACCAGCAAAAACCGCCTCCAGTTATTGGATCAACTCGCTCAACACAAACGTTTTAAAAATTGCAAGCTCTCAAACTTTATCAATGATATCGATCCTGAATTACAAAAACAGTTTGCGGCTATGACTTATCGTATCAGTCTCGATACTTATTTGCTTGTTTTTCGTGGGACGGATGATAGTATCATCGGTTGGAAAGAAGATTTCCATATGACCTATATGAAAGAAATCCCAGCTCAAAAACACGCCCTCCAGTATTTACAGGACTTTTTTGCTCAACATCCTAACCAAAAGGTTGTCATAGCAGGACACTCAAAAGGGGGCAATCTAGCCGTCTATGCTGCTAGTCAACTCGATCCACTCTTACAAAAAAACATTGTTGCTGTCTATACTTTTGATGCCCCTGGACTTCACAAGGAACTAACCGAAACAGCTGGATATCAAAACATGATGGAAAGAACAAAAGTATTTGTCCCACAAGGTTCTATCATCGGGATGATGCTGGAAATTCCTGACAAAAAAATCGTCGTTCGAAGCACTGCCCTAGGTGGTATTGCCCAGCACGACACCTTTAGTTGGCAGGTTGAAGACAAACACTTTGTCCAACTGAATGAGACCAATAGTGACAGCCAGCAAGTCGATACTACCTTCAAAGAATGGGTTGAAACAGTTCCTGACGAGGAACTGCAGCTCTACTTCGACCTCTTTTTTGGAATCATTCTTGATGCAGGCATCTCCTCTATCAACGATCTTTCTTCCTTCAAGGTCATTGAACACATTCACCATCTCTTTGTCCAAGCTCAATCCCTCACTCCCGAAGAAAGAGAAACCATGGGACGACTAACCCAACTCTTGATTGATACCCGTTACCAAGCTTGGAAAAATCGTTAAGATAAGAAAGTCAATGAACCACCCGATTCGTTGGCTTTTTTAGAAAAAAGGGTCAGAAAAGTTAGACTAAATCACAAACCTTGACTACAGATTCATTTTTTGTTAAAATGTAACAAATCTTATTACATCTAATATAAGATAAATCCATGAAAGGACTTCTACTATGAAATCATTAAAAGGTATTTTATTTATCGGACTTAGTATGCTTCTGACCATTCTAGCTTGGCTCAGTTCAGGTGCTAGTCAGTTTCTAATCCCTGGTTTAGCTCTCACTACCCTCTCACTTACTTTTATGCTAGCTAGCCGTTTACCCTTGCTTGAGGCTTGGTTCAACGGACTTGAAAAGATGTATCTAGCTCATAAATTCACGGCTTTTCTATCCATTCTCCTACTAACCCTACACAACTTTAGCATGGGCGGTCTCTGGGGTTCGCATTTGGCCGCACAGTTTGGAAATATCGCTATCTATATCTTTATCAGTATCATTCTGGTTGCTTATCTGGGACAGTACATCCAGTATGAAGCTTGGAGATGGATTCATCGATTGGTTTATCTAGCCTATATCTTTGGCCTTTTTCATGTTTTGATGATCATGGGAAATCGCCTCCTCTCCTTTAGTTTCCTAGGTCTTATCTTTGGAATCTATGCTATTTTAGGCTTGCTTGCAGGTTTTTATATTATTTTCCTTTATCAAAAGATCGGTTTCACCTATCTTGGAAAAATCGTAGGAATCAAACGCCTCAACCACGATACAGCTGAAATTGAAATAGAGCTCAGTCATCCTTTCACCTACGAATACGGGCAATTTGCCTTTCTAAAAATTTTCCAAAAAGGTTTTGAGACTGCTCCACACCCTTTCTCCATCTCTGGAGGACAAGGACGAACTCTTTATTTTACGATTAAAAACTCTGGTGACCACACTAAGAATATCTATGACAATCTTCAAGTTGGTAGCAAGGTTGCAGTTGATCGCGCCTATGGGCATATGACTATGAAACACGGTCCAAAACAGCAAATCTGGATCGCAGGTGGAATTGGAATGACACCTTTCATCTCTTATATCCGGGAGCATCCTATCCTAGACAGGAACGTCCGCTTCTACTATAGTTTCCGTGGAGAGGAAAATGCTGTCTACCTAGATCTACTTCGAGACTACGCCCGTCAAAATGCTACCTTTGACCTGCAGCTGGTCGATAGCAATGAAAAAGGATTCCTGACTTTGGATCAAGAAGAAATCCCTGACCAAACTACGGTCTATATGTGTGGACCTCTTCCTATGATGAAGGCCCTTGCTAAGCAAATCAAGCAAAAGAATCCCAAATCAAAACTCATTTACGAAGGTTTCAAGTTTAAATAAGATCATTGTCCCTCTAACACAAAAGAGGGACTTTCTTTTCACTTTATTTCCTTCTTCTATGCTATACTTAGTTTAGTACATTCTTTAAGATTGGAGCCGGTATGAAAATACATAAAACCGTGAATCCTGTTGCTTATGAAAACACCTACTACCTAGAAGGAGAGCAACATCTAATTGTAGTTGACCCAGGTAGCCATTGGGAGGCTATTCGCAAGACTATCGAAAATATCAACAAACCAGTCTGTGCGATTCTCCTGACTCACACCCACTACGACCACATTATGAGTCTTGACTTGGCCAGAGATACTTTTGGAAATCCCCCCGTTTATGTAGCAGAAAGTGAAGCCAGCTGGCTCTATACTCCTGTTGACAATCTCTCTGGCCTACCTCGTCATGATGATATGGCTGATGTCATCTGCAAACCAGCTGAACACACCTATGTCTATCATGAGGAATACCAGATCGAAGAGTTTCGTTTTACGGCATTGCCAACACCTGGCCATTCTATCGGAGGTGTTTCTCTCGTTTTTCCTGATGCCCACTTAGTCTTAACCGGAGATGTTCTATTCCGCGAAACCATCGGACGGACAGACCTTCCTACAGGTAGCATGGAACAACTCCTCCATAGTGTCCAGACCCAACTCTTTCCTCTTCCTAACTACGATGTCTATCCTGGGCATGGTCCAGCTACGACCATCGCTCACGAAAAGACCTTTAATCCCTTTTTTTAGCAAACAAAAAACCAAGGATAATTTCCTCGGTTTTTTTGTAGCTTCTATTTTTATGTTAATATTTGCTCAGAAGAATCAATATTGACTAGAAAAGTAATTTAAAACTAATTAGCCGGATTCAATTCTTTCCAACCAATGTTAGACAAATCAAGCTTTTCAGAAGAAATATCTAAAACTTGCTCTGCTTTTTCGTTGCCACCGATTTGAATAGTTGCTTCTTTAATCTTCTGAACTCCGTTTTTATCGAACGAATATAGAGACAGGTTCATTTCTGGACGAGTTGACTGCCAGTCTGCATAAGAGACTTGACCGTTTTCATAAATATCAAATCCTGAGCGAAAACCACCTGCAGAAGCTATATATGCTGTGTGAAGTAAGCTAGGTTTTTGATTTTCCAAATAATAAATGGCTGAAACAAATTTTTCATCGCCAATAAGCAACTCGTCTTGACCATCCTTATTCAAATCAACAATTGCGTATTTCCAATCGGGTGCATTATGATAATCCATTCGAGAGAAAACTAGGCCATATTCTTCTGAAGTAATCTTATCTTGTTTATTTTCCTTGTATAAATCTTCTCTATTACCTTGTTTTAAAAGGTCTGTAAAGTGGTTATAGCGTTCAATCACTTCTTTATATAAATCTTGTCTAGTTTCTTTCTTATTTTCAGCAGTCGATTGCGATTCCTTGGTTGACGAGTCACTAGTATTTTCAACCTTTGCTTCTGTTGATACACTAGTCTTATCGTCTTTGGAGACAGATGATAGTACAGATGAAGGTTCTGTATTGTTCCTATTTTTATTGAGACCACAAGATGCTAGAACTGAAATCGAAAAAATAGCTGATAGCATCATTAAAATTTTCTTCATGTTAACCTCGATAGCATTGCATTTTCAGATTGATAAACTTC
The DNA here is from genome assembly GCA_963528645.1 of uncultured bacterium. Taxonomy (GTDB): domain Bacteria; phylum Bacillota; class Bacilli; order Lactobacillales; family Streptococcaceae; genus Streptococcus. Next base: position 319,686 of record CAURVH010000002.1, read on the forward strand.
AAAAATGAACCATTAATTCCAAGATGATACTTGGTTAGGGACTTACTTTACCAAATAATCACACGGTCCTCTGGTGAACGCCACATACCGTCTCCTTCTTTGACATCATAAGTTGTAAAGAAGTCATCGAAGTTTGGCACTTGGATATTGACACGGAGTTTAGCTGGCGCGTGCACGTCGACACTGGCCATGAGTTTCATCAACTCTGGACGGCCTTTCATGCGCCAGATACGAGCAAAGTTGTGGAAGAATTCTTCAGCTGAGAAGTCTAGTTCTCTCTTGGCTGCTTCAAGGGCTGCAGCAATTCCTCCCAAGTCGGCAACGTTTTCTGATACAGTTAGTTTTCCGTTAATCGTTGCGCCGTAAGATTCTTGGCCATCAAACTGGTCAATGACTTTCTGCGTTTTTTCTTTAAAGGCAGCATAGTCGCTTTCTGTCCACCAATCCTTAAGACTACCATTTTCATCAAAGGACGCGCCATTTGTGTCAAAGGCATGAGAAATCTCGTGAGCAATAACAGCACCAATACCACCGTAGTTGGCAGAAGACGACTGATGCAAATCATAGAATGGAGCCTGCAAAATGGCCGCTGGGAAGACAATCAAGTTCTTCTGAGGATTGTAGTAGGCATTAACCATGTGAGCTGGCATTCCCCACTCCTTGTAGTCAACCGGTTGGTTCCACTTGCTCCAGCTGTGCTTGATTTCCACACGCGCAAAGGCTAGGGCATTCTCAAAGAGACTGGCAGTTTCATCCACTACTTTGTCCTTGTAGCGTTCTGGCAATTCCTCTGGATAACCAATATAAGGCTTGATGACATTAAGTTTGACAATGGCCTTGTCTCGCGTTTCAGGTGTGAGCCAGTCGTTCTTAGCCAAGCGTTCCTTATAAACGTCAATCATTGTCGCTACTTTTTTCTCTACGTCTGCCTTAGCTTCTGGGGAGAATTTTTCATGCGCATACCAGAGACCAAGAGCCTGCTTGAAAGGACCTTGGGCCAAGTGATAAGCTGCCTTGACCTTGTCCTGAGCTTCTGGAACACCTGAAAGGGAACGACCATAAGCACCTGACAGGACACGAATCTCGTCTGTGAGGTAGCTTGTTGAGAGATTGATCACACCCAAAATCAAGGTTGCTTTAAGTAGAGGCCACGCTTCTTCACTATAGAATTGCTCTGCTGCTTGCCAGAAACGTTCCTCATCTACGATAACCTTGTCTGGAGTTTGCCCAATCACTGCTTGGAAGAAATCATCTAGAGGTAGTGCAGGAGCAAATTTCTTGAAATCTTCATAAGTGTATGGATGGTAGAGTTTGGCATATTCTGAACTTTCTTCGTTAGAAAGCACCACAGCCGCAATGCGACGATCCAATTCCAATCGTTTCTCTAGCAGGTCTGCGATTTCCTCATCTGAAAAATCATAGACTTTGAGAAGATTTGTGGTACTTTCCTTCCACAAACCTAGCAACTCCTCACGTTGAGGATGGTCTTCAGCATAGTAGGTTGTATCTGGCAAAATCGTCCCAGGTGCACTTGCCCAGAGAACATTGGTTCTGGCATCCATAAAGTCTGGCGATACACCAAATGGGAGGAAGTTTGGCTTTCCTGCTAGTTCAAACTCTGCCAGTTTGCTAGTGAAATCTGCAAAGCTCTCCAAATCTTGGTATTCCTTGAGTAGAGGAAGGACAGGCTTGATCCCATCTGCTTCTCTCTTATCAAAATCACGTACCATACGATGGTACTTAACAAAGTTTGCGAGAATAGCATCCTCTGGAATCTCTTCACCTGCCAACCACTTGTCCGTAGTCGCCAGCATCAACTCTTCAATTTCCTCGTCAAGGTCAATAAAACCACCTGTTCGTGATTTATCAGCTGGAATCACAGCTGTTTTTTCCCATTCGCCATTAATAGCGTCATAAAAATCATCTTGATAACGTGTCATCTTGTTCTCGCTTTCATATTTTCACTTATTCTTAGCTTAGCAAAAAACACTTAGGAATGCAATTAAAAATGGTTTCTCTTTTTTCTTCATTTTCCAGTTATTATTTTAAATTTTTCAAAAATTAACTTGACTTAATTTTTTTTTTAAGGTATATTAAAAGGCAGGAGGATTACAACTATATGATACGTATCGAAAACCTCAGTGTCTCCTACAAAGAAACGTTGGCACTAAAGGATATTTCACTAGTGCTCCAAGGACCAACTATTACCGGAATTATTGGTCCAAACGGTGCTGGAAAATCAACTTTATTAAAAAGTATGTTGGGAATTATCCCACATGAAGGTCAGGCCTTTCTCGATGACAAAGAATTCAAGAAATCTTTACATCGAGTTGCCTATGTCGAGCAAAAGATCCATATCGACTACAATTTCCCTATCAAGGTCAAGGAATGCGTCTCTCTGGGACTCTATCCATCCATCCCACTCTTTCACACCTTAAAGGCTAGTCACTGGAAAAAAGTGGCAGATGCACTTGAAATCGTTGGGCTCTCAGACTATGCTGATCGCCAAATCAGCCAGCTCTCAGGCGGACAATTTCAACGTGTGTTGATTGCTCGCTGTTTGGTGCAGGAAGCTGACTACATCTTCCTAGATGAGCCATTTGTCGGGATTGATTCGGTTAGTGAAGAGATTATCATGAACACGCTGAGAGACCTTAAAAAAGCTGGTAAAACAGTTCTCATCGTCCATCATGACCTCAGCAAAGTCCCCCATTATTTCGACCAAGTTTTGCTTCTCAATCGAGAACTAATAGACCTTGGTCCGACTAAAGAAACCTTTACTGAGGCCAATCTTAAGAAGGCCTACGGTAGCAAACTCTTCTTTAATGGAGGTGACCTATGATAGCAGAATTTATCAATGGATTGCAAAATTTCCATTTCCTACAAAACGCCTTGATAACAGCTATAGTCATCGGGGTGGTTGCTGGAGCCGTGGGATGTTTTATCATCCTGCGTGGAATGTCTCTTATGGGGGATGCCATCTCTCACGCTGTTTTGCCCGGCGTAGCCCTTTCCTTTATCCTGGGAATTGATTTCTTTATCGGAGCGATCATCTTTGGTTTGATGGCTTCCATCATCATTACCTACATCAAGGGTAACTCTATCATCAAGAGTGACACTGCCATTGGTATTACCTTTTCATCTTTCTTAGCCTTAGGTGTCATCTTGATTAGTGTTGCCAAGAGTTCGACAGACCTCTTCCATATCCTTTTTGGGAATATCCTCGCTGTCCAAGATACGGACATGTGGATTACGATTGGTGTGGGGTCATTGATTCTCTTGATTATTGGGATTTTCTTTAAACAACTATTGATTACATCCTTTGACGAGCTTTTGGCTAAAGCCATGGGAATGCCCGTCAATTTCTACCACTATCTGCTCATGGTGCTCTTGACCCTTGTGTCAGTCACTGCCATGCAAAGTGTTGGAACTATTCTTATCGTGGCCATGTTGATCACCCCAGCTGCGACGGCTTACCTTTATGCTAATAGCCTAAAGAGCATGATTTTCCTTTCATCAACCCTAGGGGCAACCGCTTCTGTCTTAGGACTCTTTATCGGCTATAGTTTCAATCTCGCAGCAGGATCCAGCATCGTGCTCACATCCGCCAGCTTCTTTCTAATCAGTTTCTTTATCTCTCCTAAGCAACGATACTTGAAACTGAAAAACAAAAAAATCATTAAATAACGGGGAAACCCTTCTGGAGGAATCTAATGAAAAAATTAGGTACTTTGCTTGTTCTTTTTCTTTCTATCATTGGATTAGCTGCCTGTGCTAGCGGGAAAAAAGATACAGCATCTACAAACCAAAAACTAAAGGTTGTAGCGACTAACTCAATCATCGCTGATATTACCAAAAATATCGCTGGTGACAAGATTGATCTTCACAGTATCGTTCCTGTTGGTCAAGACCCACACGAATACGAACCACTTCCTGAAGACGTTAAGAAAACTTCTCAAGCTGACTTGATTTTCTATAACGGTATCAACCTTGAAACAGGTGGCAATGCTTGGTTTACCAAATTGGTCGAAAATGCCAAGAAAACTGAAAACAAAGACTACTTTGCAGTCAGCGAAGGTGTTGATGTTATCTACCTTGAAGGCCAAAACGAGAAAGGCAAAGAAGACCCACACGCTTGGCTCAACCTTGAAAATGGGATGATTTATGCTAAAAATATCGCTAAACAGCTCATCGCCAAGGACCCTAGCAACAAGGAATTCTACGAAAAAAATCTCAAAGACTATACTGAAAAACTAGACAAACTGGACAAGGAAGCCAAAGAGAAATTTAACAATATCCCTGCTGAAAAGAAACTCATCGTAACCAGCGAAGGATGCTTCAAATACTTCTCTAAAGCCTACGGAGTTCCAAGCGCCTACATCTGGGAAATCAACACGGAAGAAGAAGGTACCCCTGAACAAATCAAGACCTTGGTTGAAAAACTTCGCCAAACAAAAGTTCCATCACTCTTTGTTGAATCAAGTGTTGATGACCGTCCAATGAAGACTGTTTCACAAGACACAAATATCCCAATCTACGCACAAATCTTTACTGACTCAATCGCTGAAGAAGGCAAAGAAGGTGACAGCTACTACAACATGATGAAATACAACCTTGACAAGATTGCTGAAGGTTTGTCTAAGTAATCCACTAAAAAACGTCGTTCTCACATGAACAGGCGTTTTTTATTGCTTAATTTCCAGTCAAATCATTGGAAAAATCTGACCATTCTCGGTAAAATAAAAGAAAAAAGAATGGAGTAGTTTCATGACCACTTTTCTCGGAAATCCTGTAACTTTTACAGGTAAACAACTGCAAGTCGGAGACAAGGCACTTGACTTTTCTCTCACGACAACCGATCTCTCTAAAAAAACGCTAGCTGACTTTGATGGAAAGAAAAAAGTCTTGAGTGTTGTCCCTTCTATCGATACCGGTATCTGCTCAACGCAAACACGTCGTTTCAACCAAGAACTAGCTAACCTCGACAATACTGTCGTTCTTACTGTTTCTATGGACCTACCATTTGCCCAAGGGCGCTGGTGTGGAGCTGAAGGCCTTGACAATGCCATCATGCTATCAGACTACTTTGACCATTCTTTCGGGCGTGATTATGCCCTCTTAATCAACGAATGGCATCTCCTTGCACGTGCTGTCTTTGTTCTCGATACTGACAATGTCATCCGTTACGTAGAATACGTTGACAACATCAACACGGAACCAGACTTTGAAGCTGCTATTGCTGCAGTGAAAGAACTGGACTAAAATCAAAGCCATTAGGGCAGAAGGCTAGAGAAATCTAGCTTTTTTTGATATACTAGATGGAGAGAAAAGACAAGAGGAAACGAATGACGCCAAATAAAGAAGACTACCTAAAATGTATTTATGAAATCGGTACGGAAATGCAAAAAATCACCAATAAAGAAATTGCTACCCGTATGCAAGTCTCTCCACCTGCCGTAACAGAGATGATCAAACGCATGAAAAGTGAAAATCTCATCCTCAAGGACAAGGAGAACGGCTATCTATTGACAGATATTGGCCTCAAACTGGTCTCTGAGCTTTATCGTAAACACCGTTTGATTGAAGTCTTTCTAGTTCACCATCTAGACTATACCAGCGATCAAATCCACGAAGAAGCTGAGGTCCTAGAGCACACTGTCTCTGACCTCTTTGTGGAGAGATTGGATAAACTGCTTGGCTTCCCTCAAACCTGTCCCCACGGTGGAACTATTCCTGCTAAAGGAGAACTCTTGGTTGAGATCAACAACCTACCTCTAGCAGATACTAAAGAGGCTGGAACCTATCTCCTGACTCGGGTTCATGATAGCTTTGATCTACTCAAATACTTAGAAAAGCATGAAATTCATATCGGTGACCAACTCCAAGTCAAGCAGTTTGATGGCTTTTCCAATACTTTTACACTGGTCAACAAAGGTGAAGACCTCCAAGTTAGCATCGATATCGCCAAACAACTCTATGTCGAAAAAATCAACTAACCCCTTATTCCTGAAAGAAACTTCTTTCAGGGATTTTTTATTATTTTAGTTGTGAGTTCCATTCGTTTGGTGTAGAATGAAGATAGATAAAAGAGGGAGGTCTTCCTATGAAAAAACTCTTTAGAATCCATTTTGCAGCTATTGCACTCAGCGATTTGCTACTATTAGCAATTTTTATCTCCAAAACCGATCCCTCTGTAAAGTGGATGCTACTCTCTGGCTTTATTTTCCTCCTTGCTCAGGGACTACTGCTATTTCGCTTGGTCTTCCGACTCAAAAAACATTTCTCAGAGATTTATCCTCAGATGAACAAAAAAATTCGCCTTTATTACTTAGAGATTCTCTCAGTTGATCTTCTGTTATTGATCCTTTTAGTCTTCACCAGTTATCAGCGATTTTCCTCTCTTATGCCAATCGTTACTTCTTGTCATTCTACTTTTTATTATATAATGGCTAGCCACATAAGAGAAAACTACCCAGACTTTTACGACAAACATATCTCTTTCTGGGAGTGTCTATAAACAAAAACCAAGCCAGCTGGGCTTGGTTTTCTTATCTATTTTTTGTATCAAGGATAATGGTGACTGGTCCGTCATTGACCAGCTCAACCTGCATATCCGCTCCAAAGATGCCTGTCTGAACGGACACTTCCTGAGCTAGTTTTTGATTGAAAGCGTTATAGAAGTTAGCTGCCATATCAGGCTTGGCTGCACCTGTAAAGGCTGGACGATTGCCCTTCTTAGTATCTGCAAAGAGGGTAAACTGAGAAATGGAAAGAATTTCCCCTTCAATATCCTTGACAGACAGATTCATCTTGCCTTCTGCATCAGAAAAAATTCGCATGTTGACGAGCTTTCGGACAGCATAGTCCAGATCTTCCTCTTGGTCCTCTGGTCCTACTCCGACCAACAATAAGAGCCCCTGATTGATTTTTCCCTGAACCTGACCTTCAATACTCACTTGAGCTTTCTTAACTCGTTGAATGATGATTTTCATAATAGCCTTTCTAGTAATTAGCCATTGGTTCGTTTGACAGAGTAGACTTCTGGCACACTTTTAATCTTATCAACTACTGTCGTTAGAGTTGAGAGGTTTGAGATGCCAAAGGAGACATGGATATTGGCAAATTTCATATCCTTAGTTGGTTGGGCATTAACGGTTGAGATATTCTTGGTCGTGTTGGAAAGAACTTGTAGAACATCATTTAAGAGACCTGTACGGTTGAGGCCGTAGATATCAATGTGGGCAATATATTCCTTGCTTGAGAATTGATCTTCCCATTCCACATCAAGGAGACGTTGCTCGTAGTTTTCTTGGGCGCGAAGGTTCATACAGTCCACACGGTGAATGGCCACACCACGACCCTTGGTAATATAGCCAACAATGTCATCACCTGGCACTGGATTACAACACTTGGCAATCCGAACTAGGAGACCTGAGGCGCCTTCGATTACCACACCGCCCTCATGCTTGACCTTGAGCTTCTCCTTATTCTCAACCTTAACCTCGCCACCCTTAACTAACTCATCAGCCTCTGCCCTAGCTTTGGCACGTTCCTCCTCACGGCGTTCCTTTTCAGTCAGACGGTTAAAGACAGTAATAGCACTGATTTCTCCAAAACCGATAGCAGCAAAGAGGGAGTCTTCTGTCTTGTAGCTGGTCTTTTGAAGGACTTGGTCCATGTGCCGCTTGTCCATATACTTATTAGCCACATAGCCATTCTCTTGGAGCTGATTAATCAGCAGTTCGCGTCCCTTATTAACAGACAATTCCTTGTCTTGATTTTTAAAGAACTGACGAATCTTGTTACGAGCCTTGCTGGTCTTAACCATGTTGAGCCAGTCACGACTCGGGCCAAAAGAGTTGGGGTTGGTTACAATTTCGACCTGATCTCCAGTTTTGAGCTTGGTTGTCAGAGGAACCATACGGCCATTGACCTTAGCACCAGTTGCTTTTTCACCGACCTTCGTATGGATTTCATAGGCAAAGTCGATCGGACCTGAATCTTTTGGAAGGGAGCGAACTGCACCATCTGGGGTAAAGACGTAAATCTCCTCCGCCAGATACTCTTCCTTAACAGACTCGACAAATTCCTTGGCATCGTCAGCCTGGTCTTGGAGCTCCATCATCTCCTTGATCCAGTTCATACCAATCGCAGACTCTTTGCTGTTGACCTGACCTTTGATTCCTTTCTTATAAGCCCAGTGAGCCGCAACCCCGTACTCAGCAACCTCGTGCATTTCTTTGGTACGAATCTGGAATTCAATCGGCCCTTTTGGTCCATAGACGGTCGTATGGATAGACTGGTAACCGTTGGCCTTGCGGTTAGCGATATAGTCTTTGAAGCGACCTGGCATGGGTTTCCACAGCTCATGCACATAACCCAACATGGCGTAAACATCACTCTGGGTATCTAAGATACAACGAATGGCAATCAGGTCATAAATTTCCTCAAAGCGTTTCTTCTTATCCTGCATCTTGCGATAGATAGAGTAGATATGCTTGGGACGGCCATAGATTTTCCCTTTTAGATTGCGTTCGGAAGTGTAGTCCTCTAACTTTGTCACGACTTCATCGACCAAAGCCTCACGCTCTCTGCGTTTTTCCTTCATCATATGAGTGATCTTGTAAAACTCAGTTGGATTGAGATAGCGGAAGGACAAGTCTTCCAACTCCCACTTGACGCTGGAAATCCCCAGACGATGAGCAAGTGGAGCATAGATTTCCATGGTTTCTCTGGAAATGCGTTCCTGCTTGTCCTTTCGTAGGTGGTTGAGCGTCCTCATGTTATGCAAGCGGTCAGAAAGTTTGACCAAGATAACACGGATATCCTCAGACATGGCCATGAGCATCTTGCGGTGATTTTCCGCTAATTGCTCTTCAATCGATTTGTACTCAACCTTACCAAGCTTAGTCACTCCATCAACAATAATGCGAACTTCATGACCAAACTCTTGCTCTAAATCATCCAATGTCGCATCCGTATCTTCAACCACATCATGCAAAAAACCACAGGCAACTGTCACGGCATCTAGCTTAAGCTTGGCTAAAATCCCTGCCACCTGAATGGGATGAATAATATAGGGCTCGCCAGATTTACGGTATTGACCACTATGGCATTCAACTGCGTAAACCAAGGCTTTATGTACAAAAGCAACATCTTCTTTCGATAAATATTTTTGCGTTAAAGCGACAACCTCATCGCCCGACAAATTCACTTCTTTCGGCATCTATTTTCTCCAATTCTTCCTACCATTTTATCACTTTTTTAAGAATATTAAAACTAGAAAAGCCTGTTTTCATGCCTAGCCTAAGCAATTAAAAGAAAAACACTGCAAGAGAGACTCTGCAGTGCTTTGTTATTTTATTTATCTTAGTAAACTGTTTTTTCAGTTTCTACGTCGAAGAAGTGCGCTTTGTTCAAGTCAAATCCAAGTTCAACTGTTGCGCCTGTTTGCAAGTAGTCACGAGCATCCACTTTGGCAACAAATTCGTCTTTACCAACTTGGCAGTAAAGGTGAGATTCTGAACCAAGCAATTCTGATACTGAGATAGTAGCTTTGACAACTGATTCTGGGAATGTTTCAAGGAAAGCTGGTTCTGCATTCACATCTTCTGGACGAATACCGAAGATCAATTCTTTTCCTTCGTAGCCTTTGTCACGAAGAACTTTCAAAGCACCTTCTGGCACTTTCAAGCGGAAACCGTCAGAAACAATTTCGCTACCAACCAATTTCACATTGATGAAGTTCATAGCTGGGCTTCCGATGAATCCTGCTACAAATTTGTTAACTGGGTTTTTGTAAACTTCTTGAGGTGTACCGATTTGTTCAACACGTCCGATAGTACCTGTACCAGCAGGGTTCTTAGTTGCTGACATGATAACGATACGGTCTGCAAGTGTCATCGCTTCTGTTTGGTCGTGGGTTACGTAGATAGTTGTAGCTCCGATACGACGGTGAATCTTCGCGATTTCAGCACGCATAGATACACGAAGTTTGGCATCCAAGTTTGACAAAGGTTCATCCATCAAGAACACTTTTGCATCACGAACGATTGCACGCCCCATGGCAACACGTTGACGTTGACCACCTGAAAGGTCAGCTGGTTTACGATCTAAGAATTCTTTCAAACCAAGGATTGCTGCTGCTTCTTGAACACGTTTGTCGATATCTTCCTTGCTGTATTTACGCAATTTCAAACCGAAAGCCATGTTGTCATACACAGTCATGTGTGGATAAAGAGCGTAGTTTTGGAATACCATGGCGATGTCACGGTCCTTTGGAGCTACGTCGTTGACAACCACGCCATCGATAGATGCAGTACCTTCTGTAATGTCTTCAAGACCAGCAATCATACGAAGAGTTGTTGATTTACCACATCCTGAAGGACCTACGAAAACGATAAATTCTTTGTCTTTGATGTCCAAGTTGAAGTCTTCAACTGAGTAGTGTTCGCTGTTTGGATATTTTTTGTAGATGTTTTTAAGATTTAATTCTACCATGGAAGGTGAACTCCTTTTGTCTTTTGATAGTTTTATTATAGATGAAAACGCTTTACTTTTCTATGGCAAGGTGACCAAAAAAACAAAAAAGTTCTGTGCAACTTGCACAAAACTTTAGAGAATATCTGGTAAAATCAACTGATAACACAAGGTGAGATCCGTTAACTCCTTCAACTGAAGTCCTGTCAATTCTTCCCATTTGTCAATCTTGTATTGGAGAGAATTGCGGTGCAGATAGAGTTGCTGAGCTGTTTTAGTCAGAACAGCACTGTTTTCCCAGAGAGATAGGATAATTTCCTGAATCTGATCCTGATCCAAAATCATCTGATGCAGGCATTCTTTAAAGACCCTCAGGTCCACAAGTCTTTCCCCAAGACTCCAGAGATAGAGCTGTGAAAAAGTATGAACACCTTGATGACCTTGACGCCACCATGTCTTAAACAAGTCCCGCTCTGCTTGGATTAAATCTGACAGAGCCTGATACCCAGTCTGAGACCAAACCTGCCCTAACATGATAGATAGACGAAGACCAAAGTCATACTCTACTGCCTCAATCGTATCGGATAAGATTGAGCGAACAGAGGTGTATTTATCTTGCTGGAGAACAAAAACATAGTCCTGAACTCCGACCTGCAACACTGTCTGGCAGTTAGGAAAGAGGGTCTGCATCATATCCAGCCAAGAGGCTAGATTTTCCTGTTGGTAATAAGAAAGATGGCAATAAACCAGTTGTATCTTTTTAAAAGTTTGAGGCGTCTGCCCCTTCCCCTCAATCAGATAGGGATACCAAGGATTGAGCGAACTGGCCTGCTCCTGCTGGGTCAAAAGGGCAATTAACTGCTTTTCACGTTCACTGAGATTCGCCTCCTCCAGTAAAATCCACTGTTGTGGAGTCAGAGGAAGAGTCAGATATCCTAGCTTCTCTATTGGCTGATCTGAAATCTGAGCCTCAGGAAACCAGTCTAGTAATTCTTTTGCAAGCATTTCTACGCCTCCACTTTTTGGATACACCACGAAATCAAGGTCTCTAGACGCTCCACATTTTCAGTCAGATGGAGATAGCCCATCACTGCTTCAAAACCTGTAGACATGCGATAGGTCACCACATCAGCATTTTTAGCCTTTGTGTGGCTATTGGTATTGCGACCTCGTTTGTAGATTTCTTCTTCTTTATCCGTCAAGACTTGCTCCTCCAACATGAGGGCAATCAAGCAAGCCTGAGCCTTGGCTGAGACATACTTGGTCGCCTCTTGGTGAAGTTTATTGGGTTTGGTCATGCCTTTAAGAATGAGATGGCGACGAATATACATAGAATAAACTGCATCTCCTTCGAAGGCAAGCGCAATCCCGTTAATGAGATTGACATCAATCACGTGTCCACCTCACTCCATCC